>DFDV01000178.1:1393-7664 GCA_002369025.1 Treponema sp. UBA3819 | reverse complement strand
GCAGGCTGTCAAACATTTCCACAACTACATCAGCAAAGGCGGCCATTTCTTTTTGTACGCGGAATACACAGCCTTCGGGAGATTCTGCTGCCATGCGTTCGTTGAATTCCAGATGATACTCTGTCGGAACCCCGTTGGGGTCTTCCTTAATCATTTTGTTCATCAGCCATACAATCTGTTTGGTAAAAGGCAGGAAAATAATTGCACCGAAGACCTTAAAGATTGTGTGCAGCATGGTGATGTGGTAAATAATCTGATGTTCCGCGTGTCCGGGAGTAATGAAATCTACAAATGTAAGGAAGGGTTTGAAAATAAAAAGTGCAATGACTGCTGTAGAAAGATTGAAAAGAACGTGAACTGCGGCAACCCGTTTTGCATCAGGCCTTGCACCAAATGCCGCCAGAAAGGCATCCACCGTAGAACCGATGGTAGAGCCGATAATCATCGCCGCACTGAATTCCCAGGAAATCAGATTGTTGTAGGCCATGGTGATGATAATGGCACTCATGGCGCTGGACGAGTGGAGCAGGGCGGTAATTGCCGTTCCGACCACAACTCCAATCAAAATACTTAGGGCACCGTAGCCCTGCACTTTTACCAGAAACTGCGTAAATGCCCCGCCTTCATCCATCTGAAAGGCTCTGGAAAGCCAGCCCAATCCGATGAAGAGCAGGGCAAAACCCATTACGGCATGACCCACATTTTCTTTATGGATTCGCTTGATAATGGTCAGAATATAGCCCAGACCGAAAATCGGAATGGCAAGCGTCTCCATTTTAAAATTAAAGCCGAACAGGGCGACAATCCAGCCCGTAATCGTAGTTCCGATGTTTGCACCGAAAATAACTCCGATTGACTGCTGCAATGTCATCAGTCCGGCATTGACGAAGGTAACGACCATAACGGTAGTCGCACCTGAAGATTGAATAATCATTGTCAGAACCAGACCTGTGAGCAGGCCCACCAGGCGGTTACCCGTGACAAAAGCGAGCGCCTTTTGCAGTTTCTGTCCCGCGCCCTTTTGAATTCCGTCGCTCATCAGCTTCATTCCGTAGAGAAGGAAACACAAGCTGCCTGCGAAATTAATAAGTTTCAGCACCATAATTGCCGTCAGTATATAAAAAAAATCGCGGAATGAATAGATAGATTTAAAAAGTTATGTGAATAAAAAACATTTGCCATTGTAAGTTCTTTCATATATAATAGGAATAATACTACTTTTTAGAGGTGCTTTTGTATTCACGTACAGTGACGGAACCGCCCAGACAGATTGTTCAGAACGGCAAATGCACATTTGGTACTTTTGCCGGATATACGGAAATGCTTGATATCCGCAATGTCAATGCTCCGTTCAGTGGCGTTCCCTTTCCTCGTTTTATAACGAATTTTCGCATAAAAAGTTCTCTGCTCTATATGTTCAATATCGGTCCCTATATCGGTCTGGTGGAATTTTTTGACCAGAAGATTTTTGGATATGCTGAAGTATTGTTCTGGAACAAAGAAAACGGACGGAAATATGCCTATCGTTCTTTTATGGGACCCCGCCGTCGCTTTATTCCCCACAATATGATTGCCGGTTATTGTTCCAGTTTCCGCAAAAAGCGCTATATCAGAATCAGCTGGGACCATGAGCGGGACCGCATTTCCCTGATTTTCAACATGAGCGGTGATTCTGCCCGGCCTTCGGCAAACGCGGCTTTTCTGGCAAATTACAGCAATCCGAATGCCTGCGAGATGACAGCCGTTGTTCCTGCTCCTACAAAAAGCCGCTGTAACGCAAGTTATGCCTGTACCGCCGCCATGCACGGAAGCCTGTCTTTGGACAAGACAAAACGCACGGAAGCCATGCCGATGAAAAAAACGGACGGCTCTATGCTTCTGAATATCAACCGTTCCTATTACAATTTTCTCTCCGCATGTGAAATTGTACTGGCTACAGGAACAGTTGACGGCAGACACGTATCCTGGAAAATCGTCATGCAGCAGGAAGAGTCTGTCGATATTGAAAACGTAAACGAAAACTTTTTATTTGTGGACGGTCACTGCACGCCGCTTCCTCCGGTTGTGATAACTCATTCTTTCGGCCTGCACGAAAAATGGGTCATTCAGGATACGGAAAACATGGTAGATTTGACTTTTATGCCAAAATCCGATCATTTCCGTGACAATTCATTCTTTGTCGCCAGGACACAGGTGCACACGATTTTCGGTACATTTGAAGGTGTCCTCAAAACAAAAGACAATGAATCCGTTGTCCTGCACAATTTTGAAGGAATCGTACGCAAACAGATGCTTCGTCTGTAAAGTGGGGAACTGATATGAGCGATGGAAGACCTCAGGCAAAATGGGAGCCGGGAACATTAGACAAGACCCGTCAGAATATCGGAAATATTTCCAAGGAAGAAGCCGCCCGCATGACAAAAGTGCTTGGTGGAGAAATCTTTGTAGAAAAGTCAAAGCCGATTAACTATGATTCGCTGCCAAAAAAGGCCCCGTCCTATGCACATCGTTCTTCGGGCAGGTCTGCATCTGATGTAGCTGCCATTTCAGCCCGCAACCGTTCCTCTTCAGGTAGCTCATCAAGTTCTAGTTCCGGTGAACAGGAAGAAGCACCCGTAAAGAAAAAGACATCTGCAGACGGACTCCCCTCCATTCCCTCAAAAGAAGCGTCACTCATGGACAAACTGATGATGAGCGATGACTACAAAATCAAGCAGAATTACGGCATTTTCAATTTTGTCCGCAAATTCAGAAAAAACGGCACGGAACTGGTAAGCAGGGGCTTTATTGAATACAACCTCAAAATGCATGTGGACCATATGCAGGCCTTTATGACCACGGTAAAGTCAATCATGCAGGTTTCTCCGGATTCCTACAAGGCACGCATTGCGGAGGATGAACAGGATAAATTCCGTTTGCTTCGTGCAGTAAGCGGCTGGTCAATCGGAACGATAAAGACAACCTCCATGGATTTGCAGGGACATCCGGACAGCGTTACAGTGGGCATGATGACCCCCTTTATCAAGGCTGTTTACCGTGATGTGCTCAAGATATACTACTTGGGCGAACAGACCGTTTCCAACATCTTTAAGGATATCTACAACGACCTGATGAAATATCCCAAGGCAGACAAGGAAGCGCTGGTAAAACTTTCAAAAGACGGACTGACCGAATGGATTTATGTGTATACTCAGGTGATAAAGGGACTCTATCCTCTCTTGATGCGAATGTGTTCTTCAAAGTATGACACCTTCCCCCATTTCTTTACGAGTCAGACGGCCAGCATTTTCTCCTTCCTGGGTATAACCAAGTTTGATTTGATTCTCCCCCAGAAAAAAGAGGCTGTAAGACAGGAAGAAGAATCTGCCGCAAAAGAAGAAGCAAAAAAAGAGGAAGAAAAGGTGGAAGAGGAAGAGAAAAAGCCTTCTCCCGAGGAAGAAAAGGATGATATTGTCCGCACAGGCTTAAATCTTCTGAACACACTCTTTCCCCAGGCTGGTTTTGACCGTCTGGACAGCATGCCCGATATGTTCCCTTACTTTGAGCCTCTCTATGATTTTGAGGACGGTTACAATGTAATTTCTCCCCAGAATCCTATGATGATAACGATGGTACTCCTGCGCATTTCCGAAGATATTTTCCAGGGTCTGCGAAACGTTAAGTTTACCGATGACATGGACGAAGGCAGCTCTGATAAAGAGACGCTTGCGGCTGTCCTCAATGACTGGTCATCTTACCGCGAGATTCTTTTTGAAAAGCATTATCTTGACGAACTTCTGGAGCTGGTAAACAAGCAGTACAGCCAGTCTGATTTTAAGACCAGTAACTTTGGCAAAAAACTGATTACTTCGCTTTTGTGGCGCACCCGCTATGACTTTTTGCCTCACTACGAATTTGAACAGCTTCTGCTGGAAAAACCCATTCGGGATAATCAGTTCCGTCCCCTCTGTCTGCGCACAACCTTCCTGCGGAATACTTTTGCCGCTATATGCAGAAGCGCAGATGCGGCCGCAAAAGAAAGGGGAACTGTTTACGGCATACAGAATCCCTGGGATAAATATGAATTTGATATTCCCAACATTATTTCAAAGCGTATGGATGTGCTTTTGGGTGCAAAACGTCCTGCCAAAGAAACCGCCGCTACCAATGCAAACCTGATTAAGTATGCCCTCTGTGTGGTGGCTGTTCTGGACTGGTGGCTCAACAGCAAGGGAAGCCCCGCCTATGCAACGGATTCTTCACAGATTTACCGCATCAACGAGCGTGACGGCGGCCCTGCCTTTAGTGTGCCTTTGCGCAACGATCAGAACAAACTCTTTGCTGACGCGGTAAAAGCGGCCGTGCAAAAGCAGAAGGATGCCGCCGCAAAAGCCGCAGCGGCTCAGGCCCCGGCGGGCGCAAAGACAAATCCTGCTCCCGCCGCAAAGACAAAATAATTGTAGAGAGAGGGGCGGGAGACTAGATGTCTTTGAGCCCCAGGGAATCTTCGCTCAAACCGGTCAGTTCGCAGAAATGCGGCATGGAAAAACATGCGCGTATAAATGCATTCCAGTCTTCCCGCTGGCGGTGGTTTGTGCGCTGAATACAGATTGTTTTTAGCTGCAGATAATTAGTTGTGATAGTCTCCCACATTTCAAAGCCGCCGGGAATATTGTGGCGCAGGCGCATAAAAGCCTCGTAGTTTTCCCGTCTTTTTTTTGCAACAAGCGCCGGGTCGGCTCCCGCTACATCTGCCTCTTTCAGTTCAGTCTGGGTACGGTCAAATTCTTCGTAGAGTCTGCGTACCTGGTCTTTGCTTTCCTGTGTTACATAGGGGCTGTAGGGGTCAAGACCATTTTCCATGAATTTTTTGAGCGAGTGCATTGTGGACTGGCTCATTACGATTTCCAGAAAGTGATAGCGCTGCAGTTCCGGTGTAAAAGCCTGGGAATATTTCAGGTCAAAAGAAACAAGGATTCCTTTTAAGAAAGCGTCGTGGCTCTGGTGCGGATCTTTGTTTGCGCCCAGAATTTTTGCCACTTTCCATTGTTTGTTTTCATCTTTTTTTTCAAAGGCAAGAGTCGTGTTTATTTCGCCTACATTAAAGGAATTGCCTTTTGCGTTCAGGGCACGGTCCAGACCGTATACTTCAATGTTTTTTATTTCGACCATTACTCTTTATCCTGCTTTTCTGTCTTTTCAGAAGATTCTTCTTCAGCTTCAGCCTCTGCTTCTGCTTCTTCAATAATATCTTCTACGCTGTCCGGCTGAATAATGATGGGCTTGAGCTTCCACTGAACAAGTGCAAAAGTCACACCAATGATAATCAGAATCACGCCGAAAACGCTTACGAGTGTATTTCTCAGGATGTCTGAAGGCAGAATGAAAAGAATGATGGCAAGAATTACGCAGATGATAACTTCAAAAATTGATTTTTTGGTAGAAATTCCGTTGCGGCTCAGCATGTTGATTGCATAAATTTCCATGCCTGCGGCTGCAAGAAGGTAGACTGCCATTGTATAGGCCATGATTGTCCAGAAAATTTCAGCAAAAATCATCGGAAGAAGAACGGCAAGCAGACCAACGGCAATACTCAGCCAGCCATGAACCGCCATGACAAGGGCATAGTTTTTATCTACAACCAGATTGCGCACGGTAACCAGAATGAAAATGCCGTCAAAAATCAGGGTGATGCCTAGAATGATTACGGCAAACTTCATGAATGAATCAGGTGAGATGAGCATAAAGAGGCCCACAACAGCAATCATAAGACCCAGAAAAAATTTATTCTTATCCATAGCAAAAAGTATAGCGGACTGCGGGGGAAAAGTCTATGCAGTGCGCTGTAGGGAAATTATTGACGTTTGCACCTTTGGTGCATGAGCGTACCGCTGCTGAATTTTAGAAAAAAAAGAGGTCAGATAATCCCCGGCACAGCCTTCAATACATACCGTTGCTGGATTCCTCCTCTGGCGGGGTTTTGTAAGAAGCACTTGCGGGGCATCTGGCCTCATATTGCGGAAAGAGGGGGATTCGAACCCCCGGTACCTTTTGGGTACACGCGCCTTCCAAGCGCGCACCTTAAACCACTCGGACATCTTTCCAATGGTATTAAACTGTAAAAGGATTTTGTGGATAGAAAGGGTAAAAGTACGAGGCTAACACGATTCGAACGTGCGACCTCCACCTCCGCAGGGTGGCGCTCTAATCCAGCTGAGCTATAGCCTCAGAATAAAATCTGCAACGAAACCAATGTTTCGTCAGTCACGGAAGCGACAGGAGTTGAACCTGC
>DFDV01000178.1:0-1312 GCA_002369025.1 Treponema sp. UBA3819 | reverse complement strand
CCGTTGTATTACCGCTCTACCACGCTTCCTTTTTGGCGTAAAACGGAGCGGGAGGGATTCGAACCCCCGGTAAGTTTCCCTACAACGGTTTTCAAGACCGCCGCCTTCGACCGCTCGGCCACCGCTCCAAAATTGACGCTCTAAAACTATATCTTAAAACGACACTAAATGTCAAGCGGTGCAGCCGTAAATTTTTGCAGATATGCATATCAATCTGCGACTGCACGGATTCGTTCTATGAGCGGCGGATGGCTGTAGTTGAAAATGCTGTATATTTTTGGCTCGGTGAGTTCAGAAAGATTTTCTTTGTTCAGTTTTATCAGGGAAGTGCTGAGGGGCTTTCCGCTTCCGCATAATTCTTTTGCAAAGGCATCCGCCTGGAATTCATCTTTGCGGCTAAAGTGGTTGCTGATTGGGCTGAAGAGCGTTGAAAATCCGCCGAAAACCATGCTGATGAGGAAGATGCCCAGGAATTGTACTTTGGGAAGAACGGCTGCAGAGCCATTTGCCTTTGTGGCCAGGTCGCCTGAATCCAGAACAAAACCGAATGCGGTGTAGAGGTCAGGATTACTGATGAAGAGGCTTACGACAAAGAGGGCAATAAAAATGAGGGGAATGGTAAAACAGAGTTTTTTTATGATGTGGTGATGCTTGTAGTGACCCAGTTCGTGAGCAAGCACGGCTTTGATTTCTTCAGGAGAAAGCTGGTTAATCAGTGTATCGTAGAGGACAACTCTTTTTGTTTTTCCAAAGCCTGTAAAGTAGGCGTTTGAATGTTTACTGCGTTTGGAAGCGTCCATTACAAAGAGTCCGCTTGTCTTAAATCCTGTCCGGGTGAGTTCTTCTGTAAGCATATCTTTGAGTTCGCCTTCTTCCAGCGGAGTAAATTTATTGAAGAGCGGGGCGATAAATGCCGGATACAAAAGCGAAATGAGCAGGCTGAAGGCAACATAAATGCCACCCAGCAGGAGCCACCACCAGCCTTCTGCATGTTCAAGCAGAAAAATCATGGCGAAGAGGAGGGGCAGGACAATGATTGCATTTATCAGAAGTCCTTTTACGCTGTCCAAAATCCATAGTTTGATGGTCATCGTGCTGAAGCCAAAACGCTTTTCAATGCCAAACTCGCGGTAGAGGCGGAATGGAAGAAAAATGATGGCTTCCGGAAGGCCTGACAATACGATAAAGAGCAGGGCCGTCAGAAAAGTGCTTTGGGTAAAAGTGCGTATATAATAGAAGAGACGGGGATAAAATCCACAGAAAATCAATGCCAGCCCGATAATAAGGCCAAGGATATTTTTTGGAACCCAGA
>DFDV01000098.1 GCA_002369025.1 Treponema sp. UBA3819 | reverse complement strand
TAATTTCCTTTGCCTCGCGAGTGTATTCCCAGGCAAGATTCTTAACATAAGAATTAAGTGTTGCAGAAAAAAGCATAGTCTGACGCACATCGCTTGAGGGAAGCACCTTAATCAGCTTACGCAAATCAGGGTAAAATCCCATATCAAACATGCGGTCTGCTTCATCCACAACCAGAAAAGCAATCTGCTTCAGATCCATGTGACGGCTTTCCTGCAGGTCAATCACGCGGCCGGGCGTACCAATAATGACATCAACACCCTTTTTCAGAGCGGCAACCTGCTTTTCGTAGCCCACGCCACCGTAAAAACTTTCACAGACAAGCCCGGTGTACTTACCAAGTTTTTTTGCCTCATCCTCAACCTGCACCGCAAGCTCACGGGTAGGCACCATAATCAAAGCCTTGCAGCCCTGCTTTTCAGGATTAGTCAAAAGCTCCTGAAAAATCGTCACCAGAAAAGCAGCAGTCTTTCCCGTTCCAGTCTGAGACTGCACATACAAATCCGAACCGTCCAGAGCAAGAGACAAAACCTGCTCCTGAACCGGCGTACAAGTTACATATCCTGCATCAGCAATACCCTGCTGAAGTTTTTCATGTAAAGAAATTTCTGAATAATTCATAATTAAGACAAATCCAAATAAATTAAAGAATAGAGATAGTTGTTGACAGTATAACCGTTTTTGAAAAAGATGTATATAGTCTTTTTTTTCAGTGTCGAAATCAAGTTCTAGGAATTCGACACAGATACAGCGGGGTAACCACAGATGAACTCGGATTTTCACAGATGAGACTCAGATAAAAAAATAGAAATTATAGATATCCGAGTCTCATCTGCGTCCATCTGCGTCCATCTGTGTCAAAAATTAGTTTCCCGAGGTCATGTTTCTGCCTGGAATCGGATGGCTAAACCACTCCAAAGATTCCCGTCTGGGCACAGGCAAAAATGATACCGAAGAGAGTAAAGGCACTCATAATGCTTGACCACACCACCAGCTGGCCTGCCAGTTCGTCATCGTTATTCATTTCTGTTGCCATCGGAACGGAGCTGACTGCAACCGGAGTTCCAAAAAGTGCAATAAGGGCTGGAAATTCAATCTGCCTGAATCCAAGATGATATGCGGCAAGCAGTGTGACCACCGGTACAATCAGGACCCGCAGGGCCGTTCCAATCGTGATGAGGTTTTTGAGCCGGGAAACCGCACTGAAGGTAAAATTTCCGCCCAGGGCAATCAGAGCCACCGGTGTAGCACAGCCTCCGACCATCTGCAGCGTCTTGTAAACAAAAGGAAGATTGTTTTTTATCGTAAAGACGGGAACTTCCAGATTCTCACCGGCTGTCGTGACCGGAAGAAGACTCCTTACAATCAGACAGACAAAGCCCAGTGCACACCCGATAATAAGCGGATTTGTTGCAATTTTTTTAAGGACAGGCAGAATACTGAACTTTTTTCCTTCTTCACTCATGAACATCGTAAGGGAAAGAACTGCAAGAATGTTAAATAGTGGAATAAAGAGCGAAGAAAGAATGGAAGCCACTGCCACCGCATCCTTATCTCCGTCCATAAGGCTGATAACCAGCGAAAGCCCGATAATCGCATTGTTAGACCGGAAAACCGCCTGCACCATCACGCCTTTCTGCCTCTTATCCTTCAAGATAAGTCCAAAAACAAGCGCACCAAAGACAAAAGCCGTCATAATTGCAACAAAACAGAAAACACACACACGACCATACTCAGAAATATCCGAAAGATTGTCCACATTGTAGACATTATAAAAGAGCATCACCGGAAGACAACACCTGAAACTCAGCTTATTCAAAAGCTTAAAAAAATCCGCCGGAAACACCTTCAGATTTTTAAGTCCATAGCCCACCAGAATCGTCAGTACAACCGGCAGAACAGCATTACATGTAAAAAAGAGTTTTGAAAGCATAGCTTTATTCTAGCAGAAAAAAGACAGTTTGTCGTGGAGGGGGAAAAAAATTAACAGGAGAAAAATCACTGCAGCTCTGCAGTCAGTCCCCCTCTCCGCTGACACACAGGCCCCATCCGTGCTATACTCTGCTCATGCTCGAAAAACTTTCCTATCAGACTGAACTTTTTTCTAACAGGCTCTCAAAAAAATACAGAACGCTGCGCAAATGGGCGCGAAAAAACCGTGTCTGCTCCTACCGTCTTTACGACCGTGACATTCCGGAACTTCCCCTTGCCGCTGACATCTATGAGTTTTTACCTGACGACATCACTGACAAAATAGAAGCGGCAAAGTTTCTGCGGGAAGAGGAAGAACGCATTTCTCAAAATGATCCCCTAGTAGCCGGAGAAATTGCCGCCCGCCGTTATCTGCATCTTTTTATGTATGAACGCCCCTTTGAAACAAACGACGAAGATGAAAAAATCTGGCTGGACGCAATGGCAAAGGCTGCTGCCCAAGTCTTACAGATAGAAGAAAGTCATGTTATCGTAAAAACAAGAAAGCGACAGAAAGGTGAAAATCAATACGAAAAAATTCAGAGTGAACGTAGGCTCACAGGCCTAGTCTCTGAATGCGGCCAACTTTTCCGTGTAAATCTGAGCGATTATCTGGACACAGGTCTCTTTTTTGACCACCGTCCCCTTCGTTCCCATGTGAGAGAAATTTCAGCCGGAAAAAGCCTGCTGAATCTTTTCTGCTATACAGCTTCCTTTTCCGTCTATGCGGCAGAAGGAAAAGCCCGGCGTGTTGAATCGGTTGATTTAAGCAACACCTATCTTTCCTGGGCGCGGGAAAATATGGAGTTGAACGGCTTTTCAGATGCAAAATATGTTTTTACAAGAGGGGATGTAACTTCCTTTCTTCAGAAAAAATGCGCGGAAAAAGCTGATTCATCCAACCGCTACGACATTATCATTCTTGACCCGCCGACCTTTTCAAACTCAAAGTCTACGCAAAATACGCTGGACATAAACCGCGACTGGCCAAAACTTGTTTCTGACTGCCTTAATCTGCTTGCCCCGGGCGGAATCCTTTACTTTTCCACCAACAGCAGACGCCTTAAATTTGACCAGGCCCAGATTCCGTCAGAAACAAAAAGTGGCGCAAAAGTCACGGTTTCAGACATTACAGACCGCTCCCTTCCAGAAGACTACAAGGGCAGCAAAAACCGCCGCTGCTGGGAGCTAAAAATCAATTGCTTTTATTAAAAAGCATGCTATACTTTAAACAGGAGTTACTATGAAAAAAGAAACATACAATAAATTCAGCGACCCTGAATACGATATGCTGATTCAGAACCGGGACCGCATAATACGGAAAATGCGCCGTATAGAAAAGAAAATCATTTCCCAGAGCGAGGACGACAAGACAGGTCAGTATCCCGTGAACAGGGAAAATCCCCTTTCTGCCTATCAGGATTATCTGGTATTCCTGCAGCGCATGACCGACGGAATGCTGCAAAAGATGAAGTCGGTTTACGGCGATTTGGCCCTGTAGTTTAAAACAATCAAGCCCGCAGGACGCGGGCTGAATTGAGAGGCAGGAAGTAATTCCTGTCTTTTTTATTTTGCCTGGTTAAGACCGTAGCGCTTGTTGAAGCGATCGATACGACCGGCGGTGTCAACCAGTTTCTGCTTACCTGTAAAGAAGGGGTGGCAGGCAGAACAAATTTCAACGTTGATGTTCTGTACGGTTGAACGGGTTTCGATTACGTTGCCACATGCGCAGGTAATCTTGGTCAGTTTGTATTCGGGATGAATACCTTTTTTCATCTTATAACTCCTTTCTCTTGCCCGATACTGTAGAAATGCCGGTCAGCACTACCTT
Source organism: Treponema sp. UBA3819 (assembly GCA_002369025.1). Taxonomy (GTDB): domain Bacteria; phylum Spirochaetota; class Spirochaetia; order Treponematales; family Treponemataceae; genus Treponema_D. The sequence continues at coordinate 913 of DFDV01000098.1, read as the reverse complement.
ACACAAAAATCGCAGGGCATAACCTCTTACGAAGTAGTGTTTGTATCATTCCCTTACCGTTACAAATCAAAACAGTACCACAAGATGATTTACTAATGTAACACATTTCCTGCGATATAGTCAATCAGCCTGTACCGCAGATATCAGCCTGTACCGCATATTGGCTAATTCACTGCCGCACTGCCAGTATTCATATTGGCAAGGAAGGCATCATTGTCCTTGCTCTTTCTCATCTGGTTCAGAATCAGCTCAGTAATTTCTGCATCTTCCATGGGGTTGATAACCTTGCGGAGGACCCACATCTTCTGCAGAGTGGCTTCATCCAGCAACAGTTCTTCCTTGCGTGTGCCGGATTTTTTGATGTTGATTGCCGGGAAAAGACGGCGTTCAGCCAGTTTACGGTCAAGGTTGATTTCACTGTTACCGGTACCCTTGAACTCTTCAAAGATAACTTCATCCATACGGCTTCCTGTTTCAATCAGTGCCGTAGAAATGATGGTAAGTGAACCGCCTTCTTCAATATTACGGGCAGCACCAAAGAAGCGCTTGGGCTTGTGCAGCGCATTTGAATCCACACCACCTGACAGAACCTTGCCGCTGGTAGGCACGGTCTGGTTGTAGGCGCGGGCAAGACGCGTAATTGAGTCAAGAAGGATGACTACATCCCGCTTGTGTTCTACAAGACGCTTTGCCTTTTCCAGAACCATTTCTGCAACCTGTACATGGCGGGTTGCCTGTTCATCAAATGTAGAAGAAATAACTTCGCCCTTTATTGCGCGTTCCATATCGGTAACTTCCTCAGGACGTTCGTCAATCAAAAGCACGATAAGATAGACTTCCGGATTATTTGCAGTGATTGCGTTTGCAACTTTCTGCAGGATGGTAGTCTTACCAGCTTTTGGAGGAGCAACAA
>DFDV01000012.1 GCA_002369025.1 Treponema sp. UBA3819 | reverse complement strand
GAACAGAAAGTCGTTCAGTGGGAACCCCTAGGAAATTACACCCGTCAGGTAGACCAGAAAAAAGAAGAAAAATATCACGAAGCCTTCCATGCGCCCAAAGCCCATATTCTTGTTGTAGATGATACGGACTTAAACCTGACCGTTTTCAAGAGCCTGCTCAAAAAGACCAGGATTACCATTGATACGGCACTGAGCGGACGGGAAGCCCTGCTCAAACTGGCAGAGACAAAGTACGACATGCTCTTCCTTGACCACCTGATGCCGGAAATGGATGGCATTCAGACCCTGCATGAGATAAAAAAAATGTCTGGAATTCCGGAAGACTTTCCCTGCATAGCCCTGACGGCAAATGCCATTTCAGGAGCCCGGGAGATGTTTATTTCGGAAGGCTTTACAGACTATCTTTCAAAGCCTGTTTCCGGTACGGATCTGGAAGCAATGCTGCTGCAGTATCTGCCTAAAGAAAAAATCATTTTAAAGAGCGACCCCAGTTTTATTCCTGATGATGATTTGACTGACAGCCCGATGAATATGGGTGACAAGAGACTTTTGCGCAATATGACCAATATCGGCCTGCGTGTATTCGACCTGCACTTAATGGAAACCCTCACAAATTGTGGCGGCTACGAATACTTTTACGATGTCATCCACGACTTTTACTCCGCCATTCAGGATAAGTCAGACCTCATCGAATACTATGCGAAAAATCAGGACTTCAAAAACTATACGATTCTTGTGCATGCCCTCAAGAGTTCCGCAAGGATTATCGGAGCCATGCAGCTGCATGAAGAAGCGAAGTATCTGGAGTCCTGCGGAAATGCGGAAGATGCGGCAGAAATTGCGGAAAAGACCCCGGCCCTGCTGGAACATTACCGTTCATACAAGCATCGTCTGGAACCGCTTTTGGGAATACAGCCCACAACAAAGAAAGACAAACCCATGATCACCACGGACAATCTGGAAAATGCCTTTTCAAGCATCAAAGAATGTGCCCAGGCGGAAGATTTGCAGAACATCCAGAACATACTCAATATGCTGGAAGACTATACCATTCCCGATGCACAGACAGAACTCTACATGAAGATAAAGGCAAAGGCAGCGGAAAAAGACCTTGCGGCAGTCTTAAGCCTGCTCAGCTGATAAAGCTAAATGCCTTCCAGTACTTCCCGGAAAAAATGATTTTCTATCTTAACGCTGTTTAAAAGCTCACCTGCATCACGATATTTTTCCGGGATGTCATACAGTCTGCCAAAAGCAATATAGTCCCCCTTTTCATCCTTTCCGTAGGTAAGATTGTAAGTCTTTCCCTGATGGGTAAATTCCAGAGGCTTTTTTACTGCCACCATAAAATGAAAATCGTCCATTGTCATAGCAAATCTCCGCCTGTGAATGTATAAACCGGTCTGCCCCCGGGAGCAGTAATTTTTTCCGTATGAATGCCAAAAACCCTGTCTATGATTCCATTTTCTGCAATCAGACCAGGCTGCCCTTCAGCGGCAAGTGAACCTCCGCTTAAGACAATCATGTTATCTGCAAAGGTCAGTGCCGTATGAAGATCATGCACAATCAGCAGGATTGTCTTTCCCTGCGAAGAGAGATTTTTGAGCACCTGCAGAAGTTCCAGCTGCTGGCGCACATCCAGAAACGTAAGGGGCTCATCCAGAACCAAAATATCCGTCTCCTGTGCCAGAGCCATTGCAAGCCAGGCCTTCTGCTGCTGACCGCCGCTGATTTCTGAAAGCATGCAGTCTCCGAGGACCGTCATATTCAGGGTGCTCAGACAAGTTTCCACCACTTCATAATCATGCCTGCTGTAGGAGCGGGGAAAAGCTGTATAGGGAAAGCGGCCGCGAAGAACCAGCTGTCTCACCGTTAATTCAGGGATGCGGCAGCTTTGGGGAAGAAATGCAAGTTTACGGGCTCTATCCTGAGAAGAGTATTCACACAGATTTTTTCCGTCCAGAAGAATTCTGCCGCTTTTTGCTTTTAGAAAACCGCTGATGGACTTAAGGAGAGTAGATTTTCCGCTTCCGTTGGGGCCTGCAATCACAGTGATTTTTTTCGCCGGCACGGTACAGGTAATTTCATGCAGAACCGGAGGTTTCTTTTTTCCATACGAAACGGTAAGGCCTTCAATCTTAATCATGGCTTCTCCCCTTTTTCTTCAGCAGCAGCATGACAAAGAAAGGTCCGCCAATCAGAGAAAGCAGAATACCCGCCGGAAGTTCATGGGGTGCAAAAAGAAGACGGCTCAGTAAATCACAGAGGAGGAGAAGCAGCATTCCCAGAAGAACACTGGCAGGCAAAAGAGAACGCATTTCACTGCCTACAAACATGCGGGCGCAGTGAGGCACAATCAGGCCGACAAAACCGATGAGCCCGGCAAAAGAGATTCCCGCACCACAAAGCAGGGCCGCAAGAACAAGGGCTGCAAAACGCAGGGCAGAAACGGGTAAGCCCAGAGAGCGGGCACTGTCATCTCCCAGAGCAAGCACATCAATTTCGTGGCGGAGGAAAAAAGTAAAAATCAGGGAAACAATGATGACCAGAGCGGCCGGAAGCAGAACATCCATCTGTACACCAGAAAGGGAACCGATTTTAAAGGCGGCCCGGCTGTAAATGGTATCAGGCACAAAGACGGTAACAGCATCTGCAAGGGCAATAAAACAGGTATTCGCAGCCACGCCCGCAAGCAGAACCGCCGCCCGGCTGTTACCCGCATGCTTTCCCAGAGCACAGACCAGAAGCAGGGTTGCAAAGGCACCGGAAAAAGCGGCAAGGGGCAATATTCCGGGCATAAGGGGCACAAAGGCGGCGCACAAAATAACCGCAAGCCCTGCCCCCGCATTCATTCCCAGCACATTGGGGCTTCCCAGAGGATTGTGGAGCACAGACTGAATGATTGCGCCGCTCGCAGAAAGAGCCGCCCCGCACAAAAGTGCCGCACAAGTCCGGGGAATCCGCACATAGCGGAGAATTTTGGCAGCAGAAAGAGATGTATCTCCCCGGATGCCTGCCCATAAATCAGAAAGGGAAAGAGGAACCGCACCCAGACAGAGGGAAAGCAGAATCAGAATAAAAATCGCAGTGAGGGTAAAAAGATAAAATGCGGAAGTCCGGCGAAAAATCATTGCTGCTCCGCCCTGTACAAATCCAGGAACCAGTATTTTCCCGGATGTCGGAATTTTTCCGCATTTTCCTGAGGATTAGTCAAATCAACCAGAATTTTCTTGCCGAAAGTCCAGCCGTCAGCATTTTCAAAGGTAACTGCCGCAAGAGAGGACTTAAAAAAAGTCCGGGAGCCCAGATATGTGACGGAAGAAGGAATAAAAACCTGGCCGAGCGATGTACACCAGACAAAAGCCTGTTTTCCGATGCTGACAAGGCCTGCCGGAAGCCGGACAGACTGGAGGGCAGAACAGTAGCCGAATGCCATTTTTTCTATAATGCGGACGCTTTCTGGTATTTCCACCGCCGTAACCCGTCCGCCATAGGCAAAGGCTTCCTTTCCAATAACTTCCACTGTATTAGGAATTATAATGCTGCCTGATTTTCCGCCGGGAAACTGAACCAGCCGCTTCATGTCTTTTGAATAGAGAATGCCGTCACGCACGGAAAAATACAGGTTTTCAATAAGCCGCTCTTCTTCCTTTCCGTCCTGCAGATATGTTTCCCTTCTGACAGCAAGGGAAAAGGCTGTAACTTTGGAAGCATTTGCAAAAGCCCCGCTTCTTACAGAAGTAAGTGAAAGAGGCAGTTCCACCACTCCTTCCCTGCCCGGCGGACAGACCACCACTTCCCCGCCCGTCTTGTCATAGAGAATTCCTGCAGAGGAAGCAAAGGCATCGGAGTTTTCACTTGCATGTATTGCCGTCAGATTTTCACAGCCGGTAAAGCACTGCCAGCGGATTCTCATGGCTCCGTCCGGAATGATGAGGGAGACGAGATTCTTACAGCCGACAAAGGCTTCCTTGTCCATGTCAAAAAGGGCTGAAACTGCGGTCAAATCAAGGGAAAAAAGTGCCTTTGGATTTGCAATCATTGCGTTTCGCAGGTGCCCCAGCATGTAGCTGTCCATGGGACCGCTGATGACCAGAAGGTGATTTCCTTCCGGGAGGCGCAGGGCAAGATTTGCAGAATCATAGGAATAGACCTCATGGCGGATTACCGTCTGTTCAAGTGCCTGAGGCTGAGAAATTTCGCCATCCTGCGCAAAAATTCTTTCCGTCATAAACAAGGCTGTAAAGAGGAAAAAGATTTTTGGGAAGAAGGCATGGCGCATAAAAAAAGTATAGCGCATATAGTGAAAAAAGAAAACAGAGAAAAAAAGTGAAAAAAAAAGGCTGCCCTGCGAAGTCATCAGAACTCCGGGGACAGCCTGTAAAAAACAGAGACTAACAGCTTACTCTGTCGGACGTTTCTTCAGGTTTTTGCTCTCTTTGACAGCCTGACCTTCGCCAACCTGCTGTTCCATCATAGCACGGACTTTAAGGGGCAGACCAAAGAGGGTGATGAAGCCCTGAGCATCGTGGTGGTCGTAGAGGTCGCCTGTAGTGAAAGAAGCAATGCTTTCATTGTAGAGGCTGTACTTTGACCATGAACCTGCGCCACGGATTGAACCCTTGTAGAGCTTGAGATTTACCCAGCCTGTACAGGTTTCCTGAGTCTTATCAACAAAAGCCATACAGGCATCCATCAATGTGGTGAACCACTTGCCGTCGTAAATCAGTTCGCTCATGCGGAGGGAAACCAGCTGCTTGTAGTGATAGGTATCCCTGTCAAGGCAGAGATGATCCATCATTTCGTGGGCAGCGTAAAGGATTGCTCCACCCGGTGTCTCATACACACCACGGCTCTTCATGCCAACGCAGCGGTTTTCGCAGATATCAACCAGACCGACGCCGTTTCTTCCGCCGATTTTATTCAGTTCGGTCATCAGTTCAAGACCGTTCATCTTTTTTCCGTTTACGCTGACCGGAATGCCTTTTTCAAATTCAATCTTAACATACTCGCCTGTTTCGGGAGCGTCTTCCGGGCAGACAGTGTTCTTGAGCATGTGCTCATAGTGGGGTTCATTTTCTGTCTTTTCCAGTTCAAGACCTTCGTGGCTGATGTGCCAGATGTTTTCATCACGGCTGTATGACTGGTCTTTTTTCATGGGAACTTCAAGTCCGCGGTCTTCCAGAAATTTGATTTCAGCATCGCGGCTGTCCATATTCCATTTGGGATCACGCCATGCAGCAATTACGCGCAGGTCGGGAGCGAAAGCCTTGATTGCCAGCTCAAAACGAATCTGGTCATTTCCCTTTCCAGTTGCACCGTGACAGATTGCCACTGCGCCTTCCTGACGGGCGTATTCAACAAGAATTTTTCCGATAAGGGGACGGGCTGTAGAAGTGCCCAAAAGATACTGGTCTTCATACTTGCAGTTTGCCTTTACTGCCGGCCAGATATACTCTTCGATATATTCCTGACGTGCATCAACTACATAACATGCAGACGCACCTGTCTTTACTGCACGGCTCTTGATTTTCGGCCAGTCATCACCCTGTCCAACATCAATACAAACCGCAATAACATCGTAGTCATAATTTTCCTTAAGCCAGGGAATGATAACTGTCGTATCCAATCCGCCTGAATAAGCAAGAATAACCTTTTCTTTTGCCATAATATACCTCTTACGGACACAGTTTGCGTACAAACTGTATATTTATGCAATTACTCTACCGTTTTACGAGATTTTATGCAATAGAGAAAATAGAATGTATCATGAGAGAGCGAGCATGAAGGCCTGTCAGTTGAGTATCATGCGGTCGCTGAGAGAATCACCTTCTTTTGCGGTCTGGAACTTCTGCATCAAGTCCTGCACCTGAAGGTTTTTCTTTTCTTCACCCCGCACGTCAAAGACCACGTTACCGTCCAGCATCATGATAAGGCGGTTGCCGTACTGAATGGCATGGCGCATATTATGAGTAACCATAAATGTAGTCAGGTGGTCTTTTTCAACAAAGTGCTGGGTCAGGTCCAGAACTTTCTGTGCAGTTTTCGGGTCAAGGGCGGCTGTATGTTCGTCAAGCAGAAGGAGTTCCGGCTTTTGAAGGGTTGCCATGAGAAGGGTAAGAGCCTGTCTCTGTCCGCCGGAAAGAAGTCCGACCTTGCTTTTCAGGCGTTTTTCCAGCCCTAAATCCAGCATAGCCAGTTTTTCCCGGTAGATGTCACGTTCCTTATTCAGAATACCCCAGCCCAGAGTCCGTCTTTTACCCCGGCGCATTGCCATGGCAAGGTTTTCTTCTATTTCCATATTGCCCGCAGTACCCATCATGGGGTCCTGGAAGACACGGCCCAGATACTTTGCGCGTTTGTATTCAGGCATATCGGTAAGGTCATTTCCGTTCAGGATAATTGAGCCGGTATCACAGGTATGAACGCCAGCAATCAGGTTAAGGAGGGTTGATTTTCCTGCACCGTTTCCGCCGATAACCGTGATAAAATCTCCGTCTTCAATCGTAAGGTTGATGTCATGAAGGGCTTTTTTTTCGGTAATTGTTCCGGCATTAAAGGTTTTTGAAACATGGGTAATCCTAAGCATTTGTAGCCCCCCTATCGCCTATAACTTTTTCAACATGGGTATTCACCGCATTTTTGGAAAGCTTTAATTCACTTTCGCGCTTACGCAGGAATGTATGGGCAAAAGATTTTTTGATTACCGGAATGGAAAGTGCGATTGCAACGATAATTGCAGTCAGAAGCTTTAAGTCCGTAGACTTTAAGCCAAGCTGCAGAACAATAGCGATGATGATACGGTAAACAACTGAACCCAGAATCACAGAAGTCAGGGTAAACCAGAAAGGCATAAAGCGTCCAAAATAGCCGAAAATAACTTCGCCCAGAATAATGGAAGCAAGTCCCACAACGATTGTACCGGTTCCCATGCCGACATCTGCATATCCCTGACTCTGAGCAACCAGTGCACCGCTGGTCGCAATAAGTCCGTTACTCAGCATAAGACCCAGAATCTTCATGGAATCAGTATTTACGCCCAGGGCACGAACCATGCGGGGATTGTTTCCCGTTGCACGAAGACTTGCACCGATTTCCGTTCCCAAAAACCAGTAGAGAACCGCAACCAGAATCACGCAGAAAATCACGCCCTCAACCAGTGAAGCCTGATTTGATGTCAGGCCGGCTGCCTTCTGCAGACTGTTCATCAGAGTCTTGACTCCCAGAAGCGGAGTATTTGCCTTTCCCATAACGCGGATATTGATTGAATAAAGTGCAATCATGGAAAGAATACCGGCAAGAATTTCATGAATCTTGAGTTTTGTATGCAGAAAGCCGGTTACAAGCCCTGCAAGCAGTCCGGCAAAAAAAGAAACGCACAAGGCAATAAGCGGATGATATCCCTTTACGATTAAAATAGCACAGGTTGAGCCGCCAAGCGCAAACGAACCGTCACACGTCATATCGGCAATATTCAAAATACGGAAGGTCATAAAAACACCCACCGTCATAATTCCCCACAGAACGCCTTGTGCCACTGCGCCCTGCATTGCAAGCAAAATACTACTCATAGTATCATTATAGAAAAAAACAGTGATTTATACAACCGACACGATTTTTTCTACAATGGCATCTCTGACCCTGTCGGCTATCTGCTGGGAAGTCAGATCCTTGTATTCTTCGTAAAAAATCGGCTTTAAGAAATGAACCTGTGTCTGAACAGGCTTAACCGAATTAAATTCAAAAGGCTTGTAGGAGTCCACCAGGGCAACAGGTACAATCGGACACTTAGCGCGGATTGCACATTTAAAAGCACCGGGCCTGAACTGCTGGACATTATTGTGGTTGTGGTTGTACTTGCCTTCCGGGAAAATGATAAAACGCTTTCCCCCTTTAATTTCATCAGTAATGGCTGTAATGCCTTCAAACTGACTGCGCATGCTCGTCCTGTCCAGACGGAAGCCGTGAATAAGGGAGACAAATTCGTCTGCAAAGGGAAGACGGGATCTTTTTTTGTCGATAACTACGCTGCAGGGAGTTGGATGAGCTCCGATGACCCCCAGCGCATCATATTTTCCCTGATGATTGGGAAACATGACATAACTGCCCTCTTTCGGAAGATTTTCCAGTCCGGAAACTACCGTGGTAATATTTGCAGCCTTCTTCATTATTTCTATGTAGCGCAGTATTGTCTGATAATTATCTTCCTGACTGTAGAGTTCCGGGTGACGTTTCGCTACATGGCCCTTGTGCAAAAATGCAATTGCGGCAGGAAAAGCCCTGATTATCGTATAGAAAATTCGTATCATTCTGCTATGCTTCCTTAAAATGCGCTCCGATTTTATTCATTTCTTCAAAGAAACGGGGAAAACTTACGGCACAGCATTCCGCATTGTGCACAATAATTTCCTCAGAGCCGCCAAGTCCCAGCCCCAGACAGGCCATGGACATTGCAATACGGTGGTCGCCATAACTTTCGCAGACGCCGCCGTGCAGGGTAAAGGCCGGATTTGCCGAACCGTCCGCAAGCAGAGGAGAATGGCCGTGAATGATTAAATAATCTTCCCCCTCTTCCACATCGGCACCCAGTTCTTCCAGTTCTTTTTTGAGCACAGAAATACGGTCGGTTTCCTTGCGGCGGCAGACAGCGGCATCTTCCAGGACGACAGTTCCCTCTGTAAAACAGGCTATGACCGCAAGGGCACAGATGGCATCGGGAAAGCCTGACATGGCGACATGAAGTTCTTTCTGCGGAAGATTTTCTGTGGAAAGCCTGCCTATACCGTTTCGGGCTTTTTTCCCGCCGCGCACGGTAAGGGTTTCATCATTCTTATTCCAGCTGATGTCTGCTCCCAGAGACTGCAGAATTTCTACAACCGCATCATCTCCCTGAGTTCCGCTTCCGTCAATGTTTTCTATAATTATTTCGCTGTCAGATATCAGAGCCGCAATCAGGGGAAAGGCCACAGTCTCCCAGTCGCTGGGAATAGTTCTTTCAAAGCCTTTAAATTCAGCCGGCGGAAGGACAGTAATGTGATGGAAATCCGGAGAAATAGTTACCTTTGCCCCCACGGTTTCCAGCCATTTTTGCGTCATGGTAAGATAGGGAGTTTCCTTTGGATTGGTCAGTTCAATCTCCATCGCACCTTTCATGCGGAGGGCTGCAAGCATAAGCCCCGTGATGTACTGACTGCTTACGCTTCCTTCCGTAACGATTTTTCCTGATCTTGTGACAGGACCTCGCACAAGCAGGGGACAACATTTGCTTCCGGGCTGACTGATAAAGGCTTCTCCGCCCATCTGACGAATCACATCTGCCACATGATCTACAGGGCGTTTGCGGATGCTTTCATCTCCCGTAAAGACAGACCAGCCGTCAAGCGTTGCCGCCACAGGAGCCATAAAATACAGGAGGGAGCCGCTGTTTCCTACATTTACCACATCATCAGGCAGATGGATGTGACTGCCGGCGCCTTCAACAACCCATGAAGAACCACATTCGCCTTCCGTAGTCAGGTTAAGGTCAATTTCCGCACCGATTAAGGGAACCGCAGCGGCAGTACTCAGACAGTCTTCACTGGGCAGAGGGTTATGAATGACAGAACGTCCTTCGGCAAAAGTTGCAAGAATTAATGCACGAATTGTATGTGATTTAGAGCCGGGAACGCGAATGCTACCCGAAAGAGCCTGCTTTTTTGAAATAACATCCATACGCGAGATTGTAGCACAGATTGCAACTTTTTGTCATCTCTTTTATGCTGATAGGGTATGGCAAGAACTTATGACGACACTATGTTTATAGATACTTTTGAGCATGAATACACATGGCTGAACGGTTTCATGCGCAATGTCCGTCGCTTTCCCCAGAGACCAGCCGTCATCGATCCCGACCAGAAAAAGCAGTGGACCTACAGGGAACTGAATGCAGAGGCAAATCGTCTTGCCCATGCCCTCAAAAAAGGAGGCGTAAAAAAAGACGATGTCGTCATGGCAGTCCTGAGGAATTCCCCGGTCTTCTGCACCTGCTATGTTTCTCCCCGCAAAATCGGCGGCATTCTGCTTGCGGCAAACTGTAATCTGGCGGCGGGAGAAATGGCCCTGCTCATTGACCACAATAAACCAAAAATCATAATCTACTCCGCCAACATCCGCGACACAATGGTTCAGGCAGGAAACATGGCTGCCTGGAAACCCGAACGTTTTGTGCTTGCAGACAATATCGAAGGCTGTGACCTGCCGGAACATCATGTACTCTACGAAGATTACATTGCCGATGAAGCAGACACGGAACCAGAAAGAGATTTTCGTCCCCACATTTACGATGAAGTTCTCAGACTCTGCACCAGCGGAACCACTGCCCTGCCAAAAAGCGTTCCCCTGAACGATATAAACGAAGTTCTTTCCGCCCACGATGTAATCATGCACTATCCCCTCCGCCATGATGACGTATGTCTGAACATGACACCCCTCTTTCACCGTGGCGGCTGCCATTCAGGCGGACAGTGCCCCACTTTTTATGCCGGTGCCACTCTGGTCGTCATGCGGACTTTTAAACCCCAGAGCGCACTGGACTGGGTAGAAGAGTACGGAATTACCTTTATGATGGGAGCCCCTGCAAACCTTGCCATGCTTGCCCGAGCCCAGGAACACAGAAAACGCAACCTTTCCGGACTGAGGGGCATTATTACCATGGGGGCACCTCTTTCACGAAACGACTGCATACGCTATATGACCGTACTCACTCCCCACATCTTTAACGGCTATGGAACTACGGAAACCTTCTGGAATTCATTTTTACGCCCCGACGATTTGCCTGACGGTGCAGGTTCAGTGGGAGGAAGCTGCATAGACGATGAAGTACGCGTAGTGCGTATGATTGAAGGCAAAAAAGCTGAACCGGATGACATGGTGCCCCAGGACAACAAGACCGTTGGAGAAATCATCGTCTTCAGCCCGGAAAAAACCACCTATTCCTACTATAAAAATGATGCCCTGAGTACGGAACGCTTTTACAAGGGATGGATGTACACCGGAGACACAGGCGTCTGGGACAAAAACTGGTTCGTCACCGTGCTGGGCAGAAGAGATGACATGATGGTCGTGTCCGGCGAAAACATCTACCCCACTCAGATTGAAGATGCATTAAACGAGTATGACAGGGTAAAAGACTGCATGGTCGTCTCCGTACCAGACAAAGTGCGGGGCGAAGCGGTCTGCGCCTATGTAGTTCCTCAGGACAAAAATCTTACCATCCGCGATCTGGTAGCCTTCTGCAGTGCCTCACCCATGCTGTCTGCCTACAAGCGCCCCCGATATTTTGCCCTTGTGGAAAGTCTGCCCCGCACCGCCACCGGAAAGAAAATGCACTACGCCCTCAAAGAACGCGCCCCCCGCGACCTGGAATCCGGCATACTTCGCAAAGACTGACAGGTCAGCCGGCTTTTTGACACAGATACACGCGGATGGACGCGAACGGACGTGATTTGACACAGATACACTCAGATGGACGCGGATGAGTACGGATGGACGCGGATGGGTATGGATGGACGCAGATGTACACATTTCTGAAAGCGGGGAAATTGGCGTGTCTATAAGCATTACGGCTTAACGGGAAAAGAAAAGAACCTCGTCAGAAATTAGTTACTGTTGAGAACTTACGACGTATGCGTCGTAAGTTCTCAACGCTTTTTTTCTCCACTTCATAGCCACAAAAAGGCTCTGCCCTTTGGAAACCTGAAAAGAGCAACGTTGCCCTTTCTAAACCTCCGCCAACAAGACTCTGTCTTTTTGGATTATCTGCCAGACGGCCAGCCTTCTGGACTTCTACTAGCCTTAGCGCACTGATGCTCCTTCTTCCTTTTCCCCTACTCCGAAATTTAATTTAACAACTCGTTTGGGGGAAATATGAACTACGGATATATTAGAGTTAGCACCGACAAACAGACTGTCGAAAATCAAAGATTTGAAATCAACACATTTTGTCAAAAACTGAACATTCATATTGATGGCTGGATTGAAGAAACAATCAGCGGAACAAAAAACTTTGACAAAAGAAAACTTGGCGATCTTCTTAAAATCGTTAAAAAAGATGATTTAATAATTTGTGCGGAACTGTCCCGCTTAGGCCGCAATCTTTTTATGATTATGGAAATCCTTCATATCTGCATGAATAAAGAATGTAAAGTCTGGACTATTAAAGATAATTACCGTCTTGGAGATGATATTCAAAGCAAGGTTCTAGCCTTTGCGTTCGGACTTAGTGCTGAAATTGAGCGCAATTTGATTAGCCAAAGGACTAAAGA
>DFDV01000053.1 GCA_002369025.1 Treponema sp. UBA3819 | reverse complement strand
TACGAAGACCCTTTCAAGGGTAGTAAGTAATACGAACGCCCCTTCAGGGGCTGCGACGAGTCAATCTGCAATAGACTTGAACGTCAGTGAAAGCCGGGACTTAAGTCTCAGCTTGGGAACCGAGCCTTATAGGCTGTGTTCAAACCACCCGTTTGACGGGTGGTTTGTGATTGCCTTATTTTCATTTCAATGATAGAATAGCCTTTATGGAACAAACAATTCTGTACCCCAAGAAACAACAGATACAGGAAATCTATGATGCGTATCGGCCCGTTTTTGCAGAAATAATGGGGAATATAGAGAGTCGTCTAAAACTGACGATTAGCCTTTCTTCTATGCCGACTTATAAGTCCCGCATAAAGTCATTCAAAAGTTATTACCGTAAGGTTCTGAGGCAAAAGGCTGATGAAGCAGAAACCTCTAAGGCGCTGGTTACCCTTACGGATATGATGGGAATTCGGGTTATCTGTGCATTTCTGGAAGATATAAAACTTGCAGTAGACCAGATAAAAGAAAACTTTGATGTAAAAGAAGTAGAGTATAAGGGTGCTGAACAGAATTTCAGGGAATTTGGTTATGAGTCAATTCACGTGCTTGTGGCGATTCCTGAAGACTGCCGCCCGAGAAACTGCAATTTAACTCTGCCTGAAAATCTGGTCTGTGAAATCCAGGTGCGCACAATTTTGCAGGATGCCTGGGCAGAAGTAGAGCATGAGTTGATTTACAAGACGGAATTTACACCCTTTGATATGCCTCTCCGCCGGAAACTTGCTTCCATGAATGCCAGTCTTAGCCTTGCAGACATTATCTTTCAGGAAATCCGTGACTATCAGAAAAAACTTCAGGGAGCAGTTTCTGCCCGCCGTGAATCCTTTTACGAAAAGGTTGATGAGTTTACAAACCACAGCGAGACAAAGGAAAAAATTGTCAAGGAAGAACCTAAAAATCTTACCCGCGTGTCTCCCTATGTGCATGGAACCATTGATGATATGATTCTGGCTGCAATTCAGGCTCACAATCAGGGGGAACTGGATACAGCCCTGCAGATATACACTGAAATCTTAAAGTCAGAGCCTATACCACCAAAGCCGGTACTTGCCGTCATCAGAAAGCACCGGGGTATGGCATTTTTTGCAAAAGGCCTGTATGAGGAAGCTCTGGAAGACTTTCAGGAAAGCGTAAAGAATGATGAAAAAGGTTTCCGCTCATATTATTATCTTGGCATTGTTTACAGTGTTATGGATAACAATGCAGAAGCCGTAAAAGCCTTTGATAAATCTCTGGAACTGAATGAATTCCAGTCTCATGCTCATTACCGCAGGGCAGTCGCATACTTTAAACTGGGGGATGACAGCAAGGCTCTTGCCGATGTTACTGCAGCTGAACAGCTTGGTCTTGAAGATGCAGATTGTGCTGCTTTACATGAAAAAATTGTAAAAAAAATGGGAATGAGTATGTAAAACACTTGACGTAAATTATAATATTTGCTATATTACCAATGTCACTTGGTTGACGGATGTCTCCTTCGTCTAGTGGTTAGGACATCGGGTTTTCATCCCGACAACAGGCGTTCAATTCGCCTAGGAGATGTAATGAGGCTTATAGTCAGATGACTATGAGCCTTTTTTATTGAGGGTTTATTACAAACCCTCAAAACGGCGAAGTCAAGGCTTTAAGCGTTAGCGTGCCTTGACTCAACGTATTGCCTATGGACGCCCGGAACAGATTTTCAGATGCAGTTAGAGAAGAAATGAAACGTCAGATTATCGGTGCGGATGGAAACGAAGTGTTTTTTTCCGGCATGATAAATGAGACGGGTATAGTCATTTCTGTTACAACTGCAGCCCGGGGTGACGAACATTCAGTTCCAGTCAACTATACCGAAGCCCGTAAAGGGCCTGTCCTTATTCATAATCATCCCTCCGGAAATCTTCATCCTTCTGCTGCCGATTTGCAGATTGCTTCAGACTGCTCAGAAAAGGCCCAGGGCTTTTTTATCGTAAACAATGATGTGAGCGAAGTATATGTGGTGATGGAGCCTATAAAGCCTGTAATCATCAAAAAACTTGATGAAGAGACCGCCGCCTCTTATCTTTCCAGTACTGGTCCCCTTGCAAAATCTTCTCCCCAGTATGAAGAACGCCCTGTGCAGCTGGAACTTATTAAAAAGATTACCAGGTCTTTTAATGCTAATGCTGTGGGCACTTTTGAGGCAGGAACAGGTGTAGGAAAGTCCTTTGCCTATCTGATTCCCTCAATGCTCTGGGCTCTGGAGAACAAGGAGCGGGTTGTTGTAAGCACAGGAACCATAAACCTCCAGCAGCAGCTGATAGAAAAAGACATTCCCCTTGCTCAGAAGATAATCGGAAAACCGCTTAAGGCTGTTCTGGTTAAGGGCAGGCAGAACTATGTCTGTCTCCGCCGCCTTGATGATGCCGGAAAAGAACGAGACCTCTTTAGCGATGATCAGGACTTTTTTGATAAAATTGCGGCATGGGCAAAGGAAACAAAAACCGGAAGCCGTACAGACCTGGCTTTTATGCCGCCGGAAAGCGTCTGGAGCAGGGTAAATTCTGAATCAGATGCCTGTATGGGGCTTCGCTGTAAGTTCAGGGAAAAATGTTTTGTCATGCGGGTGCGCAAAGAAGCGGCGGATGCAAATCTTCTGGTAGTCAATCATCACCTTTTGTTTGCAGATATTGAATCCCGCATGGGCGGCGCAGGCTATGATGATACGGCAGTCCTTCCGCCTTACCGCAGGCTGGTCTTTGATGAAGCCCATGGTATTGAAGATGCAGCCACCAGTTTTTTCAGCGAAAATCTTCACCGCTTTAAAATCAACAAGCAGCTGAACCTTCTGTCCCGCAGCAGAAAGTCAAGTTTGTCCGGATTCCTTTATACTATTTCTGCCCTTGCAACTCAGGAAGACCATACGGCTGAAGCCCAGGAAGAAATCAGCCAGATAAAAAATGCCTTTGCAGAACTGGAAGACGCCGCCACGGAAATGATGGAAAATGATTTTACGGTGCGGCTTTTCTCTATGAATTCGGTTCGCTTTGGCGGAGTTTTTGCCTGCCTGTCCAAAGTTCAGCAGCATATTGCAAAACTCACCGGAATTATGCGGGAAATGATCGAAACAATCCCGGAGGATGATCTGGATAACGCTGCCGTATGGGAAACAAAATCCGTACTGCGCAGACTGGACGATATGACGGCAATCTGTAAGAACTTCCGCGAATGGGATGAACACCCTGACTGTGTCTACTGGATACAGAGACAGCGCCTGAGTCCAGCTATTGCAAAAAATTATGATACGCCTTTTTTCATCCAGCTCTTTCAGACTCCCATTGATATTGCACCTCTTATGAATAACGGTGTATTTGAGCCCATGGAAACGGTTGTCTGTACGTCTGCAACCCTGGGTATTGACGGAAATTTTTCTTTCTGGAAGAGAAGAACTGGGGTAGGCTTTGTTGAAAAGGAAAGACTTTTGGACGGTGAATTTCCTTCGCCTTTTCCCTATAAGAAAAATCTTTTGCTTGCCATTCCCAGTGACGCACCTTTTTCCACTGAGGAAACCTTTCAGGGCTTTGTAGAGGATGCTGTTGTCCGTCTGGTTCAGGCAGCGGGCGGCCGGACTTTAGTCCTTTTTACAGCCTATGATTCCCTTAGACATGCCTGCGATACTGCAAGAACCCGCCTGCGTTTGAGCGGAATTACCATTCTTAAACAGGGAGATGACGAACGCTTCCGCCTGCTCAATACTTTTAAAGATGATACTTCCAGTGTTTTGTTTGCTACAGATTCTTTCTGGGAAGGAGTGGATGTTCCGGGAGAATCTTTGAGTCAGGTAATCATTGTAAAGCTTCCCTTTGGCGTTCCCAATGACCCTGTTTTTGCCGCCAGAAGCGAACAGATTCAAAAGCGGGGTGGAAATCCCTTTATGGAACTTTCTGTTCCCCAGGCAGTCATTAAATTCCGTCAGGGCTTTGGCCGTCTGATACGACGAGGTGATGATCGTGGCGCTGTAGTTTGTCTGGACCGCCGCATTATGGAAAAAATGTACGGCAGAACCTTTTTGAACTCTATTCCTGACTGTAAAAAAATGTATTCTCCCCTCAATGAAATCCTTTCAGCGGTCGGTGACTTTGTAAACTGATTTGTTGCCGAATCAGTCTAAACTTTGACACAGATGAGCTCAGAAGGGGCACGGATTTTTTTTGACACAGATGCACACAGATAGACACAGATAGGACACGGATATTTTTTATTTTTTTATCTGTGTCTCATCAGTGTTAATCAGTGTTCATCCGTGGTTTCTTTCCCAATATCTGTGCCTCATCCGTGTTAATCCGTGTACATCTGTGGTTTGACGCGGATATAAACTTCAAGTAATTTGACATGGACTGCGTTTCGGGCTAAAATAAGAATATGCTGAATTTTCTTTCAAATTTTATCACGCTATCCTGTGAACTTCTTCTTGTTACACCCCCTGCGATTCTCAATATATTTCTCTATCCAGTATCAAAAAAACTGAGCCTTCGTCTTTCCCATTACATAAGGATGGAATGTGCGCGAAAGCTCTTTGCCATTTTTAAGACCTACAAGAATTTTAATTTTCTTGGTTATTATGATAATTTTGACAAACTTCCAAAGCAGTTCATTGTCATTTCAAACCACCAGAGCCTGCTTGATATTGCGCTCTACATGAATTTTTTCCGTAAAGCAGAAATACGATTTGTTGCAAAAGATAACCTTGCCCGTCATGTACCCCTTGTCTCAGAAATGCTGCGTGTTGAAGAGCACTGTATGATTCCCCGCCGGGGAAAACCTTCTGTTGCCATGCAGACAATTGATAAGTTTGGCAAAAGGGTAATGGAGAGAGGACAGATTCCGGTTATCTTTCCTGAAGGTACCCGCAGTAAGGACGGACAGTTGGGAACATTTTATACCGCCGGTTTCCGCAGGCTTTCAGAATCTGCGCCTCTTCCGGTGGCAGTCTGTGCCCTTGATGGCGGCTACCGTATCAATAATCTTACTACAATTTTTCAGAATCTTCACAACGGCTATTACCGGGTAAAAGTGGTAGGAATTCTTCCAGCCCCCCAGAACAAGGAAGAGCAGGTTGCCCTTTTGGAAAAAGGCAAGGAATTGATTCAGGCTCAGCTGGATGACTGGAGAAAAGGGGAAGTGGCAGAACAGGTTGACGCCTGAATTCCTTTTGCTTCTTTCCGGCTTTGCATTAGGCAAAAAAAATCCCGCGCTTCACAGTGCACTTTGTGAAACACGGGATTTTTTATTGAAAACCTGTCTCAGGATTATTTGAAATCCTTGGGACGGCGCTCAACGCGTTTGCACTTCGGACATTCGGCGATATTGCGAAGTCTGCCGTTTTCCATCAGTGTCTTCATAGCAATTTCACCACCGCAGGGGCACATAAATTTCTGTGTTGCAACGGTAGTACGAGAGTTCTTACTTGCACCAGCCATGACTAGCCTCCAAAATATGATAATCGATTATTTAAACTAATATACTAAAATCACGGACGGGTGTCAAGACAGGTGAGTGGGGTTTACGGATAATCCTTGTATATTCTCTTGACTATACCTCTGCAATTCAGTAAAATCAATATAAGTTTTTGTTTGGAGGTGTCTCCTTTGGCAGGAAAAAAATCATCTGCAGAAAAAAGATATGCGCAGAGTGAAGTTCGCCGTTTGCACAACAAGGCAATCAAGAGCGAATGCCGCACTATCGCTAAGCAGTTTGTAGCAGCTGTTCAGAAGAAAGATCAGGCTCTTGCTCAGGATAAGCTTAAGATTCTCGTGTCTAAGCTGGATTCTGCTCGCAGTAAGGGTGTTCTTACTCGTAACGCTGTTTCCCGCAAGAAGTCACGCATGATGAAACTCTACAACGTTTCATTTGCGGCTGCGGCAAACTAAGTCGGACTGACATAAAACGGTGTTGTTCTCTGTATCTTACAGGCAGCACCGTGGTCAGTTTATTTTTTTTGTGAGGAGTGGTATGTCTGATAAAAAGGTCACGAAATATGATTTGGTTGAGTCAGTTTACCAGAAAATCACAAATTGCGAAAAACACCTTGTTCAGGATCTTGTAGAACTTCTTCTGTCTGAAATCAAAGATTCACTCAAAGAAGGTGCTACAATTGAACTTCGTGGTTTTGGTACTTTTGAGCCTCGTCTCCGCAAGGGACGTTCTAAGGCTCGTAATCCCAAGACGGGAGAACAGCTTTCTGTTGCTCCCCATTATGTTGCGGCTTTCCGCTCCGGTCAGGAATTAAAGAAGGCCCTCTGGGATTTGCCTGTTCTTGAAGGTTCTAAATCAAAATAGTTTAATCCCTGACTTATGACGGTAAAATCATTCTTGTCGTCACTTCTTCTCTGTATTCTTTCAGTTTTTTTTATTTCTTGTGCACATCCTGGCTTATTTTTTTCTTCAGGCTCGGCTTTTTTTGGCTGGATTTCTTATCTGCCTCTTTTTCTTTTATTGCGCTCATCATCCCTTAAATCAGCGCCTGCATGGGGGGCTCTCTATGGCTTTGGCCGTTTTTTTCTCCTTATGCACTGGCTTTTCAGCTACAATCTTCCGGCACTCTTTGGCATAAGTCTTGCTATGGCGGCAGAAACCGCAGCTATCTGTTTTGTGTGTGCCCTTGTTCATAAGCACTTTTCAATTTTTTCCTGGCTTTTTATGCCCCTTATTCTGCTTTGCTTTGAATTTCTTCGTACGACTGGTCAGCTTGGTTTTTCCTATGGCATTATCGGTTACAGTCAGTGGAAAGTGCCTTTACTGGTCGCTTCTGCCCGCTTTTTCGGCGTATGGGGAATTTCCTTTGTAATCATGCTTTTTGCCTCTCTTGCGGCTTTCTATGCAGACAGGATGATACACTTTGCAGGGGAAGGGGGACGGACTTTCTCAATCTGGAAAAAAGCTGACCGTGCCAAAATTCTTACGCTTCTTTTTTCTCTGCTCATTTTGATAATAAGCGGATTTTTCGCTAGGAATGCCTGCAATGATACATCCCGTCAGGAAAAAAATCTTCCACTGGTTTTGATTCAGCCTGATTCAGACCCCTGGAAAAATGGTCTGGATGCCTACGCTGAAGAATTGCAATCTCTTATGGAACTAACTGACAGGGCTCTTTCTGAACATCCTGATACCCGACTTGTTGTCTGGAGTGAAACGGCCTTTGTTCCTGATATAGTGCGCCATTACAGAGAAGGGGCTGATGCAGGCCGGGCTCTGCTTTCAAAAAGGCTTTTATCTTATATCGATGGAAAAAATGCCGCTTTTCTTCTGGGAAATAATCATCAGGAAAAGGGTGCTGATGGAGTAAGAGAGTATAACAGTGCCTTATTTTTTGAGCCCGGGAAAAATGTTCTCCCGCCTGAACCTCTTGTCTACAGTAAGATGAGGCTTGTTCCTTTTACAGAACAGATTCCCTATCCCCGTTTTCTTTCTTTTATGGCAAAAATTTTTGCCTCTGATGCCCATTACTGGTCTGCAGGAAAAGAACTTACGATTTTTGAGCTGGATGGCATTCGTTTTTCCAGTCCCATTTGCTTTGAAGACACGTTTTCTTCCGTTGTAAAGGAAATGTGCAGAGCAGGGGCAGAACTGATTGTCAATTTATCCAATGATTCCTGGTCTCACAGTCTTGCCTGTCAGAATCAGCATCTTTCCATGGCAGTTTTCCGTTCTGCAGAAAATCATGTGCCCTCAGTCAGAAGTACGGCGAGCGGGCAGACCTGTATTATTGACGCAGGGGGAAAAATCCTTTCGGAACTGGAAGCCTTTAAGCCGGGCTATCTCTACGGTAAGGTCTCCATACGGTAGATTTTTTATCTGAAATAGTGTAGAGTATTGGTATGGCAGAAGAAACTGAAGCAAAAGAGAATAAAGAAGTTGCTGTAGAAAAAAGCAAGAAAAATGTCACTGTTCTTGGTCAGGAAACAGAATTTGACGGCGTTATTGAATTTACTGACAATCTTGTGATAACAGGAAAATTTAACGGCACAATCAATGCGACAGGTGATTTGGAAATTGAAAAAACTGCTGTCTGCAAGGTTGATACGATAAACGCAAATTCACTGGTCATTTCCGGAAGAATTACAGGCAATATGAAGGTTCCTGAACGTGTTGAAATGTGTTCCGGCAGCAAAGTTCAGGGGGATGTCGTTACTTCTCATATCCGCATTGCTGATAATGTTGAATTTGACGGTCAGGTGACCATGCTGGATTCCGTTCCAGATGTAGATCTTTTTAGCGTTGCTTCTGATGAATACAAAAAGGCAATGGTTCTCAAATCTGATTTGCCAAGATAATCATGTTCAATAGTCTCACTGGCACGATTACACAAAAGTTACCTCAAAAACTCTGTCTGGATACTCACGGCATTGAGTGGGATATTATCGTGCCTGACACTTCGCTGGATGCCCTGCCACATACGGGAGAAAAAGCCCGGGTTTTTACCTATCTTCAGCACACTGATTCTGCCATGACCCTTTTTGGTTTTGCAAGTGAACGAGACCGGGCTTTGTTTTTTGATTTGTTAAAAGTAGATGGTGTCGGGCCAAAAAGTGCAGTTAAAATCATGAGCAGTATCGCACTTGAACAGCTTGTTGTGGCTCTTGATGACGGAAATCTTGCAGCCCTTGAAAAAATCCCCGGACTGGGAAAAAAGACTGCTCAGAAAATGCTCCTTGCCCTCAAAGGAAAACTGACTCTTGACGAGGGAAATGCAAGACAGGCTCCTGCCCAGAATCACGGCGGAGAATATGCAGATGTCATTTCTGCTCTGGCAAACATGGGTTACGACCGCCGCGATGTGGAAGTTGTGATTTCAAAACTCCTTGATGAACTAAAGCAGACTCCTGCGGCTGACGGACAGAAGGCATTTAAAGATATGGTTCCTTCTGCACAGGAAGAAGTTCTTTTCAGGCGGGCTATTGTAGAGCTTGCCCAGTAGTTTCAGTAGATAAAGACTCAGACGGAATAGAGATAAAAAGTGAAAAAGATAGATACGACTGATACAGATTTTGATGACGCATTAAGCCTTGCCGCTCAGACGGGTGGTGCAACACATATTGTCCGTGCAGATCTTCCAAATGAAGATGATGTACAGGAAGGAAGCCTGCGACCTCAGCTGCTGAATGAGTTTTTGGGTCAGTCTGCCATAAAGGAAAATCTTTCGGTATTTATAAATGCGGCCCGGGAACGAAAAGATCCTCTTGACCATCTTTTTCTGATTGGACCGCCGGGACTGGGTAAGACCACTCTTGCTGAAATTACTGCACATGAACTTGGCGCTGACTTTAAGGTGACTAGTGCTCCAGCCCTTGATAAGCCCAAAGACCTGGCAGGCATTCTTTCTACGATTACTCCGCGCACGGTATTCTTTATAGATGAAATTCACCGCTTAAAGCCTGCAATTGAAGAAATGCTTTATATTGCCATGGAAGATTTTGAGCTTGACTGGGTTATAGGTCAGGGTGCCGCTGCCCGTACAGTCCGCATTCCCATTCCTCATTTTACTCTTGTAGGAGCAACGACAAAGGCCGGCATGGTCAGTTCACCCCTTATCAGCCGCTTTGGCATTATCCAGCGCTTTAATTATTACAGCCATGAAGAACTTTCTGCCATTATCAAACGTTCTGCAGGCATTTTGAACTGCACGGTGGACTCAGATGCCGCCCTTTTGATGGCATCCTGTTCCAGAGGCACCCCCCGCGTTGCAAACCGTGTTCTGCGCAGAATGAGGGATTTTGCCCAGGTGTATGGAAAGGGCAGGATAACGCTGCAGATTGCGGAAGACGGCCTGCAGAAGCTGGGCATAGATTCCCTGGGGCTTGAAAAATATGACCGGGAAATTCTGCTTTCGATTATCAAAAATTTCGGCGGGGGCCCTGTTGGAGCGGATACACTCGCAATTTCCATCGGTGAGTCAATGGATACGCTGGAAGATTATTATGAGCCTTATCTCATTCAGTGCGGACTTTTACAGCGAACTCCCCGGGGAAGAATTGTTACGCCAAAGGCCTACGAGCATCTTGGGTTAAAGCCAGGTTCTGCTTCGGGAAAGGAACTGTCACTCTTTGACTGAGCGTACTGAATCTGCTTATGTTGTGGTGGAGAACTTATGAAACTTTCTGATTTTACATTTGACCTTCCTCAGGAACTTATTGCCCAGAAGCCAAGCGGTGTCCGTGGTGAAGATAAACTGATGCGCCTTGACCGTCTGACTGGCCAGGTATCGCATTATGCCATGGCAGATTTACCTGATTTGATTGAAAGCGGTACCCTTATGGTTTTTAATAACAGCAAGGTGCGCAGAAGCCGCTGCTACGGTATAAAAGAATCAAGCGGGCGTGAGCAGGAATTTATGTTCCTTAATCAGACTTCGGCAGGACTGGATACCTGGCGGACTATGGTAAAGGGAGCAAAAAAAGTGAAAGGTGGAAATACCTTCCGCTTTGCCGATGGCTCTGTTGGAAGTATTATTGACTCTGAGGCTGATGCCGGTACGGAGTTCAGGACAATTCATTTTGACCAGCCGCTTACAGAAGACTGGTTTGAGCGCAACGGTCATATTCCCCTGCCACCATACATCCGCCGGGAAGATGATGACACCGATTCTGAGCGTTATCAAACTGTTTATGCAAAAGAAACAGGTTCATCAGCCTGTCCGACTGCAGGTCTGCATTTTACCCAGCCCCTTTTAGACAGACTTAAGGCCAAAGGGATTGAACTTGCCTGGGTAACACTGCATGTCGGACTGGGAACTTTTCTTCCCGTGCGCACGGAAAATATTGAAGACCACAAGATGCATGAGGAAGCCTATACTGTTCCCCAAGATGTTGCAGAAAAAATCAATCAGGCAAAAAAAGAGGGACGAAAAATTCTTGCCGTTGGAACTACCAGCGTGCGTACACTGGAAAGCGCAACTGATGAAAATGGCCTTGTTCACGCGGGAACCAGCAGCACTCACATTTTTATGTATCCCGGTTACAAATTCAAACTTGTAGACCAGATGTTTACGAATTTCCACACGCCTGAAAGTACCCTGCTCATGCTGGTGAGTGCCTTTGCAGGCCGGGAAAAGATTTTGAACGCCTATAAGACAGCCGTAGAACACAAGTACCGTTTTTTCAGCTACGGTGATGCAATGCTCATTCAGTAAGCAGTAAGCTGTCTGCTGATGGAAGTCTAGCGGAGGGCGGCGCCGGAAATCATGCTTTTTGCATAAGCAATCAATTGGGCCGCTTCTGCATCGCTGTAGGGTGCTATTTCGTTATATGAGGCATCCAGACAGTTTTCATTTCTAAACTGGGCAAACTGCCAGCTCGCATCTTTCGGAAGCAGACGGGCAATTTCCCTGATGTCATCTTTTTTTACCAGTGGCGGAACAAGCACGGTTCTCCATTCCCGGCAGTCCGCAGGCAGAGTGGAAATGAGTTTTACGGACGCCGCAAGTTTTTCTGCCGTTTCCGCTGCATTTCCGCTTTTTGCTGAGACTAAATCATAGCGCAGGGGACTGGTTTTTATGTCCATGGCGATAAAGTCTGGGGCAGTAGCGGGATTTTTCATAAGGGCTTCAAGTTTGTCCGGGAGGGTGCCGTTTGTATCCAGTTTTATTTTGTAGCCTAACGATTTTGCCCTTTCAATTACTTCTGCAAGGCGGGGAAAGAGAAGTGGTTCTCCGCCGCTTATGACAAAACCGGTGAGTACATTGCGTCTTTTTTCAAGGTGGGCAAAAACTTCATGTAATGTGGAAAGCCCTTCGTCTGCATTTTTCCCGTCAGCCGGTTTTTCTGCAAGGGATGAATCTACCAGAGCCCAGTTATAGCAGTAGGGACAGCGGAGATTACAGCCCCTCAAAAATAAAGATGAGGCAACACGCCCCGGAAAGTCTACAAGGCTGGTTTTTATGAGTGCACCTGCTGCTTCTGAAAAAAAATCCCGCCCAGTGGAGTTGCCTTTCGGTTCAACTTCTGGCGGGATAATCTGACTCTTGTCGCTTGTCATCAGACTGCTTCTGCAACGGGCTCAAGAATTGCACTTAATTCTTCAACATTATGTGCGCGTCCGATTTCGTTGTTTTTTGCATCGTAGAAGATGACTGTGGGAGCAGCAAATACGCCTTTTGCAGCCGCTTCCTGCAGACCAGCGTCTGTATCAACGTCAATCTGAAGACCGCTCATGGTGATTTCTTCCATGTAGTTCTTTACGGGCGGACAGTTTGGACATGTGCGTCGCATAAAGAATTCATAGTGAAGGGCATTTTCATTTGCTGAGGGCATGGCGATGGTATTTGCCGGAGCAGCTGTTTCAGCAATTGCGCTCTTGCTGCTTTCTTCATTTGCAGTATATGTCACCGGATCGTCATAGACAAACATCTTGCGGCTGTCAAATTCATCACGTTTACCTTTGTTCCAGTTACGCACTGCACGGTAGTAGCCTACGATACGAGCGTACACTTCAGTCTGTGTGCCATGAACATCTTTGAGAGCTGCTTTTGTCTCTGCAATTTCTGCGTCGATTGCTTCAAGTGTCCTTGTTTTTGGTGCCATTGTAATCCCCCTTTTTTCTCTTTTAGAAAAACATTCACCCTTTATTTATTGTACTAAATATAGTGTGTTTTTAGTGTAATGTAAAGGTGCTGACACTATATATATCGGTCTGTACCTTATTTTTCTTTACCTTGCTGCAAGCAATTCTGCACGTTCTTTTTCAAGTTTCTGCAGTTTAAGCTTAAGCTGCTGTTCACGCTCTGCCTTACACTTGGGACATTCAAACTGCTGTCCCGTAAGATAGCCGTGTACCGGGCAGATGGAATAGGTCGGACTGATTGTGATGTAAGGAATGCGGTAATTGTTCATTATGCTGCGTACCAGATCACGGCAGGCCCGCCAGTCTTTAATCTGTTCACCCATGAATGTATGGAAGACGGTACCGCCTGTATACTTGGTCTGCAGGTCTTCCTGTTTGTCCAGGGCTTCAAATACATCACTTGTGTAATCAACAGGGAGCTGAGTACTGTTGGTGTAGTAGGGCTCAC
>DFDV01000052.1:16774-28618 GCA_002369025.1 Treponema sp. UBA3819 | reverse complement strand
CTGGCTGACGGTACCCATGATTTCATTCCAGCTGCGTTCAAGAAGGGCATTTACTTCTGCGGAATGTCTCTGGCCCCGCTTTCCCAGACTCTGGCGGATTTCTTCGTTAAGGGTAAGTTTTCGCTTTTCAAGATCAGCGGGCAGAAGTTTGAGGGTGCCGGCTTCACTTTTTTCCGTGTATTCTTCAATAAAGGCGATTTGAAAACGTCTGATACGGTCTTTAATCACAACCATGTCGTCGTGACGGAGATTGAAAATCAGATAAATCACCAGAAAGAGCGTAAGGAAAACAATGGCAAGAAGAAGGACACGGACTGGAAGAGAAAAGAGCAGGGCTTCATCTTTTATAAAGCGGGCGATAAAGGTGCCGTCCTGATTAAAATAGATAAAGGCCAGCCAGTTTCCGTCCCGGGTTGCGGCAATTTTTTCCAGAGAAGATACTTTTTTTCCGCGAATCTTTTCAATCAGGGTAGAAGTGAGCAAATCCTGACCGACAAGAGGAAGACCGTATACATAGCCGCCCTTATTTTCTTCTGAGACCGACACTTCATTTGAGACGAGGACAAAATTTTCGTTCAGCGCAATGATATTCTGAGATGACAGAAAGCGGTTAAAGTCACTTGCATCGCAGTAAAAAACGATGGTGCCGCGGTAGGCTGAATAGATGTCGTAAAAGGGGTATGAATATAGTATGCGGTTTTTCTTCTGTTCCCTCACAATACGGTGGTGAACGCCTGTGCCGCTTCTGACATCTTCGCATGAAAGGACTTCAAAGGGGAGATCCTGCAGTTCTCCGTAATTTTTGTATGAAACCTGACCTTTTGAGCGGAATTTTTCATCGGCCGCAAAACTGCTGTAATGGATGTTGCGTCCGTTTTTGTCTATAATGCGGATTCCCATCAGACTGGGGGTCTGGGAAAAGAGTGTGCCGGTAAGGTTAGTGCGGTTCTTCTGGTCGCTCACGGTGGGGGCTGCAGTGGCATAGGATGCGGTTTCTTTTTTTGCGGCAAAGGCGGCAAAACGCTGATTCAGGACTTCGCTGTATTCTTCTTCCTTTTCTGCAAGGTTTTTCAGGCGTTGTTCAATGGTTTTTACGACCAAGGGCTGATAGAAACGGGCCTCTACAAAAGAAAAAAGTCCTGCAAATGCGACCACTGTGAATGCGGCAAAGAGAATGACGGAAATTAAAAGACTTACCGCAATTTTTTGTCCAGCAGACACAGACCTACGCTCCTTAGAATAATACTTCCCTTTATTTTCGGCAGAATACAATTCATTATATAGTAAATTAGTGGATAGTTCCACCGATTTCTGTTACACTGTATCCATGAACTTTAACCTGAACAAAATTCTGTTGTGCACCATAATCCTTCTTGGCCTGTGTATCATCGGTGGAACAGCAGTAGCAGTTGTAACAAAATCAGCTGTTCCCGGAAAGGGTCTTCGCCGCTCAGATCCCACTCCGGAAGAAATGGCGGCAGCTTTTCAGAAAGCAGATAAAAAAGCCTTTACAAAAATCGGTCAGCTCCGTTCTTCTACGGCACCTGACGAAAATGACAGTCGTGCAGTGGTGGTAATTACCCCCTGGCTTTCCTATGCAGGAGGGGATGAAGCTTTTTACGAAGAACTGGACACCAAATTGCGCTCAATCAAAGCGATTATTACTGCATATTTTCCTGATTACACAGTAGATCAGCTGCTTTCACGGGGAGAAGCCCTGGTTAAGGCGGATTTAATTACCCGGATAAACGATGAACTGGTATTGGGTAAGATAATCGATATCTATTTTAACGAATACCAGTTCCTGGATTGATTTTTCAGCTAGTTCCAGAGATTCTGGGGATTTACAGTCTTTCCGTTTTTGTAGACGGTAAAGTGCAGGTGGGGACCTG
Organism: Treponema sp. UBA3819; assembly: GCA_002369025.1. Taxonomy (GTDB): domain Bacteria; phylum Spirochaetota; class Spirochaetia; order Treponematales; family Treponemataceae; genus Treponema_D. Next base: position 26,726 of record DFDV01000052.1, on the reverse strand, counting down.
TGCTTAAGCCTGTGCTTCCTACCTTTCCGATTACGGTATTAGCGCTGACATGCTTTCCCCTTACGGTGAGGATTGCGCTCATGTGACCGTAGAGAGTCTGATAGCCTGAATGGTGAGTGATAATCACATAGTTTCCGTAGGTTGCATTATAACCGGTGGAAGTGACTTTTCCGTCCATAGCCGCAAAAATGTTTGTTCCCTGGGGACAGGCCATGTCTACGCCGCTGTGGTATGAACGTGCGCCGGTAAAGGGGCTTGCGCGCCATCCCCAGCGTGAAGTGAGGTACCAGCGGGCATGAATGGGCTTTTTGAAGAGGTCGCCGTTGATTTCCTGACGGGTAACCCAGTCCATTTCGGCATCCGGCACAAAGAGGGTTGTTCCTGCCGTGAGGCTGTCTTCAAGGGCGAGATTATTTACGGTGGCGCATTTGTCTGCGTCAATCTTGTATTTTTCTGCAATGGATTCTACGCTTTCACCGTTTTTGCGTACGGTGTAGAGAATGCCCGGCATTGAGGGAATCTTCAGGTAGGTGCCAATCTGCAGCAGGCGTGAAGAACGGATATTGTTTACGCTGATGATGGTGTCTTCTGTAATACCGTTTTCCTGGGCGATAATGCCAATCATGTCGCCGGGCTTTACGCGGTAGGCAGCATAGGAAAGTTCAATATGTTCGGTGTAGGGAGTGTCAATGTCCTGGGCCACGCCTTCAATCATTTCGTCGGAAACAATGGGAAGACCGGGAGTTTCCAGACCGCCCATGCCGCTCATGCTTTTGTCGGGAGTATGGGATTTTATGGTTATGACGGCAACAAGCACGACGAGTGAACATGCACCCAGGGCAATTGTTGCGCTTTCCAGTATCTTCTTAAAATCAGTATGTTTAAGTACCACTTTCCATTCCTTTTTTGAACTGACTTACTTTTTGTTCAGCCCGATTAAGTATGTTTCAAATGACTCGGAGCGGCATGCTTCCGGCTTAAATCCCTTTGCTGTCTGAAAAAGTCCCCGCAATTCTGTAAGGATTTTCTGCTGGTCACCGTTCTGAAAAATCTTTACGGCAAAATTTCCGCCGGTTTTGAGCATTGTCTGAGCATACCACACCGCCATTTTTACCAGTCCGGTGGAGCGTGCCGTATCAACAACCCTGTTACCCGTCGTCAATGGTGCCGCGTCGCAGACAACTAAATCAAAAGGTCCTTCTTTTTGGATTGATTCACGGATTTCTGCTTCATTCAAATCTCCCTGGATAAAGACAAGGTTGTCACCTTTTACATCTTTTGCCAGCGGATTCAAATCGCAGGAGACAACCTTTCCGCTTCCGTTCAATGTGCGGAGCAGGAAAGTAGTCCAGCTTCCCGGAGCAGCACCCAAGTCCAGGACATGATAATTCTTTTTTATCATGCCGAATTTCTCGTCGATTTCCTTTAATTTGTAAACCGAGCGGGCAGGGTACCCTTCTGAGAATGCTTTCCGTGACCAAAAATCGGGCTTTTCGTAGCTGTTTGCCATACCTTATTATCGGTCGCTTTGTATCTTTTTTTCAGTGTAAAAATGCAGAAATTATTGGCCCCCACCCAAAAGGCTCTGCATCAGACTGGAGATGAGGTACATCTTTTTGTATACTTCCACCGCCAGTTCGTTTATGGGATGCTCGGCAAAACGGTCGAGCTCTTTCCAGTTCACAATCATTTCCGGATTCTTTTTGGGATAGTCGTCAATCAGGGCCTTTACATTGCGGGCAAAAATGATGATGTTCTTTGTGCAGTTTACAATGTAGCCTTTTGCTTCGTCGTTGGCGTCTCCGATGAGTGTGCGAACGATGTTGGCGGCTTCCTTGCTGCGTTCCGTACTGGGCAGATGTGTCTTGAGTTTGATTCCTACTTCGCCGTCTGCCGCCATCTTGTCGTCAAAGTTGGTGATGGCATCAGAAATCTGCAGGATTGCGTTGTATGCGTCGCTCATCTGCTGGGAAAGGGGTGTTGTTGACCACTGACCGCGAATCAGTACCAAATCGGCATACTCACGAACATCGCGTTTTACGAATTCTACGAGGAATGCTTTGAGGTAGTTGAGGGCGCGGGCATGTTCAAAGTCGCCGAGTTCCTTCTTTGCAAAGGGAGCGGCACCGCCTTCCGTGTAGTTTTTGAGGACTGTAATATTGGTGGTGTTAAAAATCTGCATCAGTATGCTGTCTACCTTTGAGTTTTTCTGTGCAGACTCAAGGCGGGAGACAGTATTGCTTGCTTCGTTTTTGATTTTGTCCAGGTAGGGGTCTACAACCTGTTCGCTCTTCATTTCGCCCATGGTGTGATAGGCAGGATTTTTAGTAATGAGCTGAATCATCATGTCCAGAATCTGACCGCGCTGCAGTCCCTGAATACGCTGCATGATTTTTGCCCACTGAGCCGGTTTGACAGGTTCTGTGCCCCTGACTTCCTTGAACATGGCAAAGAGATCATTCCAGTCCCCGTCATAGGGCATGGATGCGATGATGGATGCAAAGTCCTTGATGTCGTCTGCAAGGTATGAAGCATCTATTGATTCAAAACGGGGAGTAGTGTTGAAATCACCTTCCCGTATGGATGAGTCAAATTTCTTGAGCATGAAATAGAAATCAAAGGTACAGAATGAACGGAAGGCCATGAGCAGTGTGTAGCGACTGTCTGTCTTGATGACTTTTTCATCGGTAAAGCCGTTGCTGAAGACTTCCAGATCCTCACGGATTTTTTTCTTCAGGTCAGCAAAGTTCATTTTGGAAGCCATGTCCTTTATGGCATCTTCACTAAGAGTTTCTTCCAGTGCTTTCTGTTCGTCTGAAAGGGAATAGTTGATGACGATGTGCTTAAAGTAGTTGGGGTTTTCCTGATTGTGAAACATCATCTGGCAGGGACCGATGGTCTTGTAAATGTCCCAGATGAATTTTCCAAAGAGGGGGAGAATCTGATCGCCGTTCTGCTTGTAGAATTTATATTTTGTGTGAGAAAGCTGCTTTGCAATGTTTTTCAGAAGCCTTTTTTTATCTGCTTCCGGATCTCCTCCTCCAAAAAGACTGAGGATTTTGTCGAGGAATGAGCCTCCAGACGCTTTACTGCTGTTCTTTGCCATAATGAAAAATAATACTAAATTTTACTATAAATTTCAAGGAACCTGTGTGCTTGTTGAGTTTTATTATACTTTTCTCTATAATTGATGTAATAAACTTAAAACAGGATTTTGGAGGTTTTTCCTAATGAAAAAACATGTTTTGATGGCCGCGGGCGCGTTGCTTGCTGTCAGCAGTCTGTTTGCTTACAATCCGCCTGCAGGCGGACAGAATCTTTTGCGCTATTCATCTCCTTTTGCTTTGTCTGGCGCAAATTCAACAGCGGGTGGACCTGTCTATGATGTCATCCCCTCGTCAGTAGTAACAAACCCGGCACTTCCTGCCTTTGAGCAGCGAATTGCACTTGATTTGGGCTTTACCGTGTTTTTTGATAAAAACAAGGAACTGATTACTTCGGGAAATGACAAGGGATCTGCTTTTCAGGTGGGCGTAACCTTACCGACCCGCTGGTGTGTTCCGACTTTCCTTGTACAGGGTGTATTTGCTCCCCTGCATGACATGAATCTGGCAAACGATATTCTGTTTACCGGCAATGTTTCAAAAGACATTACGGACAAGGTATCTGTGGGGCTGGGTGTAACGACAGGCGGTTACTGGAATGACAATGCGTCAGACTGGCTGCTGGCCGCTAATACTGGCGTCTTCTATCGTCACGGCGATTTCTTCTTCTTTAAGGATGTGCGCTTTGCCTTTACCCTGATGAACCTGGGCAAGATGTTTGGCTCTTCAAAGACTACACAGAATTTTGGCATTAAGGGAAGTGCCGCAGAAAAGTGGCCCGGCATTGCAACTCCCCGCGGAGGCATTGCTTTCCTCGTGGTGGACAAGGGTGACTTTAAGCTCGGCGGTTCAACAGATGTTGCTTCCCCTGCATTCCAGAATTTCGTTCTGGATTTAGGATTTGCCCTGGAATATTCTGGACTTAAATTTATCTCATTCAAGCTGGCTTCTGCATGGGAACTTGACCTTCGCGAACTTCTGGAAAATAACAAGAATCTGATTCCTTCTGCAGTCTTGAGCGTTAAGTTCAATCTGAACACCGGTGCAAACGAAACGATGAAAAAACGCGGCTGGCAGGAAAGCGAACTGACTGTTGCCGGCGGATGGCGCAACCTCTATACGGACATCAATGCCGTATCAGCAGGTGCTGTCTTAAAGCTGGGCACGGTAGACAGGGATCCGCCGGTTATCACACTGTGGGATGAGGAGAACTAAAAATGAAAAAGATTTTATTGACTGCTGCCTGTGCGGCACTCCTTACAGCATCTGTATTTGCAGAAAAAGGACCTGTGTACATCTCTCCGAATAACGACGGTATTCAGGATACACTGGAAGTTCCCCTGAAAATAAAGGAAAAACGCTATATAAAGGACTGGAGCTTTATCATCAAGAATGAAGCGGGTGAAGTTGTCCGTACAATCGCCAACAAGGAAAAACGCAATGACAAGGTAACCTTTAAGAAATTCTTTAAGGCACTGATTACTCCCAAGCAGGGCGTTTCCATTCCTTCAACACTGGTATGGAACGGCGTTATGGATAACGGACAGGTTGCCCCGGACGGAACCTATTTCTATTCATTCACTGCTACAGATGACAACAACAATACCGCCACGACCAAGCCGCTGGTAGTTATCGTTGATAATACTCCGCCGGAAGTTGAAGTCGTTCAGCCTTCCGCTCAGGATAAGATTTTTGGTGAAGGTGCAAAAACCGTACTTACCGTGCGTCAGTCTGGTTCTAAGGAAGATGAATGGCTGGCTGAATTTGTTGATGCAGGCGGCAAAGTTGTCTGGTCCCGCTCAATGGTAAACAGCGAGCCACTTACACTCGAATGGAACGGAACCAGTCAGGCTGGAGCACCTCTTCCGGACGGTATCTACAACTACAAGATTGGTGCAACTGACCGCGCAGGTAACAAGTCTGCTCCGGCCGGCATTAACAACCTGATTTATTCAGCGGAAAAGCCTGCAACGAACATCGTTATAAACGGCAGCCGCTACTTCTCTCCGATTGGAAAGGGTGCAAAATCAGTTCTCTTTGACGTACGCATTCCTCTGCCTGATTCAAGAAGCGGCAATAAGCTGACTAACTGGGCAGTAACGATTGTAGGCTCAGACGGAAAAGAAATCAAAAAATACGAAGGTACTGACAATCCTCCTTCAAGTCTGGAATTTGACGGTACTGACAACAATGGAAAGGCTGTTGCAGACGGTTCATATCAGGCTGTAGTAACTGCAAAGTATCTGAACGGTTATGAACCTGACCTGGTAAAGTCTCCGGTCTTTGTGCTTGATACTTCTAAACCCATGGCAACGCTCAAGACAAAGGGCAGTGTATTCAGCCCGGACAGCGATGGAAATCAGGATGTTATGGAAATTACCCAGACGGTTATGACCAATAAGTCTGCACCGGTAAGCAACTGGGTTGGTACAATTACTGATGCAAACGGAAATGTTGTACGCACAGAAAACTTTGGCGCATATCCGCCGGAAACATTCGCATGGAATGGTATGAACGGCAGTTCTCAGATGGCTGCTGACGGTGAATATACTTACAATCTGTCTGCAACCGATGCCGCCGGAAACGAAGCATCTTATTCTACGACAAAATTTGCACTGGATACCAGCAAGGCTGAAATCATGCTGACAAGCAGCGCCCTGGCATTCAACCCTGCAGGTGCCCGCTCTTCAATCCAGTTTACTCCGATAATGAAGGCAAGCAGCACGATTATCCATCACGCACTTTCTGTTGCTGATGCTCAGGGAAAAGAAGTCTACCGCATTGAATCTGACGGTGCCCTGCCGAAGAACTTCACCTGGAACGGACTTGCCAGCGACGGTACAAGATGTGCTGACGGCAAATATGTGGCATTCCTGGAGACTAAGGCTGCCAACGGTTCTGAAGCAAATGCTCAGTCACAGCAGTTTGCTATTGATACGATTGCTCCCAAGATTGAGCTGAATGTTCCTTACACTCTCTTCAGCCCGGATGCAGACAGCCGCAAGGACAAGCTCCCTGTTGAAGTTACTGAATGCACCGATGATAACTGGACTGCTACTGTTGTAAACAGCAAGAATGCAGTTGTCCGCACAATGCGCTGGAACGGCAAGGTTCCTTCATTTGAGTGGGATGCAACTGATGATGCCGGTAACAAAGTTGCTGACGGAAGCTACAAGATGGTATTCAATGCAGAAGATGCCGCAGGAAATAAATTCTCTGCTGACCTTACAAACATCGTTGTTGATACCCGACCGGCAAACGCATTCGTAACGGCAGAATATGAGGCATTCAGTCCCAACGGAGACGGAAACCGTGATACCCAGCAGTTCACAATCCGCCCGTCTCTGAACGAAGGCATTGAATCATGGAAGTTTGATATTATCAGCGCAGACGGAAAAGTTGTCCGCAGCTGGACAAATGCTGAATCTCCCAACCTGCCTGCTACCATCACATGGGATGGCCTGGATAACGGCAAGTCAAATGAAGCGGGCGCTGTAGAAAGAGCAGTTGTTGCTGACGGTGTTTACACAGGAAACCTTGACATTGTCTATGCAAAGGGTAACGAAGTTAAGACTGCTTCTACTGCATTCATCAGTTGCAAGACTCCGCCTAAGCTGACAGTAAAGACTGCTACAGAAAGCAATTCCGGCTACTTTAGCCCGGATAACGACGGTACCGATGATGACCTCTTTATCCGCCTGAAGGCTGAAACACCGGTTGGCCTGAAGAACTGGTCATTTACGATTAACGACCCCAACGGACGCAAGTTCTGGTCTACAAGCGGTAAGGCTTCAATTACAGAACTGATGACCTGGGACGGTCGTGGCGATACCGGCGAACTGGTTCAGTCTGCAATGGACTACCCCTATGTATTCACTGTAACCGATAATCTTGGCATGACCAGCACAGAAAAAGGTCTGATCAGCATTGATATTCTGGTTATCCGTGTTGGTGATGTGCTTAAGATGGCTGTTCCGTCAATCATCTTCCGCAGTGACGCTGCTGACTTTAAGGTAGAAACTGCACCCGGAAAGAAGGATGGCGTAACCAAAGAACAGGCTGCAAACAACGAACGCATCCTGAACCGTATCGCAAAGATTCTGGACAAGTTTGACACCTACAAGGTAACCATTGTTGGTCATGCAAACCGCACGACGGACAACGAAAACGAAGAGACCGTGGATAACCCGCAGCAGTGGGGTCCCGCTCTGATTCCGCTGTCACAGCGCCGCGCAGAGTTCGTAAAAGACTATCTGGTTAAGCATAAGGTTAAGGCAGACCGCCTGAGCACTGACGGAAAGGGTGGACGTGAACCTGTTGCTAATCCCAAAGATGAAGCCAACCGCTGGAAGAACCGCCGCGTTGAGTTCATCTTGAACAAATAAAAATGGTCTGATTGACCTTCATATCATACGGCAGCGTGCTGCCGTCTCCTTTTCGGGGCTGTCCTTTGATGAAGTGTTATAACTTCGGGGCAGCCCCATTTTTTGTATATCATTAGCTGAGCGGTGAAAAACAGGTTGAACAGGGGCGCAAGACAAGGTAGTATACATATAATGAAAACAATTCAGATACAAAATGACTTGCAGCAAATACGCACTGCAACAGAGTTTTTACGAAGAGAACTTAATGCCAGGAAAGTCCCAAAAAAGGAAGGGATTCGCTGTGTTCTCGCAGCGGAAGAAATTCTTTCAACACTGGTAGAACATTCTACAGAAAGTATTTCTCTTTCAGTAGCCGGATTCTTAGGCTCGGCAGAGATATCTTTTTCAGCAAAGGGAAGTGAATTCAGTGCATCGGAACTGGAAGAAAAACTTTTCTTTAATCAGCTTGATTCTGAAAACGAAGAAGCAAATGCTGTTATCCACAATCTTATCTCCAAATTGTATGGCAAAAACCTTATTGTCCGTTACGAACACGGCACGAACAAAGTCACACTAAAAACAAAAGAATCTCAATTTGCACAGCTTTTCTTAGTTTTGGCTGCCCTTGTGGAGGGAATTGCCATAGGGTATATTCTGCATCGCTTTTTCCCGGAGACTGTATCGACATTTGCTTCTGAAAATGTATTCAAGCCGATAAGCACTTTGTTTATGAACGCCCTCAAAATGATTGTTGCGCCTCTGGTATTCTTTTCGATTGCATCAAGTATCGCAGATTTTAGTGACATCAAAGCACTGGGCAGGCTTGCCTTAAAGGTGGTTTCATTCTATATAATCACATCGATAATAGCGATTGGCATTGGCTATCTGGTTTACAGGATATTTCCGATTGGAAATCCGGAACTAGCCGCAGGCGTAACTCATGCCAGCTCAAGCATAGTACAGAAATCTTCTGACGCAAACGTTTCCCTCAAAAGTGCAATAATGAGCATAGTCCCGAGCGACATTATAACGCCCTTTAAAGAATCAAATATGCTGCAGATTATCTTTATGGCTGTTGTGGTGGGGCTTACGGCATCTTCTCTGTCAAAAAAAATACCGAAAATAAAGACCGCCCTTGTTATCTTTAATGATGTCTGCTCAAAGATCACAAGCGTACTGGTCGGCATTATTCCGCTGGTCGTATTCTGCTCAATGGCAAATATGATGATTTCGCTGGACTTGTCTCATCTGCTCAATGTGGCATCATGGATTCCTGCCAATTATGCAGGGTATTTTTGTATGCTGATTGTTGACCTTCTTCTTTTGTTTGTTGTTGGCGGATTAAATCCATTCAAATTTCTGCAGAAATTCTATCCTGCCATGATTACGGCTTTTTCGCTGGCTTCAAGCAATGCCACTTTGCCCGCATCAATCAAACAGGCAGACGAAATGGGTATTTCAAAAAAGATATATTCTTTTTCGCTGCCACTTGGTGCAACTATCAATATGAACGGTTCCTGCATTATGCTCATGATTACGGCTCTTTTTATGGCGAAAAACTTCGGCATTACGGTAACTGGCAGCATGATAGTTTCGCTCTTTGTGTCGATTCTAATCCTTTCAATTGGTGCGCCCGGCGTTCCTGGTGCTACGCTTATCTGCTGTGCCCTGCTCATGCCTCAGATTGGGGTTCCTGCCGAATCGGTAAGCCTTATTATGGGAATGTATCCGATTGCCAGCATGATGAATGTATGTATGAATGTCACCGGTGATGCAGTTGCGACGGCTGTAATCGCCCGGCATGAAGGACTTTTGGACTTGCAGAAATACAATAACACATAAAAGTAAAATTGAGTTATAATCAATATTTAAGGAGGCATGCTAAAAAAATGAAACTGACTGACATTAAACCCTATATCCACAAGGTACAGTATTATGAGACGGATAAAATGCAGGTGACCCACCATTCAAACTACCTGCGTTTTCTGGAAGAAGCCCGCATTGACTTTCTTGACCAGATTGGCTGGGGCTATGCAAAAATGGAAGAAGAAGGCATCATTTCGCCGGTTCTTTCCCTTACCTGTGACTACAAGCACGCCACAACTTTTCCGGATGTGCTGACAATTTACGTGACGATAGAAAAGCTTTCTGCGGTCCGCCTGACTCTTTCCTACAAAATCATGAACGGCGAAAAAGTAGCCTGCACCGCCACCACCAGCCACTGCTTCATCAAAAACAACAACCCCATGATCCTGCAAAAAGAATACCCCGACTTCTACCAGACCTTAAAAACCCTGACCGAAGCCCAGTAACCCGCATATTTTCATCTGTAGTTCCTCCGATTTGACACGGATGAACACAGATGCACGCAGCTGGGCCACAGATGAAAAACTGAAAAGCGACTCAAAACAAAAAGAACCGCCAAGGATGGCGGTCCATCAGGGAATGACAGAAAGCGAATGCTTTCTGTCGAAGTTCGCAAAA
>DFDV01000052.1:0-16733 GCA_002369025.1 Treponema sp. UBA3819 | reverse complement strand
AAGTTCGCAAAAACAGGAAGTTTTTCATCCTGAAGCGAATGTGCGCCGCCAGGATGGTGGCTGAAAAGGGAGACAGAAAGCTGTGCTTTCTGTCGGGTTTCGTTTTTGCCATGGAGGGCAACACGAATACGTTCAAAACAGAACGAACCGCCAAGGATGGCGGTCCATCAGCAGATGACAGAAAGCTATGCTTTCTGTCGAAGTTCGCAAAAACAGGAAGTTTTTGCGAATCTTCCTTACATCGCAGTATATCCGCCGTCTACAGGCAGGTTTACGCCCGTAACATAGCTGGATGCCTTGCTTGCAAGGAAGATTGCGGCACTGTCCAGTTCGCCTTCATTTCCGTAGCGTTCCATGGGAATCATGGTTTTTGCATTCTGCTGGAAGAAGTCTGAGTCCAGTGTTTCTTTTGTGAGGGGCGTGTAGAAATAGCCCGGACAGATTGAGTTTACGGTGATGTTGTATTTTCCCCATTCTGCGGCCAGGGCACGGGTGAGGTTTACTACACCGCCTTTTGCTGCGTGGTAGGGGGCGCTTCCCGCGATTTTGTTTCCTACCAGACCGTACATTGAAGCGATATTGATGATTCTGCCGTATTTTGCGGGAATCATTGCCTTTTTGGCGGCAGCGCGGGCAACTTTGAAGGTGCCTGCAAGGTCTACGTTCATTTCTCCGTTGAACTGCTCATCGGTGATGTCTTCTGCGGGGGCAACGGCTCCTGTTCCTGCGTTGTTGATTACAATATCGATTCTGCCGAATTTTTTAAGCACTTCATCGATAACTTCATTTACACGGTTTGTGTCTGTGATGTCACAGCGAAGGGCCAGTGTTTCTACACCATAGGTGTCCTTGATTTCTTTTGCAACTGCGTCAATCAGTTCCTGACGGCGGGCGATTGCAACAATGTTTGCCCCCTGGTTTGCCAGCGCCTTTGCCATTTGAACACCCAGTCCTGTTGAACATCCTGTTACGATAGCAACCTGTCCTTTAAGATCAAAATAATTTGCCATGTCTTCTTACTCCTCTTAAACTGTTTTCTGTATGTAGTATAACACAAAAATTTGAATTTGGCGAATTTATTCAGCAGGTTTTAGGGCGCAGCCCTAGGAGGTGGGGGTGTGGAGCCGGCGAGGACGGCGACCAGGGGGCGGGCCCGCCCCCTTTAAATATGGTCAATGGGCTTGTGGAGCCACTTTCCGCTGAACCAGTAGATAAGAAAGAGCAGGCTGGTAATGGACCAGGAAATGGGGTAACAGGCAAGGACGGTTATAATTGAGTTCCAGCGGGGGACTGCGGTAAAGAGCCAGACGAGACGAAGAACGCAGACGCAGAAAAGTGTGATTACCATGGGGATAAAAGAGTCGCCGGAACCGCGGATGATGCCGGAAAGAACTTCGATGGCAACATAGGCAAGCCACCAGGGAGCAAGGAAAGAGAGAATCTGCATGCCGCCTTCAATGACAACGGCCTCTGTGGTAAAGAGACGGAAAATGAACTGACCGGTGAGGAGGAAAAAGCCTGTTGTGCCTGCCGTCATGACAAGGGTAATGAGCATGGCCTGCCACATACAGGTTTTGAGCCGCTTGTACTGGCGGGCTCCGTAGTTCTGTCCGCTGAAGGTTGTGACTGCTACCCCCATGGTACTGACCATTGTCCAGAAAACCGCATCTATTTTGCCGTAGGCCGCCCAGGAAGCAATGGTAATGGTACCGAATGAATTGATGGCTGTCTGGATAATCATATTGCTGAGGCAGTAAAAGGTGGCCTGAATGCCGGCGGGAAGTCCAAGCCTGAGCATTTTTACCAGAAGGTGGGGTGTACAGGTTAATTTTTTTGCCTGAACCCGGACGGATGTTTTTGAACGGCCCAGAATAACAAGGGAGATAATCATGCTTTCTGTCTGGCTTGCAACGGTAGCCCAGGCAACACCGGTAACTCCCCACTGAAAGACTACGACAAAAAGCAGGTCCAGAATTATGTTCGTGATGACGGCGACGATAAGAATGTAGAGCGGGGCTTTGGCATTACCCACGGCCCGCATGATGCTGGATGTCATGTTGTACATGAACATGGGAACCATGCTGACAAAAAAGATGCGCAGGTAGGTGAGGGACAGGGCCATGATGTCTTCCGGAGTTTTGGTGACGCGCAGAACCCAGGGAGTGGCCAGAAGGCCCAGAAGGGTCATGATGAGTCCGCCCGCAAAGCACATGACTAAGGCTGTATGCACGCTGCGGCTGGTTTCCGTTTCATTCCGGGCGCCAAAAAACTGGGAAATGATGATGCCTGCGCCAGAGGTAAGGCCGATGAAAAAACTTATGAGGAGATTCAGATAAACGGCTGTTCCGCCACCGACTGCCGCCAGGGCTTCCTTTCCCACAAAGCGACCTACAATAACGGCATCCACCGTGTTGTAGAGCTGCTGGAAAAGGGTTCCCATCAGGAGGGGAAAAAAGAAAGTAAGCAGAGACTTCCAGATAGGCCCCTCGGTCATGGAATGTTCTGCTTGAGGCTGGCGGTATTTTTGTGCGCGTCGTGAAGAAGACAGCGATATCATGTACTAGTAATGCAGTTTGTGTTTGATGAGCAGTTTGTCCAGCTGTCCGCTCTTTATTATGTCCCGGATGACTTCATTTACTACTTTTGTTACAGGGTTGTTGTCTTTTTTGATGGCAACTCCGTATTTCATTTCGTCATAGCGTTCCGGCAGAATTGTGCAGGAAGAGTCCTGATAGCCGTGCAGAATTGACTTGTCTATACAGCAGGCTTCAATTTCGCCGTTGTCCAGGGCATCTTTAAGGGTGCGGTTTGAGGGATAGTTTACGATGTTTACAAAAACGCCTTCCTTGATGGCTGCGTTCTTCATGGTGGTGGCAGTAATGGAACCCTGGGCAACACCGATTTTCTTGTTTTCCAGGTTCCTAAAAGATGTAATGCCGGAATTCTTTTTTACCATGATGCCGACGGAGTCTGTGTAGTAGATGTCGCTGAAATCAAAGTTATGCCTGCGCTCATCGGTAACGGTAAAGGTGGCTACAACGATGTCTACACGGTCCTGGTTCAGGAAGGCTCCGCGGTTTTTTGCATTGACGGGAACAAATTTGATTTTTGATTCATTTCCGAAAATTTTCTTTGCAATTGCCTTTGCAATGTCAATTTCCAGGCCTTCGTACTGCCGTGTGTTGGGATTCAGATATCCAAAGCCGGGAACATCATCTTTTACGCCAACGGTCAGAACGCCGTTCCTTTTAATCTGGTCCAGCCCGTTAGGTTTTGCACTGAGCATTCCTGCCGCTGCAATTAAAACGAGTGCCATACATACAATTGTGCGTGAAAATTTCATTGAAGACTCCGTCATATTCTTGTTGAAGCTATGCTCTCCGCTTCCTCTAGAGGTGCCTATGATGATAACTCTTTTTTTACCTTTGTACAACAGCAATAAGGCCAGAAATCTTGTAATTTTTTTTCATATAAGCAATAATATGGATATGGAAACACGTAATATTTTTGAGAATCTCTCTTGTATTGACCACCGCTATTCACTTTCTGAAAAGGCGGTTTTTGACGGACTTTCACAATATATCTCTGAGCAGGCATCTATCCGCTCCTGTGCAAAATGCGAGGCGGCTCTGGTAAAGGCTCACCTGAAAGTACGCGGCAGTTTAACCGACCAGCTGGCAAAAGAACTTGATGACCTGGCCGCAAATATCGACCCGGAAGAAGTATATACCGAAGAAGAAAAGACCAAACACAATATCCGCGCCCTTGTAAACGTGATGAAGACCAAGGTTGATGAAAAAATCGGACCTCTGATTCATCTGGGTGCAACCAGTGTTGATATTCTGGACACAGCCCTGTCATGCCGCATGCGCGACGTAACGCAGAATGTTGTGCTTCCGGAACTCAGACAGCTGGAAAAATACCTGTGCGAAATTGCTGAGCGCGAATGTGCTACTCCCCAGGTTGGCCGTACCCATGGTCAGCATGCAGTTCCCATCACCTTTGGCTGGAGCATTGCAGAATTTGTCGCCCGTCTGGGAAAATCAATCCTCCGCATTGAAGAACTGAGCAATGACCTTGTGGGAAAACTTGCAGGTCCTGTAGGAAGCTACAACGGCCCCAGCATGATTGTCCGTGACCCGGAAGAACTGGAGCGCATTTATACCGAATTCCTGGGACTCAAACCCTCTGAATATTCAAATCAGCTGGTAGAGCCGGAACATGTTCTGCGCCTGCTTCTGGAAATGAATGTGGCATTCGGCATTATTGCAAACCTGGCAGATGACCTCCGCAACCTGCAGCGCAGTGAAATTGGCGAAGTCTTTGAATATTTTGCTTCTACACAGGTTGGTTCTTCCACAATGCCTCAGAAACGCAATCCCTGGAACAGCGAGCATGTAAAGTCTCTCTGGAAGGCAATGTGTCCCCGCGTAATCACTTTCTACATGGATCAGATTTCTGAACATCAGCGCGATCTGACCAACTCTGCAAGCCAGCGCTTTATTGCTGACTATGTGAGCGGCTTTACTATGGCTGTTGCCCGCATGAACTCCGTCGTAAAAGGACTGCAGGCTGACAAAGAAGGTATGGCACGCAATCTGCAGGGTGCAGGCGGAAAGGTTAAGGGCGGCGTTCTTGCTGAACCGGCATACATTCTGCTTGGAGAAGCCGGCGTAAATGACGGTCACGAAGTTATCCGCAAGATTACACTGGAAGCTGAAAAAACAGGCAAAACCTTCTTTGAAGTGCTCAAAACTCACGAAGATGCCTATGCAAAGATTACCGCTCAGCTTGAAAAACTGGGAATCGCTAATCCTGCAACTTTCTTTGAAAATCCGGCAAACTACTGTGGTCTGGCTGCTGTAAAGAGCAAGCGCCTTGCACAGAAATATGCAAAACTGATGAAATAAGGGGAGGGGAAAAGCCTTTCCCCTGGTTCGCAGTTCCTTGCTCACCACCCCTTTCGCCTAGGGCTGCTGCCCTAAGACCTGCGTGAATGCATCCTTTCTGGCCTGCAGCATCAGGTCTTTGTCGCGGACGGGGTCGGCAATGGCAAAGGTCAATTCTCCGCTCTGGGCGGTTCCCGTTATTTCTCCGGGGCCACGCAGACGCAAATCTTCTTCCGCAATTTCAAAACCATCTGTACTTTCGCGCATAATCTTCATGCGGGCAATACCTGTCTCAGAAATCTTTGCACTGTAAACCAGAAAGCAGAAGGACTGCAGGCTTCCGCGGCCCACCCGTCCCCGCAGCTGGTGCAGGGCCGCAAGACCAAAATGGTCTGCCTGTTCAATGACCATACAGGTGGCCTTGGGAACATCAACGCCTACTTCCACCACCGTTGTGGCTACGAGAATCTGAATCTTTCCCTCGCGGAAGTCCGTCAGTATGCGGTTCTGTTCGTCTTCGTCCACCCGGCTGTGGATGAGGGCGGCAGAGTAACCCGGGTAGACCTGACTGCTTAAAAAGGCAAAACTTTCCTCTGCGGACTTAAGGGCTTTTTTTTGCGCGCCTTCGCCATCATCATCGGTAAAATTGTTTTCTATGGCCGGGTAGACAAAATATGCCTGACGGCCTGCGGCGAGTTCCTGGCGCACGGCTTCGTATACATTGCGTTCGCTGCCCTGACGGACAAGGTAGGTGCGGATGGGCTTTCTGCCACCGGGCATTGTCTTTATGGTAAGGACATCAAGATCGCCAAAAACGGTCAGGGCCAGAGTCTGGGGAATAGGAGTTGCGCTCATCATCAGCAGGTTGGGCTCGCGCAGGCTGGCGTCCGTGCTGCCCCGGCCCTTGTCTATGATTGCCGACCGCTGCATGACACCAAAACGATGCTGTTCGTCAATGACTGCCAGAGCAAGGTCATGGTAGATGACATCTTTTGAAAAAAGCGCGTGAGTGCCTATCACCAGATCTATTTCTCCCTTTTTCAGCGCATCCAGAAGGGTACGGCGGCCTGCTGCCTTTACATTTCCCGTAAGATATGCAACACGGACATTGAGAACTTCCAGCTGGCGGGCCGCATTTTCCGCATGCTGACGGGCTAAAATTTCCGTAGGGGCCATAATCGCGCTCTGGCTTCCGTAGTCAATGACGCGCAGGCAGGCAAAAAATGCCGCCAGGGTTTTTCCGCTTCCTACATCGCCCTGTAAAAGGGAGCGCATGGCGTAGGGCGGGGCGTTGTCGTGGGCGGCCGCATAGTTTTTGTCTATGTCTTCATTCATGCGGGCAATGACCGCCCTCTGGTCATCAGTGAGGGGAAAGGGCAGGCGGTCAAGCAGATCTTTCTGGCGGGGGGAAAGTGTTTTTGCAAATTCATCGGGGGAGACAGCTTTTTGCTCCGGCATTGCATTCTGGCTCAAATCTAGGGCCGGAAGTTTTCCTCGGTGGGCAAGGGCCCGTCTGGCAAGGGCTGCCTGAAAGGCAAAAAGTTCTTCATAGGCGAGAGTCCGCCGCGCGTCCATCGCTTCCTGCATGCTGGCAGGCTGATGAATCTGCTGCAGGGCCTTTGACTTGGGTAAAAGCCCCAGTTTTTTTACTGTGTCCGCCGGGACTTCATCTTCTATGCCCAGGGCATATTTTGAAAGCGCGGCTTTTATCGTTTTTAAAACAATTTTCTGGCTGAGGCCTTCTGTCAGGCGGTAAACCGGTAGAACCCGGCTGTTGGGTACGGCCTGATTCTGCCACTGGTCAAGGTTTCCCTCTTCCGCAATCTTTTCCGTATCAAAGGCAGTAGACTGAATGCGGCCGTATTTTTCTTCAAACTTACCCGTTACGGCAATAATTGAGCCGATGGGAAGAGATTTTTCCAGAAAGGGCCGGTTAAATGCCACCAGTTCAGCTCTCAGGCTTCCGTCGGAAATTATCAGTTTGAGGGTTTTCATCCGGCCGTAACCGAACCACTCATGCCCGATAACCTGGGCAATCGTATGGGCTTTTACATTCTGCCGATATGCATCTGCAAGGGAAATTCTTTTTGTCCTGTCCTCATAGTCCCGCGGGTAAAACTGCAGCAGGTCAGCCACCGTAAAAATATTCAGGTTTGCAAAAAGGGTTGCCGTAGCAGGACCAACCCCGGCAAGAGAACTGACTGAATTGAGGACTTGAGCAAGTTTCATACTAAATCGGAAGACTGCTGCAGAAAGCCATCAGTATGTTGGCCAGCATTTTCAGCACAAGCCATGAGACGGCGGCGGTGATAGTGGCGATGATGAGGGCAGTTTTGTAGGGCGTAGGCCGGCCACGGGTAAAGATGGAGGTCATACGGAAGACAATGGGGTTGAGGGTGCGGTCGAGTCCGTCCCAGATGGAGCCGTAATTGTCTTTGCGCATCAAAAGTGCAATCAGGCGTATGACCAGCAGAAGAATCAAAAAGAACATAAGGGAAGAAAAGACTGACCATACAAGGTAGATGACCATTGCCAGAAGACCGCCAAGGGTAAATGATTTTGCGACCGCAATGTTTTTTAATATGGCGGAAAGGGCAATCAGCAGACAGAGGGCAATTGCCGGTGAAAGGTCAAAGACTCCTATGCGTAAAAAACGGAACCTGCGGAAGAGATTCAGGTAGGGGTCACAGATGGAAGAAAGAATCCGTCCAAAAGTATTGTACTGGGCACCCGGAATCCAGGTAAGCAGTATGCGGATAAAACACAAGAGAATGTAAAATGAAATGACGCTTGCTAAGAGCGAAAAAAATTGTGCAGTTGGCATGGTTTAAAAATAGAAATAATCGGGCTGAAAGTCAAGAAAAAACTGGCAGCCGGCTGAAGTCAGATAAAATGAAATCAGCCTGCCTGCCAGTTTGACAGACGCCCTATACTGTCCAGACTTCGTGCACAAAGGGCAGGTCTTTCAGCGTATCAATAAATTCTTTGGAACTGGGAGCGGTGAGCTGGCTGTTGGCTTTAACGGTAAAGGACTGGCCTTCACTGTCAATGTGGAAGTAGACAGCGCAGTTTCCTGAATTCCCAAAGAGGTATTCTTTGAGGTCAAAAATCTGTCTCTCATCGTTCAGACCGCTTTCCAGCTGGATATGCAGTTCCTGAATTGCCTTTGTCTGCAGGGTGTTTATGTCTTCCAGTGCGTCAACTATCATGCTTGCCTGATCGATTCCCCGGCTTGCGTCAATCTTTCCCTTAAAGGCATAAATGCCGTCTGTATGCACCTGATTCCGCAGAACCTCCCATGTTTTGGGGAAGAAGGTCAGGTCGATGCTGCCGTGATAATCCTGCAGTGTGGCGAATGCCATGGGAGCGCCCTTTTTGGTGGTAATCGTTCTCAGGGTAGTAATCATGCCCAGGGCTGTGTATTCTTTTCCTGAGTTGCGGTTGCGCCAGTCGTTTCCGCCGCTTGCATCATGGGCTTCTTTTTCTGCTTGTGCATAGCGGGCTTCTCTTTCCATGTTCTTTGAATTGAGGGAAGCGTGTTCCGCAGCCTGCTTGTAGTCGTCCAGCGGGTGACCTGAAACATAGCAGCCTATCAGCTCTTTTTCCATGCTGAGCTTGTCCATTCTGGTCGTGTCTTCAACTTCTTCAAAGACATAGTCGCTGAATTCTTTTTCACCGGAATCTTCAAAGAGACTTACCTGTCCAAACTCACCGCCACTGTTTTTCTTGTCGCAGTAGGCAACAACTTTGTCCAGATTTGCAAGCAGTGTGGGGCGGTTCTGGCCGAATTTGTCAAAGGCGCCTGTCTTTATGAGAACTTCAATAGCCTTGTTGTTTACGAGGCGCTTGTTGTCTTCAATTCTGAGCGACATACGGTCAACAAAATCCATGAAACTGTTAAAGGGACCGTTTTCTTCCCGCTCCGCTACGATTGCCCGGGCCGCCGCGTCTCCCATGCCTTTTATGCCTTTGAGACCGAATACGATATGTCCGTCCACAACGTCGAAAATGGCGTCTGAGCGGTTTACATCCGGCGGATCTACCGGAATGCCCATGCGGCGGGCTTCTTCAATATATTCCGGCAGAGTGTCGGTAGAAGTGATTTCATTGGTAAGGTTTGCCGCCATGAATTCTGCGGGGCGGTTTGCCTTGAGCCAGCCTGTGCGGTAGGCAACAACTGAATATGCCGCCGCATGAGATTTATTGAAACCGTAGCCGGCAAAAGGGACCATGATTTCAAAGATTTCTGCGGCATGCTGTTCGGTAAAGCCTGATTTTATTGCGCCTTCAATAAATTCCTTTTTCTTTCCCATAAGGACTTCAGGCTTTTTCTTACCCATGGCACGGCGAAGCATGTCAGCACCGCCAAGGCTGAAGCCTGCAATCTTCTGGGCAACCTGCATAACCTGTTCCTGGTAGACCATAACGCCATAGGTTTCCTTGAGGATGTCTTCAAGACAGGGGTCGGGATAGTGAATTGTTTCCGGCTTCCATTTTCCGTCAATGTACTGGGGAATGTAATCCATTGGTCCCGGACGGTAGAGGGCGTTCAAAGCGACAAGTTCTTCAAGGCGGCGGGGTTTGGCCTGACGCAGAATTTTCTGCATTCCTGGGGATTCAAACTGGAATACAGCAACGGTGTCTCCCCGGCAGAAAAGGTCAAAGGTCTTTTCATCTGTTTCGCTCACGTTTTCGCATTTGAACTCGGGCTCTCCGGGTTTTCTGTGCTTGTTGATGATGTTTTCTGCATAGCGGATGAGGGAGAGGGTTTTAAGTCCCAGATAGTCCATTTTGACCAGACCACAGGGCTCAATGATGTCCATGGTGTACTGCACGCCTACTTCGCCTGTCTTTGCATCCTTGAATACAGGAGCCCAGTTGGGAAGGGCGGTCAGACCAATCACCATGCCCGAAGCGTGAAGACCCGTATTGCGTTTACAGCCTTCCAGTTTGATGGCGAGGTCAAAGAGTTTTTCATATCTGGGGTCGTGACGGAATTCAGCAAGCTGACCGCCGTCGGGGAATTTTTCGTTCGGCGGGTCAAAACAGTTCTTCAGCTTTGCCTTAAGGTTTTCCGAAACCTTGCTCTTGAGCATGTTTACTTCGGCAAGGGGAATGCCCAGTGTTCGTCCTACGTCAGCGATACAGTTTTTAGGCTTGAGGGTACCAAAGGTAACGATGTGTCCTACCTGGGACTCGCCATAGAGTTCGCGGGTGTGCTGGATGATGTCCTGGCGGAAGTCGTAGTCCATATCCACGTCAAAGTCCGGCATGGAGACACGTTCCGGGTTCAGGAATCGTTCAAAAATCAGTTTGTAGCGGAAGGGGTCGATGTCCGTAATGGTCATACAGTAGGCAACAAGGGAACCCGCACCGGAACCTCGTCCCGGACCAATCGGCTTTCCGTGTTCTTTTGCCCAGTTGATGAATTCCCAGACGATAAGGAAGTAGCCGGAAAAGCCCATGCCGAAGATGATTCCCAGTTCATATTCAGCCCTTTCCCGGATTTCCGGAGTAATCTCCTTGTAGCGCATTTTAAGGCCTTTTTCTACAAGGTAGCGTACATAGTCATTCTGGTCGCTCTGATAGTCATCGCCGTGGGTCTGGAATTCCTTTGGCAGTTCAAAGCGGGGAAGACAGTCTTTGAGTTCCTGGGTCTTGTACTGGTGAATGGTCAGGTTGCACATATTGGCAATCTTAACGGTGTTGTCAAAGGCGTCCGGCACATCGGGGAAGAGGGCCCGCATTTCTGCTTCGGTCTTAAAGTACCATTCGTGTCTGTCACCGCCCATAGTCTGATGAGGCTCGTTCATATTCCGCTTAAAGCCTATGCAGCGCAGACAGTCCTGGGCTTCCCAGTCTTCCTGCTCAATGTAGTGAATATCGTTTGTGACTACCAGCGGAATGTCAAGTTCCCGGGCCAGTGCAATCAGTTTGGGGTTAATTTCTTTCTGTTCGGGAAGTCCGTGGTCCTGCAGCTCAATGTAATAGTGGTCAGGACCAAAGAGATTTTTGTATTTGAGGGCGACTTCTTTTGCCTCGTCAATCTTTCCCGCAAGAATCAGCTGGGGCAGCTCTCCTGCAACACAGGCAGAACAGCAGATAAGGCCTTCGTGATATTTTTCCAGCAGTTCAAAGTCAATGCGGGGTTTGTACCACATGCCTTCGGTAAAAGCGATGGAAGAAAGCCAGCACATGTTTTCGTAGCCCTTCTGATTTTCACAGAGGAGGATGAGGTGAAAGTATTTTGCCTGACGGTCGCCATCTTCTCCCTTGTGTGAGTAGGGAACGGTATTGTGTTCGAGATGGCTTCCGAAAGCGACGTAAAATTCTTCTCCAACGATGGGGTTGATGCCGTTCACATGGCAGAGATGCTCAAAGTTAAGGGCGCCGAACATATTGCCGTGGTCTGTGAGGGCGAGGGCAGGCATGTTGAGGCTCTTTGCCTTTGCCACCAGTCCGTCCAGTGTGGCACAGCTGTCCAGAAGAGAATAGTCAGAGTGTACGTGCAGATGCACAAAATTGCTTTTTGGTGTACCTTCCGGCGCATCCGGAAAAACATGATAGTCAGCCATTTCCGCTTCCCCCTGGTTTTTATTCTAGCGGAAAAAGGGCGGGAGGGAAAGGGCTTGAGGAAAAGAAGGGGGGATGGTATGCTTAAGATAATATAAAGATTTGGAGGCAATATGCAGGGAAAAAAACTTGCGGCTTTTTGTGCGCTGATTTTGATTACGCTTTCGCAAGTGGCCGCCATTTCTCTTGAGGGTAAGAAATTTCTTGGGACAAACTGTAAGGCAGGCAAATTTGATTTACCGGAAGGGTCTTCTGAAACATTAGTCTTTGAAAAAGGCAACATCGTTAAACTGGTGGGAACAGGCCATGGTTTTTCTTCTTCCGGCCGTTATGAGATTCAGGAAGCAAAAAAAATTGTCATCATGCGCTTTAATGAAAACGGACAGGGAACTCTCATCGGTACCTATACTGATTCTGACTGTGCTTCAATGGCAGTAGACGGGGATGTAAGCCGCGGTATTCTGCACATTACCCTTTCCGGAAATTTTATCCGCCAGTAAAAATTTTCTGCCCTGAGCCAATGCAGACAGAAAATTGCCCGGGCAGGGATATGCCTGGATGGAGATATGCTCGGGTGGAGATGCAGATATACTTTCATCGGAGCATTGAAAAAAAATCAAATGACGGTTATACTGTCTTAAGAGGATTTATATGAAGAAAATGCTTAAAAGAATACTTCCCCTTTCACTTTTTGTTCTGACCGCTGCCTTCTGCTGTGCAGCTGCCCTTGATATTACAGGCATGAAGTATCTGGGTACACATTGTAAGGCCGGCCGCTTTGACCTGCCTGAAGGTTCAACAGAGTCGCTTGTCTTTGCAGAGATGGGAGACGGTGTAAAACTGGTAGGAACCGGTCATGGTTTTTCTTCCAGCGGAACCTATGTCATTGACGAAAGTAAAAAGACAGTCACTATGACTTTTAATGAAAACGGAAGTGGTGTTCTGGTAGGCAAGTATGATGATGACGACTGCGCTTCTCTTGCTGTAGAAGGAAAAGTCCGCAAGGGCATCATTAAAGTTACCCTTACCGGCATTTTTGTCCGCCAGACCCTGTAAAAATATCCCCGCCGGCTGCGGGGAAATCATATTGAGGGTTTATTACAAACCCTCAAAACGGCGAAGTCAAGGCTTTAAGCGTTAGCGTGCCTTGACTCGACGTATTGACATTACATTATATTCATACTATTCTTCTAGGAAATTAAGCAAATAGAGAGGTGTTTTATGAAAAAAGTATTTGCTTGTGTTTCCGCAGTCTTTCTTGCCCTTTTATTGCTGGCTTGCAAGGATGAGCAGAAGCCTTTGCGCATCTATGCGATTATCCACGATGAGGAAGCCAAGACGCTTACAGAATTATTTACCCAAAAAACCGGTATTCCCGCAACATATCTTCGTGCTACAACAGGTGAACTGGTAAGCCGCGTCATTGCAGAAAAAGATGACCCTCAGGCAGACATCCTTTTGGGAGGGGCAAGTTCCTATCATATGCAGGCAGATGCGGAAGAAGCCCTCTTGTCTTATGAATCTCCTTTGATGAAAAATCTTCCGTCCTATGCGGTCTCCCCTCAAAATACCTGGACAGGTTTTTGTGTCCTCACCCTGGGCATTGGAATCAATTCAAAGCGTTTTGCAGAAAAATTTCCGGGTAAGGAAAAGCCCGCCAGCTGGGAAGATTTGCTGGATCCTGCCTATAAGGGCGAAATTGTATTGACCAATCCTCTTGCCTCTTCAACATCATATCTTTTTGTGCAGGGCCAGTTGCAGAGACTGGGCTGGGATAAGGGCTGGGACTATCTGCTTGCGCTGGCTCAGTCAGTCGGACAGTTCCCGGACAGCGGTTCTGCACCTCCAAAACTGATTGGAACCGGAGAATATGCAATTGGCATCGCCTATCTTCACGCACTGACAAAGTACCGGGCTCAGGGCTTTGATATTGATTTGATTGCTCCTCCCCAGTCTGTGGGCGATGTGGACTGTATTGCAATCTTAAAGAATACAAAAAATCTTTCTGCCGCTAAGAAATTTGTTGATTTTATGCTTTCCGTTGAGGCTCAGGAACTCATGTCCTCCCTTGATTTTACCATTCCTGTCAATCCGGAAGCAAAGCCTGTTGCCGGTTCAATCCCGATTGCCGATATTGATTTAATCGAGTATGATACTAAAAAGGCTTCCGAACAGCGCAATGAAGTGCTTGACCGCTGGACAAGGGAAGTCAAGTAGGGGCATTTGCGTCATTTCACTAAAGACGGCGGCAAGCCTTTTTCCTTTCTCTGGTTTGCTGTCGTCATTTTTTTTGCAGTCTGTGTTCTCATTCCGCTTTTTTTTGTTGCGGCGGCTCCCGGTGCAAAAGATTTTCTTTCCGTGCTGACTTCTGAACGCTGGCACATTGCCATGAAAAATACCGCGCTTGCCTGCATTGCTTCTACACTGCTTTCGGTGCTGACAGGCTATGTTTACGCCTACGCAGTGGTGCGGGGCGACATTTTTGGCAAAACTTTTTTCTCTTTTATTCCGCTTCTCCATCTGATAACGCCGCCTTTTGTGGGAGGCCTTGCCTTTATCCTGCTTTTCGGACGGCAGGGATTTGTGACGCACAGGCTTCTGGGTCTGGATATTTCTCTCTATGGATTTCCGGGTCTGCTTCTGGCTCAGGTCCTCTGTTTTTTTCCCATTGCATATTTGATTTGCGTTCAGACTTTGCGGGGTATCAATCCCAGTCTGGAGCAGTCTGCCCGGGGAATGGGAGCCGGTTCACTGAAAGTATTCTGCTCGGTTACGCTTCCCCTTTCTTTTCCCGGTATTTTGAGCGCCCTGCTGTTTATTGCGGTTTCTGTGCTCAGCGACTTTGGAAATCCCATGATTGTGGGCGGCCGCTTCCGTGTACTGGCGGTTGAAATCTACACGCAGCTAACCGGCTGGCTTAATGCGGGAATCAGTGCCGTTCTGGGGCTCATTCTGATTCTGCCCTCTGTCATACTTTTTCTTTTGCAGAATCATGTTCTCAAGGCAAATAGCCTGAAGATTGCAACCATCGGGGGTAAGACATCATCGCTTCCCAGACAGAAAGCCAGGCTGCCCCTTCGTCTTCTGCTCACATTTTTTTGCGCTATGCTTACCCTTGCCATAGCGGCTCAATTTATGGCCATTGTAGCAGGTGCCTTTCAGAAACTCTGGGGTGTAAACACTTCCTTTACGCTGGACCACCTGCGTGCCATGGGAGCCTATCTGCATGAACTTGGCAATTCGCTTTTTTTTGCCCTTGTGAGCGCGATTTTTAGCACTGTCATTGCCTCTTTTACTGCCTATGTGACTCACCGCACGGATATGCCCCTGAGACGCACGCTTGATGTGGTTGCCCAGCTTCCCTCAGCAATTCCCGGCACCCTTTTTGGACTTGCCCTCGCTCTGGCTGCAAATGCACTTCATTTCAGAGCGTCAGGTCTGCTGATTATCATCGCTATGACCGTAGGCTTTCTGCCTTTTTCATACCGTATCCTTTCTTCTACCTTTGCCCAGCTCAAGACAACTCTGGACGATGGTGCCCGGTCTTTAGGGGCGGACAGACTGCGTGTCTTTTACACCATTCTGCTTCCCCTCTCGACTGGCGGTGTCTTTTCCTCATTTATATATGATTTTGTGCGCGGTGTCGGAACCTTAAGTGCGGTTATCTTTCTGGTTTCTTTTAAAACTCCGCTGGCTTCCGTCCGCATATTGAATCTGGCAGAGCAGGGAGACTGGGGAAAATCTGCGGCACTGGCATTGATTTTGACAGCCGTAACCTTTATGATTTTAGGCACAGGACATTATATTGAAGTCCGCATGCGAAAACGTATCTGGAGCGAATGATGGCAGAAGGTGCAAGTCTTTCCCTTGAACATCTTTCATTCTCATTTGGTAAGACCGACGCAGTGAATGATATTTCACTGGAAGTTCAGCCGGGCAGTTTTACAACGCTTCTGGGACCGTCGGGCTGCGGTAAGACAACTTTGCTCCGCCTTATTTCAGGCTTTCTTATTCCTGACTCCGGCACTGTAAGAATCAACGGTATAGATCAAAAGGATATTGCTCCGGACAGACGAAAAGTAGGCATGGTTTTTCAGGATTATGCTCTTTTTCCCCATCTCACGGTGGAGCAGAATCTTCTTTACGGGCTGAAAATTCAAAAAAAGCCAAAGGATGAAGCCTACGCCCTTATTCATCAGACTGCAAGGCTTTTGGGAATTGTCAATCTTCTGGAACGCTATCCCCATGAACTGAGCGGCGGACAGCAGCAGAGAGTGGCACTGGGGCGGGCTCTTGTCCTCAAACCCCTGATTCTTCTGATGGATGAACCTCTTTCCAGTCTGGATGCAAAACTGCGCGCCCTTGTAAGGGAAGAACTGCAGGACATTCAGAAGGATTTTGGCATTACCACAGTCTATGTTACCCACGACCAGGAAGAAGCCCTGTCTCTTTCAGATACTATAGCCGTCATCAATCACGGTCAGCTTCAGCAGACTGGAACGCCCCAGGATGTGTATTTTACCCCGAAAAATGCCTTTGTAGCAGACTTTGTCGGCAGGGCAAATTTTATTGCAGACGGGGGAAAGACAAAACTGGTGCGCCCGGAATGGATTTCCCTGCACAGGGAGAGCGATGTACAAGCTGCCTCAAAAGATGCTGCCGCGGTTATTTCCGGCAGAGTCATTTCATCTGCATTTCTGGGAGAAAACATCCGCTACCGGATAAAGACTGAGGCGGTAAGCGGCGGCATTGCCATTGTAGATGAGCGCACCCGCACGGGAAAGCCTGTCGCCATCGGAGAAAAAGTTCTCCTTGTCCTGCATAATGTCTACGAAATGCGCTAGTCACATTTAAACATTTTGTTATATTTACTATTTTTTTTCTTTTTTCTGTAACTGAAAGGACTTTCCACGGTTTAATAAGTGATTGCAAGATTGAACAATCACAAAGCAGTTTTTTTTGGTGTATGGAACGCACATGCTGTGCACCAATGTTTTCTGCATCCTCCTCTCCTTTTAGGCCGTCCCCTTCGTTGAATGGAACGGCCTTTTTTTTATTTGCTTTATTTGAAAAAGAGATTTAAAATATAATTAAGAAAAGAACGGGTAGAATCCCCGAAAAATATGGAGGAGCATATGAAGAAGGTTCTGGCAGTACTTACAGGCGTTGCCCTGGTACTTGGTTTTGCAGGTTGTACAAAAAAAGACGCTGCAAAAAAATCAACTGGTTCGGAAGTTGCTGCAAGCTTGATTGAGGCGGCAAAGGCTGAAG
>DFDV01000007.1 GCA_002369025.1 Treponema sp. UBA3819 | reverse complement strand
TTGAACTCGGTTGCCCAGGTGCCCTTCATGATGTCGGCTTCGTTTGCACCCTCCGGGATTTCCGGAGTATTCTTGTTCAGGTTACAGGCGAAGTTTACGTTAGAAGTTGCCTTTGCCGGATCTTTTGAACCTACGGGAATAATCAAATCTTCCGGAGAAGCTGATGTGCGGAGCACCTGTTCGCCGTCGATTGTGCGGGCCATCCAGCCCTGAATGCGGTAGCCGTTAGCCGGATTTACCAGAGTTCCCTCATTATCCAAGCTGAATGCACCGGCGCGGGTGTAGTATGACTTTTCACCGTTCTTTTCGATGAAGAAGCCGTTTCCCTGAATTGCCAGGTCAGTTGAAACACCAGTTGACTGCAGGTTACCCTGAGTGAAAATGGTATCAATTGCCGCTACGGTCATGCCCAGTCCCACTTCCTTGGGGTTTACGCCGCCAACTTCAGTGGTCGGTTTTGCAGCGCCGCTCAACTGCTGACTGATCATATCCTGAAAGTCAACGCGACCGCGCTTAAAGCCGTAGGTGTTCACGTTAGCGATGTTGTTACCGATAACGTCCATGCGAGTCTGGTGATTCTGCAATCCCGAAACGCCTGAATAAAGTGATCTCATCATATAGCTACCCTCTAATTAAAAACAATTTTACTTTTTGAACGTCTTCCGTTCTAATTTATTGCACGCCGTATACGGCTTTAACTCTTTCCATGTCGTAGAGCTGTCCGTTCACCTTCACCTGGGGAGCGGCTTCACGTGTCACCGCTTCTACAATGCCGGTTGTCGTCGTATCGCCCAAATCAATTTCCACAGCACGGCCGATGGTGTTTGTTGCGGCAGTGGTGTTCATCATGGTGCTGAGCCGCTCAAAGTTCTGGCTCATGTTGGTCATCTGTTCCAGTGAGGAGAACTGTGCCATCTGAGCGATGAATTCGGTATTCTCCATGGGGCTCAGGGGATCCTGATTGGACATCTGTGTAATAAGGAGCTTGAGGAAGTCATCCTTTCCCAGCTCATGACTTGCCGCCCGACCACGCTCCGCATCAATCTGCTTGTTGATTGCGTTTACCTGCGTGTCAAGCTTAAACTTGTCAGCGGAATCCATCTGCCAGCTCATCTGGCTTATCGGTGTCGAAGTAACGGCGGACTGTACTTCCATTTACCAAGCCTCCTTATGCAACTATATTTATTCCGTAAGCAGTGTCTTCATAGACATCTGCGCTCACTGCAACTGCATCATCCATCACCAGATCTCCATACGTGTGGCTGGCACGGATTGCAAATTCAGGATTCTGCCATTCCTGCTGATTCTGGGCAAAATTCTGATTACCGGTAAACTGCAGGTCAAAGCCCTGAGCCTCAAAACCATTCTGTGCGAATGCAGCCTTAAGGGAGTCGATGCTGTCCTTAAAAGCGTTGTAGGCTTCCTGTGACTGCACCGTAATCTGGCCGGTAATTACCTTATCGGAAAGTGAAAGACTAATCTTAACATTTCCCAATGCTTCAGGGCGCAAAATTAAATTGATTGAACCCTGATTTCCGTCACGAAGGACAATATTTCCAGCCTTTACAAAGTCAGGTGCATTATCCTGAATGGCATTAGTCAGCATTGCCTGGAAATTGGAACCGTTTGCGGCGGCAGTCTGACCTGAAGATGAAGTGATATTCTGCTCTATCTTGCCGGCAAGTTCCATCGTCATCTGTACGGCGGGCTGATTTTTATCTTCAAAGGCAAAATCCGCACCGTTTTTCATCTGAGATTTTGAAACCGCATGTTCTGACTCATTTTCCATCTGGTTTTGCACAGTACGAAGGTCAGTTATTTCAAGACGGGGCTTTGACTTGTCGCGGGCAGAAACTTTTGTGCTCTTACCGTCGGGGATAAGTTCTTCATTATTGCGAAGAGTCTGTTCTGTCTCAGCATGTAAAAGAACTTCCGGTCTCTCAAAGGAAAGTTTCTGAAGTGTCTCTACATCTCCATCATCGCCTGTGTCAATTTCCGGTACGATAAAGGCTGCTTCATCCAGCAGAGAATGTAAGGCATCCTCGGGAATATCATCATTCAGGACTTCTTCATCTGAAAGTTTCTCTTTTGCATACATCCAGGCGATTGTATTCAGTTCCGCACCAATCTGATTGGGAACTTCTGTTTTTTCTCCAGCCTCGGAAACTTCAGCAAGTGCTAAAGGCTTGTTCTGCGGGGAAAGAGCTAAAGCGTCAAAGTGATTTTCAGCATGAGAAGGATTTTCTGCGGCAAGCAAGGCAATTTTTTCCCCGTCAGCCTCTACTACCGGGATTTCTTCCCGATCCTCATCATTTTTACTTACCTGAGTCTTTTGATTCTGCGGGATTTTTTCTCCTGCAGCGTCGTTCTGAGTTTTTTCTTCCGGTTTTTCTGCAATTTTTTCCGGATTCTCAGCTGTCTTCTGCCCTTCATTCACAGAAGAAACAGGTTTTTCTTCGTCAGCAGCAGGCCTTGCTTCCCTCAAAAGGTCAATAAAAGAAAAAGCTGATTTTTCAGTCTTTTCCTCTGATTGCATTTTCTGAGGCTGTAAGCTTTGTATCTGCGCTTGAATCTGTTCTCCCTGAACCGATTGTAATGAAAGCATCGGCGCGACCTCCACTTAGAACATCGGAGGATTCGGGATTCGTGTTTAGAAGAAAAATGTGCAGATTTTTAAGTCAGCAGCGAGTGTCAGTCTAATTTCTGGGGCTTGTTGGTCATTTTGCGCTGAAGGCGGGCTGCCCGCTCCGGATCCATGTTCATGAACCATACGGAAACCATCGACGCCCGGCGGCCAAGGGTGGCAAGTTCGTCTTCCTTGCGGAATACATCAATAACATCCTGGTCTTCCATCTTGTCAATTTCAGCAACGGCAGTTTTAGGCGGCATGTTGTACCAGTAGGAAGCAATTTTTGCGAGTTCTGCGTCCCGGTCATCATATTTTTTCAGCTGAGCCTGAAAAGTTGCCTCTCGTTCTTCCAGAGCCTTGCGTCTGTCTTCCAGTTCCTGCATAACGGCTTCATACTGGCTTTCACCCTTGGAAATATCCCCTTCCCGCTTATCGAGTTCCTGACTGCGGATATCCAGAGCCTCAAGTCTTTTTGCAAGGCGATCATCATCAAGGTCTGCCATCAGGGGTTTGGAAGATGTGGCTGTAGTAGAAGTCTGTGGCTTTAAGCCGATTAGTTTGTAAGCAGGTGCAAAGAGTTTTTTTGCATTAACGACACCAAGATAGTCGAACCATAAAAGTCCGCCAAGAATCATAATGATGATTAAAATCAGAAGTACGATTGATTTTCCCAGTCCGTTACCCTGTGCCACTTTTTATCCCCTGCTAGTCTTTCTGCAATTATACACCATTTTCCGCTAGTAGACAAGAACTGCATTCACTCCCACTGCAATTTTCTTTTCATTTGCCCGGGGATTAGGTCTGTACTGAAAGGCAATGCCGGCGTCAAAGGTCAGGCGGGAAAGTACGCCCGCATTCACAGATGCCACGCCTGCCAGACGGAACTGCACCAGATCGCTGTAGTCATTTTTGGACAGATTGCGGGCAATATCTGCCGTACGCCTTATGTCAAAATACGTATCCGCTTTATAGGAAAACTTTCCGCTGTAGGTCGCCGTCAGATAGATGCGGTCAATATAGAGAGCCAGGGGGATTCCTTTCTGTACTTCCAGACTGAAAAGGTAAATGCTTGCAGAAGCGGAGGCAAAAAATGTAGTAGAAGGGAAAAGGCTTGCAGAAAGCGACAGGGGAAAGAGTCCGGGTATACGAAGTCCCGCAGTAAAGCCCGCATTCACATACTGACTGCTGATACGCTCCCAGAGAATAAAGGGCTGTAAAGTTATGCCGGCGGAATCTGCATAGCGGGGAGACATTTTTCTTACCGTTGAAAACTGCAGGTATCCCCTCGTTCTTGCCGACCAGTCATCCGCTTCTCCATGCTTTCCGTGACCGTAAAAATAGACGCCGCTTGCTCCGCCGCTGAAAGATTTTCCAAAGCGGCTGTAAAGGGTTTTTGACAGGGAGATTCCTTCCGTTGTCTGCATAAAGCCGTAGCCGTCAAAAAGCAGATTGCCGTTTACATTGTACTTAAAGGTGTCATTTCCGCCGGTGACGGAAAAACAGGCTCCTCCGTTTTTATCAAAGGGATTCCAGCCGCCGCTCAGGGCTACAATGCCGTCCTGCCAGGGGGTAGAAGAAGCGGCGGTCGCGCCCAGAAAGGCTGTTCCCAGATTGGTGTAGCCGAATGTGTAGGTGTCAAGGTCATTCCGCCGGTAGCTTTTTACCAGGCCGATGGGAATACGGAGATTCCGTCTGTAGTAGCGGAAGGGATTGTAGGAAATGCGCTCCCCTGCTGTCAGTGGCTCAGTCACAGCCGGCTCCCCGGCGGATGATTCTCCCGTCAGAGGCAAGTCACCTGCCACAGCCGGCTCCCCTGCAGGCGTTTCTTTTTCCACAGCAAGCCTTTCCGGGGCATCTCCACTGTGCCTGATCACTTTCCGCCCCGCAAAATCCATCAGCATGAGGCGCTGCTTATCATAAAATGCAGATACATACAAAAATTTTTCTCTGTCGCCGGGAAGCAGAACTGCATTCAGTACGCCGCCAGAAACATCATCATCCTGCAGGACAAGAGTGCTTTCGTAACTGGCCATATCTACGGCAAGCATTCCCGCCCGGGGAAGAACAGGCTTATTCCCCGACTCCGCATAGGAAAAAGCAAGGGCAAGGCGGCCGTCCGGCAAATACATACTCTGCAGGTTGTGAATAATTGTCTTTTCGCTGCCATATTCCCGGTAAACGGAGTCATTTTCGTAGAGGCGGATATGCCAGTTCATGCCCTTTTTTACGATACATGCAAGTCCTCCGTCTGCGGCCAGAGCAGGACTAAAGGGCTGTTCGTCTTCCTTAAAAACAAAGCGTTTTTCAGGCAGGGGCTTTTTTTGCAGGAGTCCCCTTTCTCCATCAAGTGCATATACTTCAAGAGAGGGCTTGTCTCCTGCAATGCTGACACAGGCAACCTGCAGGCTGCCGTCCTCTCCCCGCACAAAAGCAGCATCCCTTACCGACGTAAGTGAAAGGGCCCGGAGTTTTTTTCGCTTTATGTTATACAGGGCAAGTCTTGCCTTTGTCGTCCTGTCCGTCTGCAGATATGAGAGCAAAAGCCAGGCCCCGTCCGGGGAAAGAGAAAGGCGTGAAACTCCAGGACAGGTAAAAAGCTTCCGGTTTTTTTGCAGGCTGCCATCTTTCATTTCTCCATACCATACGCCGCCGGTCTTAGACTCAAACCAGGCAAGTCCACAGGCTGAGGAAGCAATGCACTTGAATACCTGACGGCGGCTGTTTGACCGCGAAAACCCGTCATCTCTGGCCTTTTCAAGCCCGAAATCCACAAAAAAATCCCCGACCCCATGCTCCGCAGAAGGAACTTCCGTCATCTGGGGAAGGCTTACCCACTCTTCAAAATCATCCCAAATTTCAGACAGAGGCTTTCCGTATGTCCTTTTTATGCTGCTCTTAAAACCGTGCAGGCTTCCCGTAGTCTTCCAGAAAAGGGCATATTTTTCCATGCCGTACCTTTCCTGAAGATAATGGCAGAAGAGAGCGCCAAAGGCATAGGCATCAGTACCGCCGGGAAAAATATCCCTCGCTCCCGTTACATCACGCCAGTCAGGAAAGCGGCCGTCCAATTTTGCCTGTACCACCAGCAGTCTGCTGTAAGGGTCATGTACCCGCCCTTCTCCTTTCAGGCTTTCAAATGAGACTGCCGTACCTTCATGCATAAAACTTGTCTCAAGAAATCCCGCCGGTGCAAACCAGTCGCCAAAGACGGCGGACACAAAGCGGCTGAATCCGTTCTTTATATTTGTAGAAACTGCATGTGTCAGTTCATGGTAAAAAACCGCCGCCAGGGAATCGCTGTTCTGGTCAAGAGAAATTTCCGGCGGGGTGTACTGAAGTACAATGGCATTGTAAGGGGCAACAGTAAAATATCCGTTTGTTGTCTCCACCGATTTTGTAATTGAAACCGGAAACCGGATTTTGCAGTCTGTTTCAAAAAGGGCGGCAATTTCTTCGTAGTAGCCGTCTGCCAGCCCGGCAATTTTTTCTGCTCCCCGCCGGCATTCTTCCGGATAGATGATATCAAAATACTGAGTGCGGATAACGGAAAGTTTTCCAGCCCCGCTCATCGGGCCGCCCTTTGCAAAAAGCGGAAGGGAAAAGAAAAAAATGACAATGCAAAAAAAGAAAGGCAATGCAGTTCCCGGAAAATAGCGGCGAGATGCAGATTTCAGAGACATTGCATTTGAAAAACTCATAAAAGACCTGCGATTGCCGTTCCTATCGTAATGTCGTTTTCCATGCCCACAATCTCATAGCGGATACTGCCGGCGTATTGAGAAAGATAGAATTCAATTCTTTCTTTCAGGCGGTAGGTTTTATAGAAGGTCGTTCCGTTGCATAAAATGCAGACAGGTTGATTTTTTCCTTCTTCACACTGCTCCAGACAGGCTGCGAGAATACTTGCCGAATAGCCTGCACAGCGTTCAACCAAAGCGTCAAGAAGCTCAAAAACAGTATTTCTGTCCCCGTCATCTTTACAGCAGGCGGCAATGACATTTTCTTTTTTGCCAGGCGTATGAAGGAATTCGTCCATTTCAATCAAAGTCAGATTCTTCAGTTCTTTTAAGGCAGAAGCAGATTCAGGACTCACAAGACCTTCCCCTGCCGCAGTCTGCAGGACTTCCAGTCCCAGGGAACCAAGATAGCCGCCTGAACAGCATTTTTCCAGCATGTATTCGCCGGGCTGCTGACTTTTATTATCCAGAGCCAGATCAAAATCGGAGCGGGCAAAATTTCCGAACTTGCCGTTTTCACACACGACAACCTGTCTTTTCTCTCCGCCAAATGCAGGCTGAATGTAGGCACCGTTCATGCCCGTTCCCAGAATAAAGCCAATGTATGACGAATATGTACCGCTGTTACCAGCCGCTCCGGCAAGCAGGGCCGCAACAGTGTCATTCAAAAGCGCAATATGACTGATTGTATTCCAGCCCCTTTTTTCCAGTACCTGACGCAGGGTCGCTCCTACAGGGACGCCGACAACTTCAGAAGCCTTTATTTCCTTGCTGAGGGAATTGGGAATGCCGTCTCCATCCCGGGTTATAATCATTGAATAGGAAAAACAAAAACCAATTCTGTCCGCCCTGCTCTTCAAGTATTCAATTTTGTCAGCAATTGCATCAAAAAATTCCGCTTTAGACAGTTCCCTTTCCAGTCCCGGCATTGCGCTCTTCCTAAATTCTGAAACAAGAGGATTTCCCTTTCCGTCAAAAGTCACCAGACAGGAACGAAAATTACTTCCACCGGCATCAATCACAATCACACTTTCATTTACAGGGGATTTTTCCGGGGGCAGAGCCCATGTAAGAGCCATCTCCTGCCAGGCTTTTTCGCCCTTGAGTTTTGCATTCATATCCGCCCGAAGTGCTGAAATAAGATTGTAATCCGCCTTGTTTACGGAAAAATGATGTTTTTCAAAAAAAGATGAAACTGCTTTCGTCATAACATAAAGTATAGCACAAAAAGTCGAATTTCGCTACACTCTTCCCCATGGCAACCGATCTTTCCGACCTTAAAAACGAACTGAACCCTGAACAATACGATGCAGTTATGACCACTGATGGTGCAATCCTCATTATTGCAGGAGCCGGAAGCGGAAAGACCCGTGTCATTACATTCCGCATCGCCCATATGCTGGACATCGGTATTCCCCAGAGCCAGATTCTTGCCCTCACCTTTACCAACAAAGCTGCCCGGGAAATGGAAACCCGCATTAAGGAACTCACCGGGAAAAAACTGCAGAACCTCACCATATCCACATTCCACGCATTCGGAGTAAAAATTCTGCGTCAGGACATAAGCCGTCTTGGCTTCCGGGATAATTTTTCCATATATGATGAAACAGACCGTAATGCACTCATAAAAGAAACCGGGCGTGAGCTCAAATATTCCCCGGAGGCCATGGACCTCTACAAAATCGGCATTCTTTTCAGCGACATCAAAACCGGAAGAAAAAGCTGGAACAGCGAAAACAGCATGTACAAGCCCCTCTACGAAGGATATCAGGAGGGTCTGAAACTTTTCAATGCTGTAGACTTTGACGACCTGATTACCCTGCCCATAAAACTTTTTCGCGAAAATCCGGATGTACTGGCCCGTTACCGTGACCGCTACAAATATATCATGGTAGATGAATTCCAGGACACAAGCCACCAGCAGTATGAATTCATGCATCTGCTTGCCGACCAGAATGTGGCCGTGGTAGGCGACGATGATCAGTCAATCTACAGCTGGCGGGGCGCAGACTATCAGAACATCATCAATTTTGAAAAAGATTTTCCCGGCATGAAAGAAATTCGTCTGGAACAGAACTATCGCTCTACAGAAACAATTCTTGCCGCTGCAAACGGTGTTATCAGCCACAACACAAACCGCAAGGACAAGACACTCTGGAGCGGAAACGGCAGCGGAAAACCCATTGAAATCTACATGCCGCAAAACGAAACGGAAGAAGCTCAATTCATCGTAGAAAGCATTCGTACCATCTGCGTACAGGAAAAACGCAAATATGATGACTTCTGCGTTCTCATGAGGGCAAACACCCAGAGCCGTCCGCTGGAAGAAGAATTCCTGCAGGAAAACATTCCCTACGAGATGAGCGGCGGAACCAGTTTTTTTCAGCGCAAGGAAATCAAGGACATCATCAGCTACCTGCGGGTTATCGCAAACCATGATGACGACGTAAACCTCCTGCGCATCATCAACACTCCCCGCCGCGGCATCGGAAGAGCCACCATTGAGAGGCTCAATGAAGTCGCAGACGCACTGAAAGTATCCCTCTGGGAGGCAATCAATGCCCTTCTTTCTGCTCCAGAAGAAGAAAGCAAACTGCCTGATAACACAAAGGAAGACCTTCAGACCTTCGTCACCCTGATAGAAAACAACAAAACCATGCTGAGCGGCCGTGGACTTGCCAAAAAAGTCCGTGTCCTCGTAGAAGAAATCCGCTATTTTGACCACCTGATTACGGAAAATCCAAAAAGCGAAAAGGCCGCACGCTTTAAGTACCTGAACATAGACAGCCTTATCAATTCCATGGAACAGTGGGAAAACAATCCTGACACGGAAGACGCAAGCCTCTACTCATACCTGAACCGCATTACCCTTTTGAGCCGGGATGATATGGACGACGAGGAAAACAGCGGCAAAGTTCACCTGATGACCATTCACGCATCAAAAGGACTTGAATTCCCGGTGGTATTCATTGCCGGCACAGAAGAAGGCCTTATTCCCCACATGAGGGCAGTTGATGAAGGCGGCGATGCGGCTGTAGAAGAAGAACGCAGGCTTTTTTACGTGGCCATAACCCGCGCCCGGGACAAACTGCTCATTTCATCCTGCCGCCAGAGACGACGCATGCAGTCTGTCGTAGAATGTGAGCCCAGCCGCTTTCTTGATGAAATTCCGGCCAATCTGGTCCAATACCATGAACCTTCACAGGAGCTGGACGATGATACCAGGAGCGAACTCTTCAGCAATCTGCTCAGCAGCCTTGAGAAAAAAAGCACGCAGAAGAAATTCATTCCGCCCATCGTGCCCGGTTTTGGCAGAAAAATGTAGAAAGTCGGTAATTTTCAAATTTATGACTGGACAGGACGATTTCATAGGGGTATAATATATTTAATCTCATTAAGGAGGAGATAGAAAAATGAAATTGGTAAACAAAGTTGTTACTGTTGTTACCGCAATTGCAGCTATTGCAATGCTCGCTTCTTGTGGATCTACAAGTGGCGCATCCGATTCTTCATCAGCTGGTGCTTCTGCAGCTCCTGCTGGTCCGGCACCTGAGAGCCCCTCAGAACCGCCGAAGTACACATTCGAAGGCTCAGAACTCAAGATTGAAGTCGAGAATATGTACAATGAAGAGTTCCTTATTTTCGCAGATGCCAAGGCTTCTGG
The DNA here is from genome assembly GCA_002369025.1 of Treponema sp. UBA3819. Lineage (GTDB taxonomy): Bacteria > Spirochaetota > Spirochaetia > Treponematales > Treponemataceae > Treponema_D. The sequence continues at coordinate 1,293 of DFDV01000007.1, read as the reverse complement.
CGGATATGCCGCAAAACTCGTCAGCGAAGAGTCAATCGCCACTGCGATCGTTACATTCCCTGCAGGTGACTATGTTGGTCTCGTAAACGAAGATGCACCGGACGGAAACCATGATGCATTCAATGTATTCATTGACGATGTTGCATACCGCACATTCCCGTCAGATCCGCCGATTGGTACATATGAACTGACTACTCGTACACCGATGAACCTGCACTTCGATGCAGAAACAACGGTTACTGTAAAGATTCAGCAGAATGACCCGAACCGCCCGAACAAACCTGGCGAAACAGGCATGAAACTGGACTACATCGTATTCAAGAAGAAGTAAGATAGTCTGACTTCATAAAAAACCGGTAGCGAATGCTGCCGGTTTTTTTATCCCCGCCAATTATTTTCAACACTTTCCACTCCTGCAAAAACTGTCATATCAACTCGGCCCTGCAATCTGCCGATAAAAAAATATGGTAAAAAAACTCACACTGATCTTTCTTCTTTTTCTGACAATGCTCTCGGTAAGTATGTCCTGCAAGAGTGTTGAAGTCATACAGTTTTCTGACAGGAATTTTACCTACTCTCCAGACCCGGATGCAATTCTCTTTGACCAGCTCTGGGGCTATGTCATGAACGGACGGGAAAGCGAGTTTTCACGTCAAATCCCGCTCACAGACATCCTCTACTTTATCGCTCCAATTACAAGCCTCAGCGAAGTAAGGCAGCCTGCGCCAAAAGAAAAATACTTTGGAGATTTCAGGGGAAAAGTCCACATCGTTTCCGCCTGTGATTCTACTGCCCAGGCCCATCTTCTGCTTGACGAAAACCTTCCCCTCCGCGAAAGAATAATTTCTGGCCTTGTACAGGCGGCAGAAAGTTACGATGGTCTGCAGTTAGACTGGGAATACATACCAGCAAAAGACAATAAAAACTTCCACAATTTTCTTCGCGAACTGAAAAAACGACTGGGAAGCAAAAGTCTTTCTGTAGCCGTAAAGGCACGCATCCGCACCATAAGCGATGATGTCTATGACTACAAAACAATCGGCTCTATTGCAGACAAAGTAATCATCATGTCCTATGACGAACACTGGAGCACAAGCAAGCCCGGCCCAATTGCATCAAATGAATGGGTTCGTAAAATAGCAGATTACGCCCTCAGTCAGATTCCCCAGGAAAAAATTGTCATGGGGATTTCATTTTACGGAAGAACATGGTATGAAGATTCCATCGGTAGCAAGGCATGGTATTCCGGCTCACTGCAGCGCATGATTGAAGAAAACAATATTGATGACATCA
>DFDV01000089.1 GCA_002369025.1 Treponema sp. UBA3819 | reverse complement strand
TTTATTCAGCCTTGGGCTTCAAAGGATGCTGAATGTGGATTGCCTGGAGGATAAGACCTACCAGAGCAGTCGTAAAGCCAGCACATGTAACAAATGAACCGACATAAAGCCAGCTGAGCATGCCGAGTTCTTCATAGTTTTCTGCAAGGTACATGCACATTGCAATTGCATGAGCGGCACCAAAGCCTGCTCCAACCAGCCATGCTACAAAGTCACCAACCATAAAGTTAGTAAGAAAGTAGATGATAATGCCAGCGAGTGCTGCAAGCCAGACAATAACCATGAATGTAGAGATGTATGCGATTCCCGGCTGGTTAAAAAATGCTGCGCCAGAGAATACATTCAGTACACCTTCTTCAGGTTCACGAACACAGGGAATTAACATGCCGATAAAAGCTAACGCCATGCCAATCAGATAAATCATACGATCTGTTGATTTTTTCAGTGTCATAATAACTCCATAATTTTCTGAAGATTTAACATTATAATTATATACGAATATTCCAGAAAGTCCACAAAAAAATGAAGGGTATGGGCAGAAAATAAAAAAAATTCTCTTTCATTTCATTTTAAAAATTCCAGATAGTGTGATATACTATACTGTGTTTGTCTGGAAAAAAATGTTGAAAATTCTTCTCCTGCCTCTCTTTTGCACCGTGTGCTGTATTTCCTGTAACAGACATAATGATGTAGCCGTAAAGCCTCTGGAAATCAGCGACACTTTTATGTACTGGGAATCAACGGAAGAGTCTACGGTAGAAGATGCTGAAGAACACAGCCGGGATTTTAAGCGGCTGGAAGACAAATCTACGACAAATCTGCGAAATATACTGGGAAAGGGTGAGCACTATGTCTGGGTACGCGCGGATTTTACTATTCCTCCGGCATACCGTCATCAACCCTTGGGTCTGGTCATTCCCTATCTGCGCTTTGCAGAAAAAGTCTACTGTAACGGAACATTCATTTCCAGATTCGGCGATTTTCCTCCCAATGAACATTCTACCATGTTCAAGGCACATTTTTTCAGTTTTCCCATGGATGTCCTCAAGCAGCATGAGACAAATACTATCCTGATTAAAATTTATGCCCAGGGACGGAGTGCCATTTCCAGCCATTCTGTAATTCTTCCGGTACGTTGTGCTTATCCGCTTTATGAAGTACTTAATTTTTATCACACAAAAGTCTATCTGATTTTGATAGGCATCCTGCTTTTGACTTTTGTGCTCTACCTCAGTTTCTACCTGAATCTGAAACAATTTAAGCAATACCGCGATTTTGCCTTCCTCAATTTCTTTACGGCAATTTTTCTGCTGCCCTTTGTTTCTACGGAACTGCCTGCCTACACTAACGGCCTGATACCCTATGTTCCATTTATCAAACTTACGCTTTGTATACCGCCTTATGTGATTGTGTATTTTTCGACAATGTTTGTTGCCGACTTTGTGAATCTGAAAAAGGCTCCTAAACTGGAAAAATTCCGGCTTGCGATTCTTGCTCTTCAGATTTTGCTGACAATTTTTGCACCTACCTATGAATGGCTTATCTCAAGCATGCCGCTTATGTTTGGCCTGATTCTTGTGCAGGGCTTCATCGGTGCCTGCTGGGTTGTTAAAGGACTTCGCGCAGAGAAATACAGAAGACGCGCAACAGAATTAATCATCGGCTTTATGCCTTTATCAATTTCCATTCTGTTAGATATCTTTTTGCGCCTCCACGACAATACTCAGGTCTATCCCTATTTTTCAATTTTCTGCTGGCACATGTCCATTGTCATATTTATCATTATCCTGTCTACCCAGTTTTCCCGCGTCTACAGGCGTAACGAATATCTTGCCAATCATCTTCAGGAAGAAGTGGATATCCGGACTCGTGATTTGCAGGGAGCAAATTATGAGCTTTCTATTTTGACTGAGCGCCTTGAAAAAGAAAAATTCCGGGCGGATCTGGATTTGCAGATGGCTTCAATCGTACAGCAGCGATTCTTCCCGGAGCCCAACAAACACTTTAAAGGCTGGGACCTTGCAGTTTCCTACAATTCACAGGCAATTGTTTCCGGTGACTTGTATGACTATTACACGGAAAACCACCTTTTGAACGGACTTTCATTGTTCGATGTTTCCGGACACGGCATTTCTGCGGGACTTGTCACCATGCTTTCCAAAAATATCATCGGTCACGCCTTTCACAAGGGATTTGCCGGCAAAGAGCCCATGGATAGAATTCTTGCCCGCATAAACAATATCATCCTGAACGAAAAAGGTGAAATTGATAACTACCTTACCGGACTTTTGTGCCGTTTTGAAAATGATACAGACGCAGAGCTAGTACATGTTGAACTGGGAAATGCAGGCCATCCCTATCCCCTCAAGTATTCTGCCGCCACTGATGAAGTGACAGAGATTACAGGAAATGACGGCAAGAAACACTACGGAGCAATCGGTATGCAGGGCATTGAAATTTCCTTTGCTACCTCCCGGTTTGATATGGCTGATCAAGATATTATGGTCTGGTTTACGGATGGAATTATCGAAGCCTCCAATAAAAATCAGGAGCAGTTTGGAAAAGAAAGGCTCAAGCGGATTGTAAAGGAAAACTGTAAAAAGTCATCCAATGACATACTCAAAGCCATAACAAAAGAACACTGGTCATTTACCGAAGGAAAACCTCTGGATGACGACATTACCATCATTGTTGCAAAGCGTGACCGGATGAGCGATTACGTTTCAGAAAGCAATGAAGACGACCAATCCGATGAAACAGAGCTTGAACTTCTTCCAGTAGATGAATAATTCTGCTATACTGGCAGAATGAGTACAATTTACGAAAAAGCATTAGAAAAACACGCTGAATGGCAGGGCAAGATTTCTACTGAACTGAAAATGCCCCTGGAAAATAGAGATGATTTGTCTGTGGCATACACTCCCGGAGTAGCAGAGCCATGCCGCCAGATTCACAAAAACCCTGACGATGTTTACAAATACACCTGGAAAGGAAATACCATCGCCGTTGTTTCTGACGGAACAGCCGTTTTGGGTCTTGGCGACATCGGACCAGCCGCAGGCCTCCCTGTTATGGAAGGAAAATGCGTTCTCTTTAAGAAATTTGCAGGCGTGGACGCAGTTCCCCTCTGTATCGACACAAAAGATCCCCAGAAGATTATTGAATTCTGCAAGCAGATTGCCCCCACTTTTGGCGGCATCAACCTGGAAGATATTTCTGCTCCCCGCTGCGTAGAAATTGAACGCACACTTATAAAAGAACTGGACATTCCGGTTTTCCATGATGACCAGCACGGAACCGCAATCGTTGTAACCGCCGCAATCATGAACGCCCTAAAAGTTGCAGGCAAAAAGGCAGAGGACTGTACCCTGGTTGTGAGCGGTGCAGGAGCTGCCGGTTCTTCAATCATCCGTATGCTCCACAAATTTGGCATCGGAAAAATTTACGCCTTCAACATCAACGGAATCATCATTAAGGACGATTACGACAAATATGACTTTTTGACACAGGAACTCACTCAAATCACCAACCCCGACAACCGCCGCATTACAATGAAAGAAGCAATGGTGGGTGCAGATATTTTCGTGGGCGTTTCAGCTCCAAACCTTGTGAGCGAAGAAATGGTCAAGTCAATGGCACCAAAATCAATTCTCTTTGCCATGGCAAACCCTGAGCCGGAAATCACCTACGAAAAGGCAAAGGCAGCCGGAGCCTACATCATCGGAACAGGCCGCAGCGACTACCCCAACCAGATTAACAACATCCTCGCTTTCCCTGGACTTTTCCGTGGTGCCCTCGACTGCCGTGCAAGTAAAATCACCGAAGAAATGAAAATTGCCGCAGCCCGTGGACTTGCCAGCCTTGTTTCCGAAAGCGAACTCGGCCCCGACATGATAATCCCCAACCCCTTTGACCCCCGCGTCGCAGAAACCGTCGCAAAAGCCGTAGCCGACGAAGCCCGCAAAGCAGGTCTGGCAAAAGCCTGAAAAGCATAGTTCGGGCGGTCCGGCACCCGTGCCGTCGGGCTATCCGCGGTTCCGCGCTACCCGCGCTTCATTCGGACGTTTTTGCTCCCCGCAAACCCGTCCGAACGGCTCCGCCGCCGCTACTATCCCTACCGCTTATTTTTTTGACCAGCTATAATAGCAAGTTACCTTAAAACCTGTCAGCACTTCCAAAAGAACGACGCAAACCTTAAAGGGGCAGTGGATGTAAGCCGCCACATAAAAAGAAAATAGCCCTTTCCGTGGACGGATTTCTTACAAGGCGCGGGATCGCACCTGCGACAACGACATGACGGAACATCTCCGCTACGAAAAATTAAAATACGGAAACGACTCAAAGCAGATTTACGGCATTCTTTTTGACGGGGCCTGGCTCTGGAAAGAATATCTTGCCACGATTCTGACAAAATGTGGGAGACTGATTTATCCGTTTGAATTAAAAGGAAATGAAATTGCTGCCGTGATGAAAAGCGATTCTCATAGTTTTTTTGGACTTGGCGGTGCAGTTGAGTCATTCGGTTTTCCTGTTCCGCAGAATACGAAAAACTATATGTCATTTACGGAATTGATGAGGAAAACTGAGACCGAACTAATGTCCATGTGCAGTCACTGATAGGATTCTTTTATCTGAGTGTCACCCTATGTATTTACTCTTACTAAAAATATCTTTTTACTGTCACTAAATACTTGCTTTTAGTGTCACTAAACACTTGCTTTTACTGTCACTAAATACTACAATGTATTTATGATAGACACAGCATTAATCTTGAATACATCAGAACGGCAAAAAAAAGAAATCCTTGATTCTGACAAAAGGCTTTCTGTTCCTCGTGTCTCTGCGGCTATCGAACAGGCTTTGCCACAGTTTGCGCGGATTATAACTGGAATCCGCCGTTCTGGAAAAAGCACTTTGGTAAATCAGGATTTTTTGAGAGATGGTAAAAATGCTTTCTATCTGAATTTTGACGATCCTGCCATCTATGGCTTTTCTTCCTCTGATTTTACGGTTCTTGAAGAAGCAATCGAGCGCTTCCAAAAAGCAAACGCTGGCACAAAGTCAGTTTATTTTGACGAGATTCAGGTTGTGGAAGGCTGGGAAGTTTTTGTAAATGCTCAGCTCAGGAAGAAGAATCTTGTAACGGTAACAGGGTCAAACGCATCTCTTTTAAGTTCTGAACTTGGAAGCCGACTTACGGGAAGGCACTTGGATTACGAGCTTTTTCCTTTCGACTATGAGGAATTTTGTCTTTTAAAAAAGTGTAAGAAGACAGCAAAAACTTTTTCTGATTTTCTGAAACAGGGTGGCTTTCCTGAATATCTGATTTACAAGCGGCCGGAAATCTTAAAGCGTCTTTTTGAAGATATATTGATGCGCGATGTTGTGGTTCGCTATGGAATAAAAGATGTGCGGTCTATAAAACTGCTTGCGTCTTATCTTGCCTCAAACTGCGGAAATCTCATCACAGGCTCAAAACTGTCCGCCCAGCTGGGATTAAAGACAACAGCCACTATTCTTGAATATCTTTCTTTTTTTGAGCAGTGCTACCTTTTCTTTTTTGTGCCCAAGTTCAATTATTCCGCAAAGGCTCAAACCGTTAACCCCAAAAAAGTATATTGCATCGACACGGGAATGATTCAGAATGTAACCCTTTCAATAAACCAGGATTTTGGCCGCATATTTGAGAATGCCGTTTTTATAGAACTCCGCCGCCGCACAAAAAATATCTGGTATTACTCAGAAGCAGCCTTTGAATGTGATTTTCTGTATGGAAGAGATTCTGTTCCTGAAAATGCACTTCAAGTCTGCTATGAACTCAACCATGAAAACAAAGAGCGCGAGGTGAGGGGGCTTGTAGAAACCTGCAAAAAGTTTCCCGGAGTAAAGCCACTCCTTTTGACCTTGAATCAGAAAGACAAGATTTCATTCGGTGGAATGATTGTTGAAGTCCTTCCAGCAGTTGAGTTCTTTAAATAAGTAAGGCGAAATAAAAATGCTCCACGACAGACTAAGCATTAAATTTCTCCATATCAAGCATCTTTTCTTGCTTTGCAACAATCGTTGTAACAACGGCATCACCAGTAACATTCGTACATGTCTGCATCATTGCCATGATTGGGTACAGGCCCATGATAAGGCTAACGGATTCTGCTGGAATACCAATCTGGGGGAGCATAATTGTCATGCAGACAAGGGCTCCGCCTGGAACACCGGGAGCACCAACAGAAAGCACCATGATTGAAACAATGATTGTCGTTAGGGCACTTCCTGTTATGGGAAGACCGAAAATTTTTGCCATAAAGAGTGCAGTAATTATCAGTGAAATGCAGGAACCGTCCATGTTGATGGTGGCACCGAGAGGAAGTGAAAATGAATAGACCCGTTTTGATACGCCCATTTCATCGCACTGTTTGATTGAAGTCGGAAGCGTGGCATTGCTGGAAGCAAGGGTAAAGGCAGAAATCATTGCGGGGAAAAATTTGCTGAAAAACTTGAAAGGATTCAATCTTGCAAATATCACTATGAGCAAAAGATATACACAAATCATTAAAGCACAGCCCATGTAAATTGAGGGAACCCATACAATAACATCAAGCAGTTTTCCAATGTGCATAGAGAGCATCGTTTTTGCCATGGAGCAGAAAACGACAATCGGAATAAAAGAAACCAGTACCGTTGTGATTTTAGAAAACAAATTGTTCAAGAGGACAAGACCTTTTCTGAGGGAAGGAAATTTTTCTGAAAGGCTGGCTGCTGCAAGACCAACAATCACCGCTATAAAAATCAATTGCAGCATGTCTGATTTTTGGAAGGGAGTGATGATATTGTTGGGGACAATGCCCACAATGGTATCTTTGATTGAAATTTTTACACTCTGTCCGGTAGCAATCGTGGAAGCAGCCGCATCAGAAACGGAAGAAGCAAGCGATGGATTACCAATAGGGAAGATTTGGTAGGCCAGATAACCAATACAGATTGCAATCATGGAAGTGAACAGATATGCTACCACTATTTTTATCGCCATGCGTCCCAATGCCTTTAGGTCACTAAAATCCGCGATTGCCGAAGCAATTGAGCAGAAGACAAGGGGACCTACAATCATTTTGAGTGCATTCATGAATATGGTGTAGATGGGCGAAAAAATATTATTTGACACTGCATTTGCCACGGAAGGAGAAAAGAACTTCTGCATCAAAAGTCCCATTCCAACACCTGCAAGCAAGGCTCCAAGGGTAGTAATTAGGGTTTTGAAAGCTGAATTTTTGACACGTATGCTGACTTTATTTACGCCGTATTCATGCTGAACATTCAGCGTACCGCCAATAACTTTTTCCACCAGACGATGAACCAGGGCATTTAATTCAGCGTTTTCAGTGTCTTCCTCGTCAAAGAGCAGGCTGTTTTTAATGTCGGAAGCCGAAAATTCTGTACCCTTTGCCGACAGCCAGATTTTGGTAAAATCAAAAAATCCATGGACTGTAATCGTAATTTTGTCCGTTGCGGTCTCAACCATCTTTCCTATGACTTCTTCAGCCATCAGAATGATTCTGGCACTTTCTTTTTTAGAAACTTTTCGTTTGGCTAATTCATTACGCACAAAGTCTACGGCTTTGGGAATGTCATACATGGTATTGTCAATTTTTATCGTTTTCATCTTCTATTTCTCTTTGGAAATGTGTAGATTCATTTTCCGTGTTCCATTTATTGTATAGGTTTGCCAACATTGCACCAGAAATATTGTGCCACACTGAAAAAATTGCGCCAGGAACCGTTGCCATGGCAAGCGTGGGAAAGGCTGTTCCTGCAAGACTGGTGGCCAGCCCAGAATTCTGCATGCCAATTTCTACAGAAAGGGCCTTTGTTTTTGCAGGCGAAAGACGCAGGATTCTGCCCAAACCAAATCCACATGCGTACCCCAAGAGGTTGTGCAGAATCACTACGGCAAAAACGATTGCACCGGTCGAGAGAATTTTTTCTGCATTGTGTGAAACCACAGCCGCTACAATCAGACAGATTGCCAGAACAGAAATCAGGGGGAGCACTTTTACCGCTCGTTGAGTCACCCGACCAAAGAAATGGTTAATCAAAAAACCCAAGACAATGGGCACGATGACCACTTTGATGATGGAAAGGAACATGGCAAGCATATCCACATGAACTGTTGTGCGTAAGAGCAGATAGGTGATAGCAGGAGTTACAAGCGGAGCCAGAATGGTGTTCACGCTGGTCATGCCTACCGAAAGAGCCACATCGCCCTTGGAAAGATAGGTGATGACATTGCTGGAAGTTCCGCCGGGACAAGTTCCCACAAGCACAACCCCTGCCATAAGTGCGGCATCCAGATTAAAAATCTTTGAAAGTCCAAAAGCCAAAAGCGGCATGATGATAAACTGAGAAAGGCAGCCGATGATAATATCCTTTGGGCGCATAAAAACCAGCTTAAAATCATCAAGCCGCAGCGTAAGTCCCATGCCGAACATGACTACCATCAAAAGATAATTTACCCAGTACAGTTGAATCCACAGACAAGAGGATGGCACAAACAAAGCAAAAGCCGCAACCACAAGTACGATAACAGCCATCCGCTTGCCAAAAAAGTCGCTCACTTTTTCAAGGATGTTCATAGAATAATTATAGCTCATATCAGAAAAAAAGAAACTATTTTTGCTGAAATAAGTATTACATCATAGTAAGATTTTTGCTTCTATCCCTTGATTTCCAGAAAAAAATCCTCCGGTTCCTCGAGCCAGCGCACAATGTCTTCCGTCACCTTCGCAATCTTTTTTCGAGCCCCCTTTCCGCGAATCGCACACTCCCACACCACACAGACCCGCCAGCAGGCATCCCGATAATATGAAATCACCCGCTTATCCCGCTCCCGATTCCGCTCAAACTTCGCTCGCCAAAAATCCTGATTGCTCTGAGGAAACCTAAAGTATGCACACCCCTCGTGTGCGTGCCAAAAACAGCCGTTAATAAAAATCACCGCATAGTAGCGCGGCAAAGTCAAGTCAGGCTTTCCCGGATACCGCTTGTCACAAATCCGATACCGCACCCCCGCCCTAAACAGTGCCGACCGAATCACCTTCTCTGGCTTTGTGTCCTTGGAACGAATGCGAGACATATTCACATGACGGGCTTCCTGCGTAAGCGAATCCATATGCAAAGACAGTATCGTAAAATTTCAGCGGAATGGGAAGAGGGATTACATTTGGGGTTACCCGCCTGCGAAGGGGCGGAGACTCCTCTGTTTTACGTCAAGCCCCTGTTTTTCCAGACTGTCTCCGAGTTCGGAAAGTTTCCTTAATCTCATTTCTTCGTCAAAAGTCCGCTTTGTTTTCCCATGATTGCAATTATATGAAATGTCAACACTTTTTTAGGCAATCCAGTAGGAACAGCAAAATAGGCAATTTTATAGTATATAACTATCCTTGTTTAAAAGCAAATTTCTCCTTTTTATACGTCAATTAGGGTATTCTCATTGTTATGGGATTTAGGGAATTCTTGCGGGACGAAATGGAGTATCAGGGGTTTACCGCTCGCAGCCTTGCGGAAAAATCGGGCGTGAGCAAGCGGACGATTGACAACTATCTAAAGAAGAATCCCCAGGAACCGAGCGTTACCAATGCCCACAAAATTGCTCAGACACTGCATGTTTCCATTGAATATCTTTTAACCGGCCAAGAATACAACGGCTTTATCCCGATTACTGGACAAACGCTACAACTTATTGAATATTTTGATGCGCTCACCGATGAACAGCGCACACCGCTTTTAGGCGTGATGAAAGTACTGGCAGAACAGAATGAAAAATGAGAAAATTTTAGACGTGTGCGCGTTTTAAAAGGCTAGAAGATCGAAATGATGAGAAGCGCAATTATCAGTGCGACTAAAATAAGGATATAAGCGGCAAGGAAACGCTTGTTTTTTGCCTTATTTAAGAAAATCAGTATAATTCCCATGAGT
>DFDV01000167.1 GCA_002369025.1 Treponema sp. UBA3819 | reverse complement strand
GAAAATCAGTATAATTCCCATGAGTACGGAAATGCTTACTGCCAAAGAAAGGTTTATTGTGACAAGCGATTTTAAATCAGTGTTTTTTGCAACCAACTGAAAATCAATCGTAAGCAAAGAGAAAATTGCAACGATTATACCCATAAGGGTAAGCACATTGCCATAGATTCGTTCTTTGAGCGACTCCAAACTTTCTTTTGCGTCATCAAAGCGTTTGGTAAGTTTATCGTATTCGTTTGCATATTTTCCCAAGCCTTTGTACTCTGTTTCATTGGTAAATGAGGCACCTTCCTGCTTGTCATAGGTCTGCTGGGGTTCTGACTGCAACTGCTCAAACATAATCTGTGCAATTGCAAAGCCCTTGATAAGCGAAAATACTGAATTGGTGAGATTATGCACACGAAGAAAACAATAGGTTTCATGGCCAGGAATATAGCAGGGACCGTCAACTTTTAATCCTTGACGCATAACCGAATTTCGTTCAACAATAGTACCAACAATGTTTTTTGGCAATGAGATTTTTTCTTGCGATTTGATATATACGGTCTCGCCCGGTTGCAGGTCATAACTTGCAACGGCAGAACCATGTGCGTCAATAATCGAGTTAATGGACAATTCATACGCAATGCCTTTAAGGTGAGCTTCGTCAAAACCTTCGACTATGAGCGTCTTATTATCAATCAGTTTTTTTATATCGGTATCAACTAAAATCATGCCAAACTCCACTATCACAAAGTATATACCGAGTTTCACAAATATGCAATAAAGGCAGGAATGTCGTTTCAACAAGCGATTTTCAAACCTTTTATCCCCCCACTTACAGCAGACACAGCCCCTTGCCACGGAAGGATGAATCAGGGGCGTCTTTTTTGGCTTCGTACCATTCGCCCATGTAGAAGCAGCCGGTCTTACCGTGTGGAAGGGGGATTTTTTCGCCGCCCAGCCAGTAAGATTGTCGGGGTGAGCGCGACAATGACATATTGTTGTCCATCTTTTTGAAGGCTGCATCCCTTTTGGACTCGTATTTTGCAATTTCCTGGGCGATAAAATCTTTTGATACGGTGGGGGCAGGCACGGGAAAGGTAAACCAGTTTTGGACATTTTTGTTCAGGTGATTTCCGTGCATCCATTCGTTGAGGGCGATTTCCAGACCGGGGCCATATTTTTCTGATTTTTCTTCGCCGGTAAAATGGAGTCCGTTTTTGGCAAAGAGTGGCGCATTTGATTTTTCTGAAGGGTCTATGGGTTTAAGTTCGGGATACTTTCCTTCTGACCATTCTTTGTAAACGCGGCTGTGGCGGGTGAGGACGAATTTGTGCCAGAAGGATGAATCTAAAAGGCCGTTTGCATAAAATTGACGCAGGGTTTCCATGGAATTCATCAAATCCTGGGGACTTTCTTTCCAGTAGCCGTAAATCATGTAGGCGTGGACTAAAATGCCTGCTTCTTTAAATGCACAGCATGCAGCCACAATGGAACTTAAATCGGTACCCTTGTGGATTTCGTCCAGGCCGTTTCCGGTTGCAATTTCAAGTCCTCCGGAAACGCCAATCAGTCCGCCCGCCGCAAGAAAATCTGCCACATCGCGGGTAAAGACTTTTTCAAAGCGGATGTTTCCCCACCAGGTAAGGGGTGAACCGTGGGCAAGGTTTTCTCTGGCAAATTGAATCATGAGTGCGGGCGGCATGGCTTCGTCTACAAAATGGATGCCGAATATCTTTTTTTCCTCACACTGGCGCAGTATGTCCTGGTAAAGTCTGCTGATATTTGTCTGGCAGTAGCCTTTTACATAGTCCAGGGTAACGTCACAAAAGGCGCACTGATGCCAGTAACAGCCGTGTGCCATGTAGACTTTTATCCAGGCTCCGTCAGACCAGAGCCGGTGCATGGGGTTTGTGTCGTCAATCAGTCTGGGATAGCGGCTAAAGTCTATGTCGCTGAAGTCCGGAATGAGGGTGGAAGTGATTTCTCTTTCATAGGCTTCGCTTTCCGGGTCAGATTCCAGCGGGGGCAGTATATGGACGCTATCAGAAGAAAAACTACCATTCGTTAGTAAACAATCGTTAGTTAGGAATAATCTGAGTTTATAAAACTTTTCGCTTTCTCTTTCTGAAAGTGATTTTTTCCCTGACAGGACTTGCAAGAGCTTTTTGTAGCCTGCATAGCCTCTGTCGTAGCTGAGGGCATCGCAATAGGATGCTAAGGCTGGCTCCATGCAATCGCGCAGTTCGGTGTTGATAAAGCCGCCACCAAAACTAACGAACGCTCGTTTGCCAAAGTTTTTCTTGAAAAAGCGGCCGGTAGACAGTGCGGCGGCAAATGTTCCTGCAAAGGGAATGGAAATCAAGACGAGCGTTTTTACTGGGGCGTTGCGGGGTGCGCTAGAAAAAAAATGCTGGCTGTTTTGTTGCGAGTACCCCGCAGAAGGGGGTGTCGGCGCAACATCGTGCGCCGCAGGGGGAAGGCTTTCCCCCTCTGCAAAAAGACGCTCAAGCATGGGCTCATAAAATTCCTTCAGGATGGGGCTGTCAGCACCGGCTGCAATCTGGGCAAATGAACTTTCGCTTACGGTAAGACTTTCTGCATAGCGCACCAGGGCAAAATTTTTGTCAAAGACGGCGGTGATAAAATCTGCCAGATCAGCAAGGGCAAAAGAGGCAAGGGCGCGTGCATCATCTGTAGACAAGTCGTGGTCCAGGCCGGCAAGGTAGTTTTCCATGCGGGAGCCTCGGGGAACATGAGCCCCAAAGACAAAACGATGGGCGCTTTCCTGTCCCTGCCC
>DFDV01000049.1 GCA_002369025.1 Treponema sp. UBA3819 | reverse complement strand
GGCTATCATCTGGTAAATGCCGGTGGTGTACATGTAGAACCCCTGGCTTTGTACTCACACAAGTATGATGCTGTTGAAAAGATTCCTGAGGGAGCAAGAATTGCAGTTCCCAATGACCCCACAAACGAAGGCCGCGCACTTCTTCTTCTGCAGGCTGCAGGTTTTATCACTCTGAATCCGCTGGCAGGTCTTACTGCTGTTCCTACAGATATTCTTGAAAACAAAAAGAACTTCAAGTTTATTGAAATTGAAGCCGCAAGCCTTCCCCGCGTTCTTGATGATGTGGATGCAGCGGTTATCAACGGAAACTATGCAATTCCTGCAGGCCTTACCGCTGCAAAAGACGGTCTGGTTGTAGAAGGTGCTGATTCTCCCTATGTAAATATTGTTGCCGTAAAAGAAGGCCGCGAAAAGGATGAGTCAATCAAAAAGCTGGTTAAGGCTTTGAGAAGTCAGAAAGTAAAAGACTACATCGCCGAAAAGTATCCTAACGGCGAAGTAGTAACAATCTTTTAATAGGCGTCCATCGAATAGGTGAGCGTAACTTCCTTGCCCAGAATGTCCACTACAGCAATTGTGATTGCGTTGTGACCTTTGGGCAGGGAAACTTCCGCCAGCAGCTGGCGGTTTGAATCTGGATAGAGCAGGGCAGCCGGATAACTTTTGTTTCCGTTGGTGCAGAGCCTGCCGTTCTTTTCCCTCAGCATATCATAGGAAATTGTTTCTACTGCCGCGCCATTGATAAAAATGGTTGTTCTGTATGGCATGGCGATTTCCTGGCGCTTCCGGTAGAGGTAGTAGGTGCCGGAAGGAAATCTCTTGTTGATTCCCAGTGCATATTCATTTCCCTTGCGGTTTACTGCCGTTACATTCTGGATGGTAAGTTCCAGTTCTTTTCCAACGCGCGGCATGAGTACCCGTGGATTGATGAAAACCTGATTTTTTGTGTCTACAACCTGAAATTCAAGGTTTGCCTGTCCCTGCTGCCAGCCGGTATTTCCGCAGAGACCGAAACTGCTTCCGGTGGCTACGGAATCCATTGTATAGCGTTCCCGCTGGCTGTCACGGTCAAGGTTTGCATAGATTGTCTGCAAATTGTCTTTGTGAGCAACGATTACTGCATTTCCCAAGGTGCTTTCAAAAAGTTCGCTTTCTTCTGTGTGCTCGGATATGACTGCAATCACTTTTCCTTCGTCAGCAGCTTTAATTTCTTCGCTGTCAGTAAAAATGAGGGAAGTGTTGATTGTTCCGCCCCTTATCTGACCAAAATATGAATAGAATGAGTCTGATTGAATTGCATTCTGCGGCCAGTCAAAGGCAAAGCCCTGAAAAGCCGTAAAAATAAATGCAGTGAGTGAAATTACTGATATCTTTTTCATGTTTCCCACCTCTTTGATCTTTTTAATTGTATTGAATCTTCATTTTTGCGATTTCATTATCCCTTCCAACAAAGAGACAGTCTCCCTTTACAGCGATAAAGGCTGTTTGCGCTTCAAAAGAAAAGGCGCCTGCCGTTGTGCTGAAGGGTTCTACAACAAGCACCGTATATTTTGTTTTGTCCCGGCTCAGAACAAAGACTGTCCTGCTTTCTTCTGATTCCTGAATGGAAAGAATGTGTCCTGAAATCTTGATTTTTTTGCTTTTGCCTTTTTTGCAGTCTACAATTCCCAGTCCGTCTGCGCTGTCGTAATAGACTGTGCTTTCATCTGCACTGAATTTAACCAGTTTCTGACGGGTTGTTTCTTTTTCCAGATATTCGTGATGAATGATTTCCGTGTGGTTGTCGGCTTTTTTTGCAATGATAAAGCGCTGTCTCTTTTGTCCTGAAATACATGCAATGATGTTGCCGCTGGGAGAAAGTGCCGTTCCCAGAATGACGGGAAAGTCGCTGCCGCTGGGCTTGAAGGTCTGGTCAATGCTGCCCTTGCCTGTAAAGGAAATGATGGTGCCGTCGCTGTAGCCTGCTACACATCCCGAATGTGAAGATGCAAAGGCGGTAATGGGAGCATAGTTTTCGTATGTCCACTCAATATTTCCCTCTTCTGACAGTTTTGCAAAGGCTGAACCGCCCGGTAAAAAAAGATACTGGCCTTCTTCCGTAAAAAAAGGAAAGCCTGTCTGGACTATTTCACCAGCCTTTGTTCCGTCCGGAGTGTAGAAGGGAATCTTTTTATCGCTTGTACCGTAAAGGGTATAGGCATGGCGGGAAAGGGCTGCCTTGTAGGGGTAGGTCACGATGTTCAGAATGTCTCCGTCTGTCGTAAAATAGCCCAGTGTCTGTCCCAGTTTAAAGGGAATTGCATCGGAAAATTTTTCTTTCAGGTTCTGGCTGTCTTTTGTGACGGTGACTTTTGTTGCGTCAATAGTCCACTGGGGACTGAACTGAAGTTCCTTTTTGAGTGGCCGTGCAGCCAGAATAATATATACGATTGAAAATGTAATGCAGAGCGGAATGAGCAAATTTCTTTTTTTCTTCATAGAATTCTATGATATACTATAGGTAAAGACTGGTCAATCTGGATTTTTCAAGTCATAATCCGTGAAAGACTGACAGGAGGCATGATATGACTATTTCAAAAGAATCTTTGATGGAACTGTACAGGGAGGCGGTTAAGGCGTCTGAAAATTCCTATTCTCCCTATTCGCATTTTCCTGTCGGAGCGGCTATCCTGACTGATGACGGAAGTATTGTAAGGGGTGCAAATGTTGAAAACCGTTCTTACGGACTGACAAACTGCGCTGAACGCACGGCCGCATTTAAGGCAGTCAGCGAGGGAAAACGCATCTTTAAGGCCATTGCCATTGCCGCTCCCAGGGCAGATTATCCGGTTGGTCCCTGTGGTGCCTGCAGACAGGTTCTGACTGAATTTGCGGACAATGATACGCCTGTTATTTTTGGTTCAAGGGAAGATAATGTTGTCGTGCATACGCTGGGAGAATTGTATCCCTTTGACAGTTTGCATGAATTAGCGTCGGAAAAGTCCTAAAATATAACGGAATTTGTACGAATAGACGAAAAGATTTGAAATCTATTGAAAAGTTTACTATGTCTTGACAAATAGATGTGATGTATGCAAAATGGAATAAGCATTATTAAAGTCAGGGAGAACATTATGGGTGACGACATCCTTACTATTGAAGAAGTAGCTAAATACCTGCGTGTTTCAGAGCGCACTGTATATGACTGGGCTCAGAAAGGTGAGATTCCGGCTGGAAAAATCGGTACCGTCTGGCGTTTTAAGCGGTCAGAAATTGAAAAATGGGTTAATGAACGCCTTTCCTCAAATACAAAGCCGGAAGAAGTAAACACTCCTGTTCGTGTTCGTAATATTCTTTCTCCCGAGCGCATTGTTTTTATCAATCGTACTACAAAGCATGACGCACTTGTCGAGCTGGCAACAAATCTTGCAACCGCTCCCCAGATTAAAGATGAAAAGGAACTGGTTTCCGGTATCCTGCAGCGTGAAGAACTGATGTCTACTGCTGTTGGTCGTGGCATTGCCATTCCTCACGTCCGCCTTACATCTGTAACTGATCTGGTTATGAGTGTTGGAATCTGTAAGAACGATATCATTGACTTTCAGCCGGTAGATGATGTGCCGGTACGTCTTTTGATTATGATTGCGGCGGCTCACAACCAGCATACCTATTATCTGCAGACCCTCAGCTATTTCAGTTCAAAACTCAAGAACAAGGAACTGCGTGACGCTCTGCTTGCAACTACGTCTGAAATGGACGCATTTAATCTGCTGGTAAAAGAGTAAGATTTTGCAAACCGGCACATTTTATGCCGTAAGCGCCGGACCTGGTGGCTCTGATATGCTTACCCTGCAGGCCATACAGGTTCTGGAACGCTGTCCGGTTATCTGCTTTCCGGAAACAGAGTCTCATGACGAAAAAAATCACATTGCCTTTGATGCAGTGAATGGGGCTCTTTCACTTTCCTCCAAAAAAATACTTTTCTTTTCTATTCCCATGACTCGGGACCGTGAAAAAATCAAAAAAGAATATGGAAAAATTTCCTCTGCCTGTGCTGAAATATTGAGCGAGGGAAAGGATATTGCTTTTGTCGCGATAGGAGATGTTTCTCTTTATGGTACAGCCTCGCATCTTGCAGACTGTATCGAAAAACTGGGCTACAATGTGCAGTATGTCGCAGGGGTCAATTCCTTTTCTGCCGCCGCATCTGCCGCAAAACTGTCTCTTGTTGACCGGGACCAGTGCCTGACTGTCATTCCGGCTGACGCATATTATTCCCAGGGAAAATTGCAGTCTGCTCTGTGCGGGGAAGGAACGAAAGTCCTGATGAAAATGGGAAGGCATCTGGAAGAAATCATTCGCTTGATTGATAGCCTGGGATTTTTGGATGAAACTCTCCTTGTGCAGAAAGCGGGCATGAGGGAGCAGAAAATCGCAAAGGGAAAAGCCCTCCTCAGTCTGGATGAAAAAATGATTTCAAACGCATATCTTTCCCTGCTGATTGTAAAGGCAGGGACTTAAGACTTTTACGCGGGGAGCATTATGGACGATAGAAAAATGATTTATTTTGTCGGTGCCGGAAGCGGGGCTGCGGATTTGATTACGGTGCGCGGCATGCGGCTTTTACAGGAGGCTGATGTAGTTGTCTGGGCAGGCAGTCTTGTGAATGCCGAACTCCTCTCAAACTGTAAGCCAGAATGCCAGATATACGACAGCGCCCGCCTTTCCCTTGAAGAAACAGATGAGATTTTGCAAAAGGCCTTCCGTGAAGGGAAAAAATGTGTGCGGCTTCATACGGGGGACCCCGCAATTTACGGTGCTATCCGGGAGCAGATGGAAGCACTGGACAAGGCTGGAATTCCATACGAAGTAGTGCCGGGAGTTTCCAGTATGTTTGCGGCGGCGGCTTCCCTTAAAAAAGAATTTACGGTGCCGGGTGTAAGTCAGACCCTGATTGTGAGCCGGATGGAGGGCAGGACACCTGTTCCTGAACGGGAAAAAATTCGTTCGCTTGCAGCCCATGGTGCAACAATGGTTCTCTTTTTGTCCAGCGGCATGATTCCGGCCCTGGTGAATGAACTTTTAGCGGGAGCAGCCTACACAAAGGAAACGCCCTGTGCCCTGGTCTACAAGGCAAGCTGGCCGGATGAAAAGATTATAAGGGGGAATCTGGGCGACATTGCAGACAAGGCGGCTCAGGCTGGCATAAAAAAGACCGCCCTTGTTCTTGTGGGCGATTTTCTTGGCGACCGCTACGAATTAAGCCGCCTTTACGATAAGCATTTTTCCACAGAGTTCCGGAAGGGCGATGAACTTCCCCCGGAAAAGAATTCCCCGCATACAGCCGATTCTGCAATTTTTACCGCTTCTGGCAAATCCCTTTCTTTTGACAGGGTAAGTCTTGTCTGCTTTACGCAAAAAGGTGCAGAACTGGCGGAAAAAATTGGAAACTGCATAAAAGAATCTTTTGCAAAAAGCGGAAAGAAAAGCCTTTCTTCTCAAACTGTACATGTCATCTCCTGTTTTGGAGAAACTCATCCCGCCCTGCATGACATTTGTGCTGATTGTTTTTCCCAGGCACAGGGCGGAAAAAGGCTGCTCATTGTTTTTGTGGGCGCGGCTGGCATTGCGGTCAGGGCAGTCGCACCTTTTGTGCAGAGTAAGGCAAGTGATCCCGCCCTGGTCTGTCTGGATGAAGGTGGACGCTTTGTAATTCCTCTTTTGAGCGGACACTTGGGCGGGGCGAATGAAGCCGCGCAGACGATTGCCGCTTTTCTTGGTGCGATTCCCGTGGTGACGACAGCGACAGATGTCCGCGGGGTCTGGGCTATAGACACCTGGGCAAAGGCTCACGGCTGGCATATTCCTGATTTAGTGACTGCAAAAAAAATCACGGCGGCTTTGCTGGCAGGAAAAAAAATCTTTTCTGCAGGCATTGGTTGCAAGAAGGGAAGTGACAGCCGCCGTCTTTCTGAATTTGTTCGCTCTGTCTTTGCAGAGAATGGGCTGGATATTTCCCTTGTAAAAGAAATTGCCAGCATCGACTTGAAAAAAGATGAGAAGGCGCTTTCTGATTTTGCCGCAGAATTAGGCCTTCCTTTTGTTACATTTACCCCAGAAGAACTGAATGCCGCTGATGCAGGTCACTCCGGTTTTACATCCTCGGATTTTGTGCTTGAAAAAACGGGAACGGATTCTGTCTGCGAAAGGGCTGCCGTTTCTGCGGCTCATACAAGTGCCGACTGGCTTTTGCTGCGAAAGACTTCCCGCGATGGCATGACGGTTGCCGTTAGTGTCTCTGAGTGATACAATCTTTTTTATGGCAAATCTTTTCATCATTGGCATCGGCGGCGGAAACAGAGAGGGCATGACCCGTGAGGCTTACGAAGCCATTTCTTCTTCTGATATAATCGCCGGCTACACAAGTTATGTGGACCTTGTTTCTCCGCTTTTTCCTCAAAAAGAAATCTATTCCACCGGCATGATGAAAGAAAGCGAACGCTGCGAGCATGCATTACGCCTTGCCGCCGGCGGGAAAAAAGTTGCCCTTGTCTGCAGCGGTGATGCAGGAGTCTACGGTATGGCGAGCCTTGTTTATGAAATCGCCGCCACACATGCAGATTTTTCTTCTGTTAAAATAGAAGTTATTGCGGGGGTAACGGCGGCGCTCGGTGGTGCGGCTCTGCTGGGGGCACCTCTTTCCCATGATTTTTGCATCATATCTTTAAGCAATCTGCTCACTCCCCAGGAGACAATTGAAAAGCGTCTCAGGGCCGCCGTCAGCGGAGATTTTTGCATTGCCCTTTACAATCCCCGCAGTAAAAATCGTCCCGATACCCTTAAAAATGCCTGCCGTATTCTCATGGAAAAACTTTCTCCTGACACCCCCTGCGGATGGGCAAGAAATATTTCCCGTGAGGGGGAAGAAAGTCACATCTGTACTCTCTCCCAGCTTGCAGAAGCAGACCTGGATATGTTCTGTACTGCCTTTATAGGAAATTCCACCACAAAAATACTGACTATAAATGGAAGCCAGAAACTCGTTACTCCCAGAGGCTACCAGAAATGAATCTTCTTGTTTTTGCCGGGACTACAGAAGGCAGTGATTTTGTCCAAAAGGCTCTGGCTGAGGGACATACAATTACCGTAAGCGTAGCCACACAATACGGTTCAGAAGTCCTTCAAAAGCACCTTTCCTCACTGTCAGAAACTTCCTCTGGTGATGAAGATTCAGAAAGACTGCACATTCTTCAGGGCCGTCTGGATTCAGAGGAAATTGCATCCCTCCTGCCTCATTTTGACGCCCTTGTGGACGCAACTCATCCCTATGCAGAAGAAATTACAAAAAATCTGCTTGCGGCTTCTTCTCTTTCTTTTGTGCCATACTACCGCCTTTTGCGTCCTCTTCAGCCGGTAAAGGCAGAAAAATTGCATGAGTTTGAAAATCTTTCATCACTTGCAGAGGCTCTTTCCAAAAAGAGCGGAAATGTTTTTCTTTCCACAGGCAGCCGGGATCTTGCCGCCTTTACGAAAATCCCTGACTATCAGAAGAGACTTTTTGTCCGCGTGCTTCCCCTTACGGATTCAATTGAAAAGTGCAGGGCTCTTGGTTTTTCTCCTGACCACATCATTGCTATGCAGGGGGTGGGTAGCAGGGAATTGAACAAGGCTCTTTTTGCAGAGTATAATTGTCGTGTGCTCGTTACAAAAGAAAGCGGGGAAGCGGGCGGTTTTGCAGAAAAGATTGCGGCGGCAGAGGCACTGGGAATGGACATTTTTGCCCTGAAAGCACCTGCCGAACCTGAAAGTGCAAATTGCTTTGGCTCTGCGGAAGAACTTCTTTCTGCACTTCGTGAATCCGATTTGCTGGGCACGCTTACAGATTTTTTGGGAGACTGAATGAAAAGCTGCAGACTTATCGGAATTGGCATGGGACAGATTGACCAGCTCAGTCAAAAGGCTGTAGAGGCAATTCAGAAGGCACCTCTTGTGGCTGGGGCAGAACGAATGCTTTCTGCGGTGGGGTCTCTTGTCCGCGGAAAAAAACTTGCCACCTACGATAGCCATAAAATCGCCTCTGCTTTTTCATCTTATGCTGACACCGCTGGAATTCCCTGTGCTCTTTTTAGCGGGGATACAGGCTTTTACAGCGGGGCGGGCTCTTTATGCAGACTTCTCAAACAGGAAGGCTGGAATGTAGAAATCATTCCGGGAATTTCCACGCCCCAGTATTTTGCTTCCCGCCTTGGAGAATCCTGGCAGGACTGGCATCTGGTCAGCGCTCACGGTACTGACATCGACATAGGCGCTTCCCTCACGTATTCGGCTAAAACTTTTTTCCTCACTGGCGGCAGCATCAGCCTTTCCTCTATTGCCCGATATCTTATTGACCATGATATTCAGGCCAGTCTCTCTGTTGGAAGTCGTTTGGGGTATGAAGAGGATTCCGGCTCTGGTGAACTTATATTTTCCGTTAGTCCGCAGGATCTTCTTTCCCGAAATGATTATGATGAAAATCTTTCCTGTCTGCTGGTAAGCCGCATTATGCCGGAACTTCCCCATGGGGCCCTGCCTGATGATTTTTTTATCAGAAATGATTGCTGCTCTGACGGGCAGAAACTTGTTCCCATGACAAAAAGACTTGTCCGTGCGGCGATTCTTTCCCTTTTATCTGTGGCCGATGGCGAGACTGTCTGGGATATTGGCGGTGGAACCGGTGCGGTCAGTATTGATTTGGCCAGAAGCGCCCATTGTTCTGTACATACGGTTGAAGAAAAAGACTATGCCTGCGACCTTATCCGCCGTAACCGTGAAAAAGCGGGTGCCGTCAATCTTTCACTGTATTGCGGTCACGCTCCGGAAGCCCTGAAAGATTTACCCGCACCTCATGCAGTTTTTATCGGGGGAAGTCAGGGAGAACTGGAAACAATTCTGCACAGTATATATCAGAAAAATCCCGCCGCCCGCGTACTTATTTCCGCAGTCAGTCTGGAAACTCTTTCTGAAGCAGAGCGCATTGCTGAAAAACTGAAACTTGAATACCAGGTAACGGAAATTTCTGTAAGCCAGTCAAAAAAAGCCGGCTCCCATCACCTTATGCAGTCCCAGAATTCCATTTATCTCATTTCATTTATATCAGGGTAACGTAGGTCTTTCCTGTACCACCGTCTTCCGGGCGGGCAAAATGAAATTCCTTTACACCGGGGTAGGTGGAAAGATAATCCTGGACTGCCTGCTGAAGAATACCCTGTCCCTTGCCGTGAATGACGCTGAAGGTACGGAAATTCTGCATAGAACAGAGGTCTAGCTGCCTTTGAAGCAGTTTTATCGCTTCTTCTTCCCTCATTCCCAAAAGACGCAGTTCAAAGACAGGTTTTGCCGTGGCTCCGCCTTTCATAAAGACTGCATTTTCTTCGTCATGTTCGGAAGAAAGCTCTACGCTGTAGTTTACGGAAGGCTTTGTGTCCGGCGAATCAAGCGGCAGCAGGTCCTTCTTTTTGATTGACATACGGAGAGAGCCTACCTGAACCAGCCATACGCCTTTCTTTTCTTCCCGAATCAGGCTGCCCTGCATTTTTGATGAAGTAATCAGTACATCCGTTCCCGGAAGAAATGCCGGTTTTTTAGGAACTTTTTCATCTTTTTGAGCTGTCTTGTCTTTTTTGCCTAAACTACTTTCTTCAATGACCGGAACCTTTGCCAGTTCAAGGGCTTCTGCATTGCTGAGCCGGCGTTTTGTCTTTTTGTTTGACGCATGTTTTCCGCCTGCCCGGGAAATCAGCATGCCGTTTTCTGCCCGGACAGCCTTTTCTTTTTCAATGCGATCAGAAAGTTCTGCACGGTCTTTTTCAAGCCTTTCTGCCTCAGCCTTTTCTTCTGCTTCACGCGCACTGATTTCGTCAGCCAGTTCAGACATGAATTGCTTTGCAGAAAGAGTCTTTTCCCGTGTAATTTCTCCTTCCCGGAGCTTACGCACAAGATTTTCCAGTTTTTTTCTGGCATCCCTCAGGAAGTCAGATTCCTGGCCGCTTTCCTTTTTTCTGATTTCCGCTTCTTTTTCCCGCAGTTTCAGTTCTTTTTCTTCTATTTTGAAGGCACGGTCGGTCAGTATTTCTTCCTGTAAATCAGCTTCTTTTTCCAGTTCAGCAAGTTCTGCGTGTTTTTTTGTCAGACCCTTTATGAGGGAACTTACATCGGCCTGTTCGCTGGTCAGATAGGATCTTGCCTTGTCCACGATTACATGGGGAAGACCGCTCCGCCTTGCAATGTCCAGAGCATGACTTTCTCCCGGAATGCCCATCTGAAGACGATAGGTTGGCGCCAGTGTGTTTGTGTCAAAATCAACAGAGGCATTTACGCAGAGGGGATTTGTATAGCCGTAGTTCTTCAAAATGCCGTGATGGGTGGTCACCAGAATGAAGGCTTCTTTTTCAATCAGACTGTCCAGCACGGCCATGGCGATTGCACTTCCTTCCTGGGGATCAGTCCCGCTGCCAAGTTCGTCCAGAAGCACAAGACTCATCTTGTCTGCGTGTTTTACAGCGGCGGCGATATTCTTCATGTGGGCACTGAATGTGGAAAGAGACTGGTCTATGCTCTGCTCATCCCCAATGTCTGCAAAAATTGCGTTAAACAGAGGAAGCCGGGTGCCTTCTGCCGCCGGTACAGGAAGTCCGGCCTGATTGAGCATGCAGAGAAGGGCAAATGTTTTGAGCGTGACCGTCTTACCGCCTGTATTTGGGCCGGTGATAATCAGTACCCTTTTTCCTTCCAGAAAGCGGATGTCAATGGGTACGGCTTTTTCCCGCAAAAGGGGGTGGCGGGCCTGAAGCAAAAGGGGAGCAAGTCCCTGGCAGGGAAGGGCGTAGACTGCATTTTTTTCCAGACCCCAGCGGGCAGCGGCAAGAGTGGTGTCCAGAAGGGACATGCTTTTTAGGGAAGTCTGAAAAAATGGAATCAGTTCCCTCAGTTCTGCAGTCAGGTCTGTAAAAACCTTGCGAATTTCTGCCTGCAGATGAAATTCTTCCTGAACAAGTTCGTTGTTTTTCCGTACAACTTCTTCCGGCTCAATGTAAAGGGTTTGCCCGGTCTGACTAACTTCATGCACTATGCCCTGAATGCGGTTCCGCTGACCTGCCTTTACGGCAAGAACCTGTCTGTCGGCACGGTAGGCAGGCACGGTAGATTCCAGAACGGAGACGAGACTTGAATCGCTGGTGTATTTTTTGAGTGCGGCTGCAATTTCTCCGTGCAGGCTTGCAATTTTTGCCCTGATGGCCCGGAGTTCAGGCAGGTCTTTTAACTGACCGTTTTTGTCCAGAACCCGGCTGATTTTAAAATCCGCCTGCATGAGTTCCGCAAGGGGAATTTTACTGGTAACTTCTTCAAGACCCTTTACTTCCATGGAGAGGGAGGCTGTCGCTACAGCATCGCAGACTTTTTTTGCAGACTCGCAGAAAAGAAAGAGGGCATAGCATTGTTCCTGTTCCAGTGTCGCACCGTCTGCCTGAGCAAGTTTGAGAAAAGAATAAATTGGCTGCCAGGAAGAAAGAGGATTTGATTTTGTGCCGTGAAGAATTGCCGTCCATTCCCGGCTGTAGGATTTAAGTCTTTCAATTTCTTCCGGATTTACAGAAGGTTCCCGGTGCTGAAAAGCAAATAATCCTTCTTCACTTACACAGAAGGCTGCCGCTTCATCACGAATCTGGTAAAAGGCCAGTTCTTCAAGAGTTTTTCTGTGCACGGCTAGTCGCTCCAGCTGCCCGTGCGGATTTCTTCGCTGATTCTTTTCCAGCTGTCATATCGTTCTTCACTGATAATGCCGGAATAGACGCCTTCCAGAATCTTACAGCCGTTTTCAGATGTGTGGGTACATTTCATGCCGTAAGTGCACTGACCCACCAGAGGCCTCATTTCCCTGAAGTACATGGCCAGATCGTTGGAAGGAATATTGTGGAGGACAAAACGCCTTACGCCAGGGGTGTCAATGATGTCTGCTGTTGCGTTTAACATGCCGCCTACCAGAGATTCATTCAGGTGCAGGTGCATGAGGCTGCCTTTTGTTGTAGTATGGGTTCCCCGTCCGTATTTGAGGGACAGACTGCCTGTTTTTAGCACGCAGGATGAGTCCAGGACATTTATCAGACTTGATTTTCCCACGCCGGACTGACCGACAAAGGCATTCAGTTTTCCCAGCATCAGTTCTGCCAGTTCCGTCAGGCCTTCTCCCGTATGTGCGGAAACCCTGACTATCCTGTAGCCCAGTTCTTCCCAAATGGAAAGCCTGTTCTGAAAATCATCGTCCTGGGCTGCCGGTAAATCATATTTGTTTACCAGAATAACAGGTTCAATGTCCTGAAATTCAGCCTGAGCCAGTTCCCGGTCAATAAATCGGGCCCGGAAAGGAGGTTCGTCTGGAGTTGTCACTAAGAATAAGTTGTCGATATTTGCGGCGAGCAGTTGCGGGGCCCGTCCTTTTACATTCCAGCGGACAAAGCCGTTTTTACGGGGAAGAAGTGCTGTAATCTGACCTTTATCATCTTCGCTTTCGTCAATTTCAATTTCTACACGGTCACCGGGAGCAAGGGGATTGTATTGTTTTTCTTCTGTTTTTAGTCTTTTGCTTTTTAGTGTGCACTGGCGTATGTTTGGTTCGCTCGATTCACCTGAATCATCAGTTGAATCACATTCTACGTCGAACACATTGTTGCTGCCGTTTAATACGGTTCCAGTCAATTTAGTCATATATATTTTATTGTAAGGGGAAAGCGGGATTTTTGCAATAAGATTTTCTATATACACAAAAATAAAACTTGTGGAAAACGGTTGCAGGTGCTACAATATAGTGTTAGATTTTTCATTCAAGGAGATTGGACTGATGAAAAAGGTTTTGGTCTGCAAGGAAAAAGATGAGCGCGAAACCCGCGTTGCACTTGTTCCTGATGACGTAAAAAAACTGGGTTCCATGGGCTTTGAAATTAAAGTTGTTTCTGGAGCCGGTTTAAAGAGTGGTTTTAACGATGAAGCCTACAAGACAGCAGGGGCAGCAATCGTTGCAAAAGAAGAGGATGCATACGACGACTCAGAAATTATCGTGCGCATTATGAAACCGGAAAGCATTGCGGGCATTAAGAAAGATACCCTGCACCTGAGCTATATGGATCCCTTTAACAATAAGGATTTGCTGAATGAATTTGCTTCATCCGGCATTCAGGCAGTTTCCCTGGAAATGATTCCCCGCAGTACCATCGCACAGAAGATGGACGTACAGTCTTCTCAGACTTCACTGGCAGGCTATGTGGCAGTTCTCAACGCTGCGGCAAAACTTCCCAAGATTCTTCCGATGATGGTTACACCGGCTGGTACAATCAATCCCGCCCGCGTTTTCATTATTGGTGTTGGTGTTGCAGGTCTGCAGGCAATCGCTACGGCAAAACGCCTTGGTGCCCGCGTTGATGCATTTGATACCCGTCCGGTTGTTGAAGATCAGGTAAAATCTCTGGGTGCTTCATTCGTTAAGATTGACCTTGGCGAAATGGGTCAGACTGCACAGGGTTACGCAAAGGAACTTACACCCGAACAGATTGCAAAACAGAAGGAAGCTCAGGCTAAGGTCTGTGAAAAGGCAAATATCGTCATCACAACGGCAAAAGTTTTTGGACGCAAGGCTCCCCGCCTTATCGAAAAGAACGTTCTTGACCGCATGATGCCGGGCTCAATCGTTGTGGATATGGCCTGTTCTACCGGCGGCAACGTTGAAGGTTCAAAACTCTTTGAAAATGTCGTCACTGAAAACGGCGTTACCATCATGTCAGGCGACCTGCTTGAACGCCAGGTTCCCTATGATGCTTCAAAGATGTTCTCCGGAAACATCACCGCTTTCCTTACTCATGCAGGTTTCTACGACAAGGAAGCAAAAGAATTTAAGGTCAATATGGAAGACGATATCATGAAGGGCTGTCTGCTCACTCAGGGTGGTCAGATTATTCATGAACGCTTTAAGG
>DFDV01000218.1 GCA_002369025.1 Treponema sp. UBA3819 | reverse complement strand
GCTGCGTAAACAAAATCTCTGAAAACCTCGCTATGTGGGCAAACGCCAAATTCTGTGGTGGTGAGCCTAAACCAAGCGAGAAGGGCGGTCTCGAAGGATTCTTCACATGGACTCATCCTTACGGCTGTTCTCAGATGGGTGGCGATAAAGAAACAACTGCCGTCATCCTCTCTGACCTTGTTCATCACCCGAATGCTGGCGGCGTTCTGGTCGTATCACTCGGCTGTGAAGAAAACAATGTTCCTTATTTCAAAGAATTCCTTGGCGAATACGACGAAAAGCGCGTAAAATTCATGGTTACCCAGCAGTTCGAAGACGAAATGGAAGAAGGCAAAAAGCTTTTGACCGAACTTGCTGAATATGCCGGAAAATTCAAGCGCGAAGAAGCTCCTCTCACAGATATCGTTCTTGGTATGAAGTGCGGTGGCTCAGACGGCATGAGCGGAATCACTGCAAACGCTTTGATTGGCCGTATCTGCGATGCCATGACAGGAATGGGTGGCCGCGTAATGCTTACCGAAGTTCCTGAAATGTTCGGTGCCGAGCAGATGCTCATGAACCGCTGTGTAGACAAGGCCCGCTTCGACAAAACCGTAAACCTGATTAACGGATTCAAAGGCTACTACGCCCGCCACAATCAGGTCTGCTACGAAAACCCCTCACCGGGAAACAAGGCCGGCGGAATTACAACCCTCGAAGACAAATCTTTGGGTTGTGTTCAGAAGGGCGGAAAGGCTCCTGTCACAGGCGTTTTGAAGTACGGCGAGCGCCTTCCGCAGAATGTTACAGGTCTCACCCTGCTTGAAGGACCAGGCAACGACATCGTTTCAACAACTGACATGACAGCAGCCGGTGCAAACATCATCCTCTTCTCAACAGGACGAGGAACACCGCTTGGTGCCCCTGTTCCGACAGTCAAAATCGCTACAAATCACCCGCTTGCACAGAACAAGCACGGCTGGATTGACTTTGACGCAGCCCGCCTTCTGGACGAGCCCAGCGATTCAGTCCGCGATGCACTCTTGAAGCAGATTATCGACATTGTTAGCGGAAGAGCTGTTACAAAGAACGAAAAGAACGGCTACCGTGAGATTGCGATTTTCAAAGACGGCGTAACGCTGTAGAATTGACATTATAAAAACACTGGTATTCATGCCAGAGCCAAAACAAAACAGCCGGCTTTCCTGCGTGAGAAACACTTCATTACAGGGGGCCGGCTTTTTTTTCTATTTATTTTTTCCCGTATGACTTTTTAATCTCAGCAAAAATCTTCTCTGCCCATTTATCATCGCCGGGAATCTGGTACCGGATATTGCCTTTTGGATTAGGTGTAAATCTGGTTTCTGCATTTGGCGTAACTTCTACCGTTCCGCGGGGAGAAAGGTTAAACCAGTCATCACCTTTTACTGCATGAATAATCGGAAGCACATCCCACATTTTCTGACCGGTATTAACGTCACACTGCAAGTAAACCTGTTTTATCGGGTGAGTATCAGTCCAGTCAATGTCAGATATTACATTTTCAACTTTATAATCAATTAAGTCACCAACTTCGCCTGGAGATAAAATTACTTCTACGTCCGCAGGCAAAAGAGAAAAAAAGTTGAGGACATAATCTATAGCCTGGAAAAAGTTATATTCTGTTTTTTCAATGGCGTTGCCAAAAACTCCACCCATTATATAAATTCTGCTGACTTTTCTTCTTACCAGTTCAACGCCTGTCATGTCAGAGTATTCATCAGCCTGAGACTGCAGAAGCTGCGAAAGACAGGTCAAAAAACCGATTGAACAAATCTTAACGGACTTATCTGGCTGAGATGAAAGTAACTTTCTGTATATTTTATAACCCTCAGGATATGAATCGAAACTGGATTTTTTAAACATGGGCTTGCCATTTTCATTCGTATAATTTGGAAGATTCTTATAATCAATCCAGACTTTTGGATCTTTTATTCCGTCCTGTATAAGACCAATCGGAATGTTTTCGTGCTTGTAATAATTATTCATCACATCAACAATATGGGCATTTTCTACATTTTCCCGGTCTACAATAATACCAAGAAGCTTAACATTTTCTGTTTCAATATAATGATACAAAAGCTGAAGGGCAAACAAATCATCTGTGGAACTGCCGATATCCGTATCCAGAATGATAGAAGAAGCCGGACCTTTACAAGACGACAAACCTAAAAGGGCAAGAAGTATAGATACCCCCAGCAAAAAACGAAAAAATTTTTGCACCCCAAAAACCGCTGCCCGAATTGACTGCTTTTCTCTGAATTTCATAACAATTCCTTCGTTGAAAATTCATAAACTCTATCCTTTATAGCATATCATAGCAGCCGCTTTTATTACATAATGCCAATATCCTTTTTTACATCATTTTCACCAATATACAAATATGCCGTTTAGTGTTATAATGTCTGCAGAATTTTTCCGCAAAATTGCGGGCATGGAGTATATATGAAGAAATTTATGGACAAGGATTTCCTTTTGGAAACAAAGACTGCACAGAA
Organism: Treponema sp. UBA3819; assembly: GCA_002369025.1. Classification (GTDB taxonomy): domain Bacteria; phylum Spirochaetota; class Spirochaetia; order Treponematales; family Treponemataceae; genus Treponema_D. The sequence goes on along the minus strand of DFDV01000218.1, from coordinate 3,348 downwards.
ACTTTTTGAAGCCTGTAAAGATGAACCCCTGTGGGACTACCACTGCCACCTGCCGCCGGAGCAGATTGCTCAGAACAAAAAGTTCGACTCAATCACTGACATCTGGCTGGGCGGTGACCACTACAAGTGGCGTCAGATGCGTACCTACGGCATCGATGAAAAATATATCACAGGCGACGCAGAACCCTACGAAAAATTTGTCCGCTGGGCAGAAACAATTGAACATCTGATTGGAAACCCCCTCTATCACTGGACACACCTCGAACTGCAGCGCTACTTTGGTATCTACGAACCCCTTACCGTAAAATCAGCACCGAGAATTTATGAAAAAGCAAATGAAATCCTCAAGAGTGATGAACTGAGCGTAAAAGGCATCTTCAAGAATTTCCATGTATATGCCGTTGGTACAACAGATGACCCTGCTGATTCCCTTGAATTCCACAAGGCAATTGCAGACGGAACTGCACCTATCGGAAAAATTGAAACAAAAGTCCGCCCCTCATATCGCCCGGACAAAGCAATCAACATCAATCTGCCTACATACAAGGACTATATTGCAAAGCTGAGTCAGGTTTCTGGCGTAACAATCAAAAATTCTGATGATGTTATCACAGCTCTTCTTAAACGCCTTGACTTCTTCATTGAAAACGGATGTCGTGCTTCTGACCACGCTCTTGAATATCCGCCCTGCAAAATCGACACAGACGCAAACATTGACGCAGTTGTCACACGTGCTCTCAATGGCGAAACTATTTCTGAAGCAGAAGCAGAAGCATACAAGACAAAGATTCTCGTTGCTCTGGGACGTGCTTACGAACAGAAAGGTATTGTTCAGCAGTGGCACATGAACGCAATCCGCGACAACAACAAGGCAATGTTCAAAAAACTGGGTCCTGACACAGGCTTTGACGGCAGCCACGATAAGCCCATGGCAGAAAATCTCGCCGGCCTTATGAACCTCATTGAAGAAAAAGGCGGTATGCCTAAGACTATCCTCTACACCCTCAACCCCAAGGATTACTACTCAATCGGTACAATCATGGGCTGTTTCCAGGGCGGCGGAATCAAAGGCAAAATCCAGCTTGGTTCAGGCTGGTGGTTCTGCGATCATCGCGATGGTATGGAACAGCAGATTAAAGTCCTGGGCAACCTGGGTATGATTCCTGCTTTTGTCGGTATGCTTACAGACAGCCGCAGCTTCCTTTCATACTCTCGTCACGAATACTTCCGCCGCATTCTCTGCAATGTCATCGGCGGCTGGGTAGAAAACGGCGAATATCCGAATGATATGGAAGTGCTGACCAAAATGGTTAAAGATATCAGTTTTGGAAATGCATTAAACTACTTCGGAAAGTAAATTTGGGCGCACCCCTGCCTGTCGGCAGGGGCGGGCTTTTCGCCCTTCGCTCACGCTCATTGCCTGCCATCCGGCAGGCAACTTCGGGGCTCCAATCCCTTGCACATTTAAAACATACAATTGCGTTTTTAGTATTAAAAATTCATCAATCGTGATATACTTATTTTGCATATGTCCGAGGCCGATTCTATAAAGCAGCAAATTCAGGAATATTTTTCTCAAAAAAACGAAATCGATACTGTTTTGCTTTTTGGTTCGTTTGCAAAAGGCACTTATAATTCTCACAGCGACATTGATATTGCCGTGCATTCTGATAAGCCCCTCGAATATGAAGATTTGGCAAAGATTCAAAGCGATTTGTCATTACTTTGTCACCGTGAAATTGACCTTGCGGATTTATCACAGGCAGAAGGAATTTTTTTATATCAGATTATGACAACTGGTGCAAAAATAAAAATCTCAAAGACTGTTTTTGTAAAATATTTGATGAAAGCCCTTTGCTTTAAGGAAGATTTTCTCCCGACCATTGAATATATGAACAAAAAGAAAATAGAGAGGTTTATAAATGGATAAAGAAATTCTCGAAACAAAACTTGCTGCCCTTATTCGTTGCGTTCATCGGATAAAATCGCAAAACATCTCAAGTATTGAAGAACTGAAAAATAATCTTGATAAACAGGAAATCATTATCCTGAATCTCCAACGTGCAGTGCAAATCTGCGTTGACATTGGTAATCATATCCTTTTGGATTACAGCACCGAGACACCAAGCACAATGTCTGAGACGTTCAGAAAACTTGCACAAAATAAACTCATTTCCGATTCAACTGCAGAAAATTTAAGCCATGCCGTCGGGTTTCGCAATATCGCCGTTCACCAATATGAAAATTTAGACTGTAAAATTATTTTTGCCATTATTACAAAACATCTTGATGATTTCAAAGTTTTCGCAGCCGAAATTCAAAAAATTAACTAAAACTCACTTTCTTTTTGTTTGTAAAATCCAAAATTTCATTGTATAATCTTTCTATGAAAGCAAATACCGCAGAAGCACTAACAGCTGTCACTGTTGGAACAATTTCTGCCATAACATCGGAAAGAAGAAACAGAAGAAGATGTTACACAATAACATGCCTACCCCAGCCGTCATCGAACAACTTTTTCGCTTGCAAGACACGACATATCGCGACTTTCAGGCAAAACTGCTTCCTACAGTGGCGGCCGATGACATTATCGGTGTTCGCACACCTACCTTACGTTCGTTAGCCAAGCAATATGGTAAAGATGACCGAGTAGAGGGATTTATCTCCAGTTTGCCCCACCATTACTTTGACGAAAATCAACTGCATGCATTCATTATTTCAGAAACAAAAGATTTTGACACTTGCATTGCACAAGTAGAACAATTTTTACCTTACATTGACAATTGGGCAACTTGCGACCAACTTTCACCCCGCACTTTCAAAAAACACCGACAAGAACTTTTACCCTACATTAACCGCTGGATTACTTCCAAACACACCTATACCGTACGCTTTGCCATCCGTATGTTAATGCAGCATTTTTTGGAAGATGCATTTAATCTGTCTTATGCAGAAAAAATAACTACCGTTCGTTCGGGTGAATACTATATCAACATGATGATTGCCTGGTACTTTGCCACTGCACTGGCCAAACAATACGATGCAATACTCCCCTTTATCGAAAAGAAATGCCTTGCACCTTGGACTCACAACAAAGCCATTCAAAAGGCCTGTGAAAGTTACCGCATCACCGATTCTCAAAAAGCCTATTTGCGCACCTTGAAAATCAAGACAAAAATCACAAACCACCCGTCAAACGGGTGGTTTGAACACAGCCTATAAGGCTCGGTTCCCAAGCTGAGACTTAAGTCCCGGCTTTCACTGACGTTCAAGTCTATTGCAGATTGACTCGTCGCAGCCCCTGAAGGGGCGTTCGTATTACTTACTACCCTTGAAAGGGTCTTCGTA
>DFDV01000032.1 GCA_002369025.1 Treponema sp. UBA3819 | reverse complement strand
GCTTCGGCTCCTCTCTTTTTTTCTTTTCATGGACACATACGTGTCGGTGGCTAAAGACCACATTACCTGCCTACGGGCAGAAGGAGGGTATATCCATGAAAAACAAAATCAGAAACTACTACAAAAATAACAAGGTGTCTATGCAAATGCGCATTCGCGCATGGAGGAGAAAACACCTTCCGTCTTTCAACGATCAACTGTTTGATCGCGCGGCGAAGTTCGCGGAAACTTGCTTGGAAACGGGCGACAAGAGGGGGTACGAGCAATGGCTCGTTCATACTCCCAAAGAGCTGTACAAGTTGGGTCTTATATGAAAGGAGGGCCAATATGCTAGAGGGTCTGAAGCAGCAGCGCGATACTGCAGAAGCTGAGTACGAGAAAACAGGCTCGGCTGAAGATTGGGCAGATTTCTTGGAACTCTCATTCCGAGTTGCCCAGCTGGAGGAGCAATAAGCTCCTCCTTTTTTTATTTTCATGAACACGAAAAGAAGGAGGTGTTGAACGTGTTCGAATATGTATTTTGTTTTCTGCAGATAGGGATAGTCCTGTCTGCGCTGGCGGTCTTAATCTGGCTCTGCCGCCACTGCTGGCAGTTCTTTGCTGGATTGCTAGTGGTGGTGGTGCTCTTCGCAGGAATCATCTTCCTGCCGGGAGCGCTGGCGGAACCTGTCGTTCCAGGTAATATCGATCTGAACAACCGGATCGTGATCTGGAACGGGGACGGAACCTATTCTACAGAGATCAGTTTCTCTGTTGAAATCGACGGTTTGGAGGTTCTCCTTCCGTTGATTGTCGACGGAAAGCTGGTCTCTGAAGAGGAGGCCATCCAACACTTCTTTGAAACTGGCGAGCATCTTGGCATGTTCGCCAGCGTTGAAGAATGCGACGCCTACGCCGTAGAGCTGCATCTACGGCAAGAGGCGTTCTACAGGGAGTCGGAGTAATCCGACTCCTTTTTTTATGCGGTCGTGGAAGCCATACCATGATCAACAAAATAATAAGGAGGAATGAAAAATGGCAAATCTTAATTCTTTGATGTCTGGCGGTTGGGAACTGGATGACGAGCTCGATCCGGCAACGGATTACGAGCTAAATATGGAGATCTACGAGGCTGACCATCCGGAGGAGTTCCGGATTTATGATCTGACAGACTATACAGTACTGACAAAATATAAGGAGGAATGAAAAATGGCATGGATTAAGATTACTTATCGGGATGGGTGGTATCCGGAAGGGAACACGTGTGTTCTCACTAACGCAGAAGCCGATGGAAGATGGTCCGGCGAGAAGTATGCCATCTTTAGCCTAAACGAAAGACCACATGTTGCATTCTGGCCGACAAAACCAATCATCCTTAAATCTGAAGAAGTGTCAAAACGAGATGCTGAAAGGCTTCTTCGGGAAACAATTAATGGCAATACTCTTCGACCCGACTTTGAAAAGACATACGGCGAAACAAAAGAAAACAACCATCTCAAAAGAATCTGTGAAACAGAAATTCAAAAGATTCCGTCTCAGTTTGATGGTTGGTCAGACTGGGATGAACTACCATTCTAATCAAAAAGAGTCAGTTGTAAGACTGACTCTTTTTATTTTTTACGAAAGCGAATCGTCTGCCGCACGTCAAAGACGGAGCTTTGGCATTAAAACGATTCGAAAAGAAAGGAAGGTAGAATATGAACACATGGATTAAGGAAATGATTATGAATGGCATCAAGAAATGGTTTCCCGAGGCAAAAATGTACGGAGAAACAGAAAATTCTGCAAGCATTGTCTGCGGAACGGAACTTAACAATGTTTTTGAAAAGCCGGATGAATACATGCTGAAATCGTGCGTTCATACGGGGAACACTTTCATGATTAGAAAAGCATTTCCGGCACGGTTTACAGTAATGTACTACGATTACGGAGAGATCGTTCCAGGCGGGATACACGTTGATCTCGTAAATATCTGGGAAGAAGACTTAGGTCCGTTGACAATGAGTTGTATTGTTAATCGAGCCATTCAGAATAAGCTACCTGTAGATGATTTGTCCAAAGTTCAGCTGGACGACATCGAGTATGCCATCCGAAACAGTGAAGACGGAATAGGAATCGAATCATCTGAATATAGCATCAATTTCACCGTCGAGGCAATTAATTACTGCAACTGCGACGGAGACCCAGACGATCCGAACTGGAGTTATTGTATGATTCCGTGTTTGTGGTACTACAGCGGAACTGTCGGGGATTTTCGCTTCGAAGGCTTGGCAAGTAGCCAGAATCTGGGAATCGGGAAAGCGATCAAAGCAATCTATAGAATTGCAAAGAAGCACCAACTCCAGATTGCAGAAGCGCTTGAAAAGAACGTTGTCAAATTTCATTCATATGGGTTCTGCCATTAATCCACAACAGACTAAAGGGCTGGTTTAACACCAGCTCTTTTTTATTTTTCATGGACTCGAAAGAGTGGTCTGTTGACCTGCGGGATAGGCGATTGGACGCACCAGTAAGCATCGCCCGGTGTCCCAAGCACCGTTAGTAAC
>DFDV01000191.1:22448-23168 GCA_002369025.1 Treponema sp. UBA3819 | reverse complement strand
GGCTGATTGACGGCTTTAAGGCTGATACTGGCATTGACCTGAGCAAGGACTCAATGGCTATGCAGCGTCTGCGTGAGGCGGCTGAAAATGCAAAGATTTCTCTTTCAAACCAGACAAGCGTGGACATCAACCTGCCCTTTATCACGGCTGATGCAACAGGTCCAAAACACTTGCAGAGATCACTGACCCGTGCTGAATTTGAAAAGATGACCGATGACTTGTTTGAGCGCACGAAGGAACCCTGCCGCAAGGCTATGGCTGACGCTGAAATTACGGCGGACAAGATTGACGAAGTTCTGCTGGTAGGTGGTTCAAGCCGCATGCCCAAGGTGCAGGAAATCGTTAAGGAAATCTTCGGTAAGGAAGGCTCAAAGGGCGTAAACCCGGACGAAGCAGTTGCTGTTGGTGCTGCAGTTCAGGGTGGTGTTCTGCAGGGAGACGTAAAGGACGTTCTTCTTCTGGACGTTACTCCCCTTTCACTTGGTATCGAAACTATGGGCGGTGTCTTTACAAAACTTATCCCCCGCAACACAACCATTCCTACCAAGAAGAGCCAGATTTTCTCTACGGCAGCTGATGGTCAGACCGCAGTTTCAATCCATGTTCTGCAGGGTGAACGCGAAATGGCAAGCCAGAACCGCACACTGGGCAACTTTGACCTGGTAGGTATTCCGGCCGCACCTCGTGGAGTTCCGCAGATTGAAGTTACATTCGATATCG
>DFDV01000191.1:0-22379 GCA_002369025.1 Treponema sp. UBA3819 | reverse complement strand
TATTGTTCATGTATCTGCAAAGGATTTGGGAACCGGCAAGGAACAGCACATCCAGATTACATCTTCAAGCGGCCTGAGCGATGCAGAAATCGAACGCATGGTTAAGGATGCAGAAGCAAACGCAGAAGCAGACAAGAAACAGCGCGAAGCCATTGATGTAAAGAATGAAGCAGACAGCCTGATTTATGCAACTGAAAAGAGCATGAAGGATCTGGGCGATAAAGTTGCCGGTGCTGACAAGCAGCAGATTGAGGATGCAGTTGCAGCCCTCAAGAAAGCTCTGGAAGGCAACGACACAGATGACATCAAGGCAAAGACAGAAGCTCTGAAGAATGCTTCTTACAAGATTGCTGAAGAAGTCTACAAGCAGCAGGGTGCACAGGGAGCAGCCGCTGGAGCAGAAGGCGCAGCAAATGCTGATGCAGGTGCTTCCGGCAATGCAGAAGGTGACTCAGCAAACAAATCTGGCTTTGACAAAGGCAAGGCCGATGATGTAGACTATGAGGTACACGATAATTAAAAACAACATCCTGTTGTTTTTAATTATGACAGGAGCGAGCTCCTGTCCTGGCTTTACAGGCGGCCTCCATGCCGCCTGATATTGCTTTTTTTTTACAGTAGAAAAGTCGGGTTTGAAAACCCGGCCGATTGCAAAAACAGGCGGGAAGCGCGGTTCTGGCGCATACGCACTTTGAGCGCGGCGAGTGAGCGAAGCGAACGAGTCCGATACTAATTACGCTCAACCGTGCGGAATGCGACAGGTTCGCGCTGGTAGCCTGTTTTTGTGAATTACGACTATTGTAAAACTCGACATTTTATAACGGTGAAATCGACTATGGCTAAACGAGATTATTACGAAGTTCTGGGAATTCAAAAGGGTGCTGATAAAGATGAAATAAAAAAAGCATACCGCAAACTTGCTATAAAATATCACCCTGACCGAAACCCCGGCAACAAAGAAGCGGAAGAGAAATTCAAGGAAGCAACGGAAGCTTACGAGATTCTGTCCGATGATCAGAAGCGGCCAATTTACGACCAGTACGGTTTTGCCGGATTAGACGGCATGGGCGGTATGGGCGGCGGCGGTGGTCCCCAGTTCAGCCATGCATTTAATGATTTTGCCGATATATTCGGCAACATGGGTGGTGGCGGCGGCTTTGGAGATATTTTTGAAAATATCTTCGGCGGCGGTCGTTCCCGGGCTCGTTCTGCAACGGATCCAATGCAGGGCCAGAGCCTCCGCTACGATTTAAACATTTCTTTCAAAGATGCAGTGTACGGCACAAAAGCCGAAATTAAATTCCAGCACAACGAAACCTGTTCTGCCTGTAACGGTACAGGAGGAGCAAAAGGTTCAAAACGCAAGACCTGTTCTACCTGTGGCGGTTCAGGTCAGGTACGCAGAAGTGCAGGATTTTTTGCCGTTCAGCAGACTTGTCCCACCTGCCGTGGCGCAGGCACAATGATTGACAAGCCCTGTTCAATCTGTCATGGAGCCGGCGTAGAAGAAAAGAGCAAGCGCATGACCCTTACCATTCCCGCAGGTGTGGACGATGGAAGGCGCATTACCGTTCCCCATCAGGGCGATGCCGGTAAAAACGGTGGTCCTGCGGGCGATCTGATTGTAGTGCTCCATGTTGAACCCCATGAGTATTTTGAGCGCGACGGTCAGGATTTGTTCTGTGCCGTTCCGGTTACGATTACTCAGGCGGCTCTGGGCGTGACCATCTTTGTTACTTCACTCGACGGCAAGAAGATTGAAATCAAGCTGCCTGAGGGAACTACAAACGGCAAACTGCTTAAAATTAAGGGTGAAGGCATTCCCTATTCAGGCAGAAGCGGCAAGGGTGACCTGTATGTAAAGATTGTCGTACAGACACCAACTCATCTTTCCAGCGCACAGAAAAAACTGCTGGAAGAATATGCTGTCCTTGAAAAAGCAACCAATACGCCCGGCTGTATTCCGCTGGCATCATTACAGTAATGGCTGCCTTTCCGTCTGAACTGGAAGCATATATTGCGCCGGACTGCAACAGACTTGCTTTTCTGCAGGATTATCTGTTGCAGCGCGGTGTAGAAACATCTGTTGTGCCGGTAAACGGCCGGAAACACTTAGTCGTTCATTTTCCCAAAAGCGCATACAATCCCACATTCAAGATAAAAACCGTCCTCACTCACTATGACCGGGTTCCTGACAGTCCCGGCGCAAATGACAACAGTGTATGCGATCTTGCAATTGCTGATTTTGCCGTGCGCCTGCATGATTCTTCTCTGAGAGGAGGCGCCCACAATGTGCGTATTTTCTTTACGGACGGAGAAGAACTGGGCGAAAATGGTGTAACGGAACAGGGCGCCTTTGGGCTTGCAGAACTTTTCCGAAAACTTGGCATTACAAAAGATGATGTCTATGTCTTTGACAGCTGCGGGCGCGGTACGGTACCGGTTCTTGCCCAGGCGGGCTTACATGCAAAGGTAAACAGCACTTTTAAGAAACAGTTTGCAAGCCTTTTTGAGCGCACGCAAAATCTTCTGCGCCAGGTAAGCCCCCAGTCCTGGATGACTCTTCCCGTTCCCTACAGTGATAATGCGGGCTTTCTCGCATGCGGTATTCCGGCTGTGGCAATCACCTTTCTGCCTGCTGACGAAGCGACTGCCTACGCCCGCGAACTGATAAAGGATAAAAATCTGGAAAAGGTTGTCATGAACTCCCACGATGCAGAAAGCTCCGCCCTTCCCTATCATTTTCAGTATGAGGAAAAAATGCCCAAAACCTGGCGTCTTTTCCACACTCAATACGACAATCTGCTCAGCCTCACGCCAGAGAGCTGGGATTTGCTGGCCAGAATGCTGGACAGGCTGGGTGAAGCCCGCTTTTTAGCATAAGACTTTGGCTCCACCCAAGATTTCTTTTGTTATATCGAATAATCGTCACCAGCGAGAGCAGAAAATTCAGTCTTTTTGAGAAGCAAATCGGCAATGTCAGATACATCCACCTGGACAAGCTGCTGCTGCCAGGAAGCATACCACCAGGGCTTTTCAGTGCGATTGTCAGGAGCCTCTGCCGCAAGGCGTTCATCCAGTGCAAGAAGCACAAGCAAGCCTGCGTCAAAAAGATGCTCCGCCACAGAGACAAAATCCTCTTTAGCAGAAGGAAGATAGCGGTATGTATGCCTTCCAGCATCGCACAATTTCTTTTCGATGCTGGCAACAAGTTCTTCCGTAACGCCATTCTTTCCCAGTACAAATTCTGCCACAAGCGGAGTCTGCACTTTGAGGGCGGCTCTTCTTCTGCGGTCTACAGTGTCGGAAATGCGGTCTACATCTGCTTTTGCAATTTTAGTGATGACACCACAGGCACTCGTCATATTGCTGATGCGATCTATCAAAATCAATTCACCCAGTGTATGATTGCGTTTAAACTCATCCACGACAATTGGTTCGGTAAAGGAAATATCCACGCTGGCAATTTCGTTTTTACTTAAGTTGAAGGCTTTTTTCCGGTCCCCGGTGTTCACATCGACTGCATAATGAATTGTGGTGACAATTGCTGGAATCTGCTTTGTTCCGATTTTGATGTAAAAGCTCTTTCCGTTTTCAAGCCGGGCATCATCCATCCAAAGCACGGTCGCCGTCACACTGTCGCTTATGGGAAGTTCTGTGTCACGAACAAGAACACAACCCCGGCTTACATCAACTTCACGGTCAAGAACGATGTTTACTGCCTGTCCCCTTTCTGCCTGATCCACATCCGCAAAGCCACGCACGATTTTTTTAACCCGCGCATGTTCGCCGCTGGGAAGAGAAGTCACTTCATCCCCTTTTGCAATTCTGCCCGATTCAATTTGTCCCATAAAGCCACGAAAATCATGGTTGGGGCGGCACACACGCTGCACGGGAAGGATAAAGCCTTTATCCTCTACACTGTCTGAAACAACAACAGTCTCCAGGTGAGAAAGAATCGTTATTCCCTTATACCAGGGCATGGAAGGACTTTTTTTTGTCACGTTGTCGCCTTCCGTGGCACTCACAGGAATAATCACCACATTCTGCAAGTTGAGTTCAGAAACAATCTCATTAATCTGGGCAGTCACTTCAGAAAAGCGTTTTTCACTGTAATCCGCCAAATCCATTTTATTGACGGCAAAGACAAAATGCTTGATTCCCATAAGTGAACAGATTCTGGCATGACGGCGGGTTTGAATCAGAACGCCATGCACTGCATCCACCAGAATAATGGCAAGGTCAGCAAACGACGCACCTACTGCCATGTTGCGCGTATATTCCTCATGGCCGGGAGTGTCTGCCACGATAAAACTGCGCTTTTCTGTGGAAAAATAACGGTAAGCGACATCAATTGTGATGCCCTGCTCGCGCTCAGCCATCAAGCCATCCAAAAGCAAAGAGTAGTCAATTTTTCCGCCACGGCTGCCGACTTTTGAATCAAGTTCCAGAGCCTTTTCCTGGTCTGCAAAAAGCAGCTTGGCGTCATAAAGAATATGACCGATGAGCGTAGATTTTCCGTCGTCCACGCTTCCACAGGTAATGAATTTCAGAAGCCCGTTGCCTGCTGTATCCTTTTTCTTTGTCGTATCGCTCATTAAAAATACCCCTCGCGCTTGCGTTTTTCCATACTGGCACTTCCGCCATCCTTATCAATCACACGGCTGGTGCGTTCGCTTGTTACGGCACTCAATGTCTCATCAATAATGCCGTCCAATGTGTCTGCCGTACTGTACACACCTCCGGTAAGCGGATAGCAGCCCAGCGTACGGAATCGCACTGACTTATGCAGGATTTTTTCACCCTCCCGCAATTTGAGGCGGTCATCGTCCACCAGAATGATTGCACCATCGCGCTCAATGACAGGTCTTTCTGCGGCAAAATACAAGGAAACGATTTCTATGTTTTCGCGGCGAATATATTGCCAGATGTCTTTTTCCGTCCAATTGGAAAGCGGAAAGACACGAATGCTTTCGCCCTTGTGAATCTGGGTATTGTAGAGCTTCCACATTTCTGGCCGCTGATTTTTCGGGTCCCATGCCTGAGCCGCATTGCGGAAAGAAAAAATGCGTTCCTTTGCGCGGGATTTTTCTTCATCCCGTCTGCCACCGCCAAATGCTGCCGTAAACTGATACTTTGTCAGGGCCTGCTTTAAGGCTTGTGTTTTCATAATGTCGGTATAGGCAGAGCCGTGGTCAAAGGGATTGATGCCCGCCTTAACCCCCTCTTCATTCGTGTACACAAGCATGTCCAGTCCATATTTCTGTGCCACATGGTCGCGAAAGGCAATCATCTCATGGAATTTCCATGTCGTATCAATATGGAGAAAGGGAAAAGGCGGCTTCTCTGGATAAAAGGCCTTTAAGGCTAGATGCAGCATGACAGAACTGTCCTTGCCGATTGAATACAGCATGACCGGCTTTTCACACTCTGCCGCAACTTCGCGGATAATATATATTGCTTCTGCTTCCAATTCATCAAGATGGGATAATGCAGCCAAAATACTCCTCCTTACAATTTTGTTTTCTATAATTTACAAAACTCAATACTTGTTTGCCGCGCTTGAATCTACGATGATTTCCTGCACGGACTTGTCATTTTTTTCGATTCGCCATGTGCGGATATTGGCATTTGTTTTGACAGTCAGCCTTGCACCCCGTCCGCCTATGTCCGCGCCAAGGTAAAAAGAGATTGCCATTTTGGGGCAGGCTTTGACGCAACTTGTGCAGCCCCAGCAGTCCCGCTCATGCCTGATGAAGGCCCTGCCTTTTCCATTTGACCCGGCCTCAGCCGTCAGTTTGATGAGATTGCCCGGACAGACTTCAACACAGGCAGCACAGCCTATACATTCCTTTTGATTAATGCTGATGCTCATAGCCTTCTCCATTTTTTACCAGCGGACGGCGAATAATCTTCACAGTGCCATGGTCGTAGACTGAATTGATGTAGCACAAGCCGCTGTCATTTTTTTCAGGATAGTCTGCATGCTCACCAAAGCTGTGCCAGCGGGTTTCCTTACGAGCCCGCAGATGAGCGATAAGAGCCTGACAGACAATCAGACGCTCCCTGACCTCATAAATGCGCAAAAGGTCGTCCGCATCAGAGGCAAAAAGCGAGGGCACAAGAGCCTGCAGCTCACGGATTTTCTGTTCCGCCACAGAAAGCCGGCTTTCATTGTAACGATAGCCGGTCGCAATACCGCCCGCATATTCGTCCATGATTTTTTGCATGGCTTCTTCCACTCCTTCAATAGAAAAGAGCGCTGCTTCTGAGCCACCTTGCTCCGCAGGCTGAAGATGAGCCTGATACTCGCAGATTTTTTCTGCAAAAGCGTCGCTTCCAGTGTTTTCAGCGTTTTCAATGCTTTCATCTGCTAGAGAATTTTTTTCTGCTGATTTTTTTCCCGCAGACTGCTCAAAAAAATGGGCGATGCTTTCTGCGGCAATCTGTCCTTCAGCGAGCGCGCCGGTCACATATTTTTGTGGCGCACCCCCAGCAACATCGCCTGCAGCAAAGAGCCCGCGCACTGTTGTCGCGCGCCCATTGTCCACCCAAAAGCCACTGGCCGTGTGTCCGCCGACAATGTATGGCTCGGTTCCCTCCACTTCCACATTTTCTTCCGCAGGACCAATACCCTTTTCCAGCCATTTGAGCGTCTGGCTCGGCGCCATGTTCAGATAGGCCTTGTACAAATCCTCTTCTGCCTCTGCGCTGATTCCTTTGGTGGCAAGATAGCAGGGCCCCCGTCCGGCACGATTTTCTTCTACGGTACCCCAGCAGCGCTCGCTCGTCTTTATGCCGTATCTTGTCTCATAGACTTCGCCAGCCGCATTCACCTGTTTTGCACCTACTCCCTGTGCGATTGTTCCCGTAGGTGCAATCGTATCCTTACAGCGCAGGGCAATAAAACGCATCTCAAAGGTCGTCATCTCGGCTCCTGCAAGAAGGCCCATTGCATATCCAGCCCCCGTATTGAAAGGCGAATACCACATTTTATGGCGGGAGAAGCCAGAATTATTCGGCCTGTAGAGCCCGGCCGCACCACCTGTCGCAATCAGGACAGCGCCTGCCTTTATGTGGTAGAAAGTGCCGTCATTCACATCAAAACCAAATGCACCGATAACGAGAGCCTTTCCGTCACTGTCTCTAGCTGTCTCCAAATCTGTGATGTTCAGGTGATTGATGACACGGACATTCTTTTGCTCGCGCACACCTGATGCAAGCAGGGGTTTTATGTTCTCTCCATTGATTTTGATGTTGCGCCAGCCACGGCTGACATACTTTCCCTGCTCATCTTTCAGGATGACCAGTCCCCGCCTTTCCAAATCTGCGGTAACTGCATTAAGCCTTTCGCTCAGGGAAAGCAGCAAATCCGGGCGCACGATTTCTTCCGCATCATTTGTAGCGTAATCAACATAATCCTGCGGGCTGTGACCTTCGGTGATATATGCGTTAAGGGCATTTACTCCAGCCGCCAGACAGCCGGAACGCTGGATATTCGCTTTTTCTGCAATCACCACGGAAAGTTCAGCATGACTTCCCAATGTGATTGCGGCATAGCAGCCAGCCGTTCCTCCGCCGATTATCAATACATCTGTTTGAACAAGTTCTTTTTTCATTTTAAGCTCTTTAATTTCCCAGCAATTTACTATGTTTTAATCCTAAATAAAGACATAGTCCTCATCGAGAGCCTGATTCAAAAGCTGATATACCTCATTTCCCTTGGTGACAAAAATACGGTAGAGGAAGACGCTTACATCCTCACCAATTTCAATCGGAGCCTCATCCAGACGGCGGTTTGCGATGATTTCAGAATCATTCACAGCCACCCTCAGCTCAATATGCGTACCCCGGAAGCAGACATCTTTGACCACGCCGTTCACTGCAGAGTAGGTGTATTTTTCCACTTCATTTTTCTTGGTGATTTTGACAAACTCCGGGCGGGTAAAGGCTTCGTCTGCATTCTCAATAATTTTAAAATCCCTAAAGACATGGTAATCGTTCAGATAACCCGCCTGACCGAAAAATTTTGCCGTAAAAGCGGTCTGCGGCTTACGATAAATTGCAAGCGGACTTCCAACCTGCTCAACCCGTCCATGGTTTGTGACGATGATTTCATCACTTACTTCGACTGCCTCTTCCTGATCGTGGGTGACAAAAATGCTTGTAATGCCCAGCCTGCTGATCATTGAACGAAGCCATGCGCGCAGTTCCTGGCGAACTTTTGCGTCGATAGCAGCAAAGGGCTCGTCCAAAAGCAGAAGATGGGGGTTAGGAGCAATTGCGCGCGCAAAAGCCACCCGTTGCCTCTGTCCGCCGGAAAGCTGACTTGGATAGCGTTTTCCCATGCCATTTAAGCCCACGAGTTCAATCATCTCTTCCACTCGCTGTTTGATAAAGCCTTTGTCCAGTTTCTGTACTTTTAAGCCAAAGGCGATGTTTTCTTCTACAGTCATGTAGCGGAAAAGGGCGTAATTCTGGAAGACAAACCCAATGCCCCTTTTGCTTGCGGGGATGTCGTTCACCACATTCCCGTCAATGATTACCTGGCCAGAATCAGGGCTTTCAAGTCCGGCAATCATGCGCAGAATCGTCGTCTTTCCACTGCCACTTGGTCCCAAAAGCGCGACAAGTTTTCCTTTTTCCACGCCAAAGCTCACATCATCCGATGCCTTGAATGAGCCGAAGGATTTATTTATATTTTTCAGTTCGACATACATAGCCTGCTCTCCTATCTGTTAGTTTCCTGCTCTTTTTTTCCCACTTTTTCCAGCGTCGTGCGCAAAATCAAAACGATGATTGCCAGAAGAACCAGTATTGAAGATACGGCAAAGGCTGGAACATACTGAAACTCATTGAAGAGGATTTCAATATGAAGGGGAAGCGTATTGGTCTTGCCGCGCAAATGTCCGGACAGAACGGAAACGGCTCCGAACTCTCCCATTGCCCTGGCCGTACACAAAACTACTCCGTACAAAAATGCCCATTTGATATGGGGAAAGGTAACCCGCGTAAAAATTGTATGCCACTTTGCACCCATCAGGGCGGCCGCTTCCTCTTCATCTGTTCCCTGAGTCTCCAGTACAGGAATCAATTCACGGCTCACAAAGGGAAAGGTAACAAAGACCGTTGCAAGGACAATACCCGGTACCGCAAACACAATCTGAATGCCGTGCGCCTTGAGAAAGGGAAACAAAGGGCTCTGCCGCCCAAAAATCAAAATGAAAATCAAACCTGCAATAATCGGAGAAACCGTTACGGGAACATCTATCAGGGTGGTAAGCACTTTCTTGCCGTGAAAGCGGAATTTCGTCACCGTCCACGCAGCAAAAAGTCCAAAAACGGTATTGATAATCACCGACCAGAGGGTTGCTTTTAGCGTAAGCCAGATCGCCTTGACCGCATAAGGGTCAGCGATTGACTTTGCATAGAAGGCAATGCCCTTTGCAAGCGAATTGACGACAACTGTAATGAGGGGCAAAATCAAAAGGACAAAGAGAAAAAGTGCACTTATTCCTATTAAAAGCCACTTTACCGCGCCAGAGTTTTTTCTGAGGCGCAAGCGGACAATCGAGTCTTTTTTACTCATGCCTTACCTCCGAGAATCTTTGTATTATGAGACTGCATTATGTTCACCAGAAAAAGAATGAGGAAAGAAAAAACCAGCATGACAAGGGCAATACTTGTTGCCGCCGGATAATCGTATTCCTGCAATTCTGACATGATGATAAGCGGAGTAATTTCCGTCTTAAAGGGCTGATTTCCTGCGATAAAAACAACGCTTCCGTATTCACCCAGACAACGTCCAAAGGCAAGCCCCGTACCGGTAAGCAGGGCAGGCAAAAGCTCCGGCAAAATGACCCGGCGGAAAATAACCCTGCGGTTTGCTCCAAGAACACTGGCCGCTTCTTCATAGGCGGCATCAAATTTTTCCAGAACAGGCTGGACGGCACGGACAACAAAGGGAATGCCGATAAAAATGAGCGCGACCGTAATGCCTGTTTTTGTGTAGGCAATTTTTATGCCGAAACGCGCAAAAATACTTCCTACCCAGCCTGTGTCTGCCATCAGTGAAGTAAGCGAAATGCCGGCAACCGCCGTAGGCAGAGCAAAAGGAAGCTCAATGATGCCGTCCATAATTCTTTTTCCGGGAAAGGTGTAGCGGACCAGGACCCAGGCAATAATGGTTCCCATAACGGCATTCACCAGTGAAGCGACAAAAGCCGTACTGAAACTGACCCAGAAACTGGAAAGCACACGGTCCCGGGTGATGACGACCAGGAATTCCTTCGGATCAAGACGTGCCGAAAACACCACCAGCGATGCCAGTGGAATCAATACGATAAGGCTTAAAATGGTTATCGTAACTCCCATGCTTACGCCAAAGCCGGGAATAACACGCTTCTGCTTTTTACTCATACTCCTCAGATTCCTCTCTCGTCTATGTTCAAAAAATGGCAGTCACACTTTCATGCAACTGCCAAATATCCTCTCTCCAATCTCTTGTTTTACTTACTTTTTGTTGTAAATCTGATCGAACAAGCCGCCATTCTTAAAGTGCTTGTCGTGAGCAGCATCCCAACCGCCAAAATCGTTAATCGTAACCAGATTGATGTTCAGGTTGAATACATTTGCAAACTCAGCAAGTACCTTTTTGTTTGACGGGCGGTAGAAATTCTTTCCTGCCAGACGCTGTGCTTCTTCTGAATAAAGATAATTCAGATATTCAGTTGCAACCTTACGGGTTCCACGGCGGTCAACCACTTCGTCAACAACTGCTACTGACGGCTGTGCCAGAATGCTCAATGAAGGGGTAACAATCTCATAATCATTGGGATAGTCAGCGATAGATAGGAAGGCTTCGTTTTCCCATGCCAGAAGCACATCACCCTGCTTGTTCTGAACGAATGAATTTGTAGCACCACGGGCACCACTGTCCAGTACCAGAACATTCGCATAGATTTTCTTTACGAAATCGCGTACTTTTGTTTCGTCATTGTTAAACTTGCGCTGAGCAAATGCCCATGCTGCGAGGTAGTTCCAGCATGCACCGCCAGATGTTTTGGGATTTGGGGTAATGACGCCAATTCCCGGACGGATAAGGTCATCCCAGTCAAGAATCTTTTTGGGGTTTCCCTTGCGTACCAGGAAGACGATTGTTGATGTGTAGGGTGAAGAATCCAGGGGGAATCTTGACACCCAGCCCTGCTGAATCAGACCGGCCTTCTGTACGGCATTAACATCATATTCCAGAGCAAGGGTCACTACGTCTGCTTCAAGACCATTTGCTACTTCCAGAGCCTGCTTTCCAGAACCGCCATGGCTCTGAGTAACTTCAACATCCTGACCAGAAAGTTCTTTCCAGTGGGCAGCAAAGACCTTGTTGTAGCTTGCATAAAGTTCACGGGTCGGATCATAGGATACATTGGTGATGGTCACTTTTTCTCCTGCTGCACGAGCAGAGCCAGAAGCAGTGCCATTTTTCTTGCTGCATGATGTTACACCAAATACTGCAAGGGCAACTACCGCTGCGAGAGCGATACCAGAAACTGTTACTTTTTTCATAAAACACCTCCGATGCTTTATTTTTTATATTACCTATCTGTTTAGTAGGTTTTTAATTGATAAAATCAATGCTACATTTTCGCAAAAATTTAGTCAATACTTTTTTTGATTTTTTTTATCAGTCTACCAGCTGAATCAAGTCGCGGCTAACATCCGTGTGATGTTCTACAATGAATGCATTGAGCACGGGATTATTTTTATCCATGAGCGAGAGAATCAGATAGCGCGCCTTTGAGTCGAAAAAGAGTCTTTTATCTTCCTCTGAGGGACGACTGGGAGTTTCCGGATGAGAATGCCAGTTTCCAAGAGGACTAAGCCCCTTGGCCCGCATGTTCTTGATGGCTTTTAACTGGTCCTGAGGGCTGATGTTAAAATGCTCAGGCGAGTGGTCAGTGTTTTCAAGGAGATACACCTCTTTGATTTCCTTGACGCCATTTGTTTCCGTGCCCGCAATCAGTCCACAGGCTTCTTCCGGAAGGCAAGATCTGGCATGAGAGACTATCTTGTCATAGTCAGACTTTTTCAGGGTAATCATCGTGCATCTCCTTTAAAAACACCGCGTTAGCGGTCGTGCAGGAGGCACGAAATCGCAGTTTTGCCAACGGCAAAATCTGCAAATGATAAAAAGTACAAGGAAGTACTTTTTATCATGCCTCCTTTTTTCAAACTGCTTTAATGGGCGGATTTTAAATCACAGGCCGCCTGTTCATAGTCAATCAGTTCCCTAATCGTGGGATTTTCACCACAGACAGGACACTTCCCGTCAACAGGTGGCAATTTGATTGCGTGGAAATCATTTTTAAGCGCATCATAGGTGAGGAGTTTGCCCACAAGGTTTTCCCCTACCCCCACGATATACTTAATCGCTTCCATGGCCTGCAAGGAGCCGATTACACCACCCATTGCACCGATAACGCCCGCCTGCTTGCAGGTGGGAACAGCGTCTTTTGGCGGCGGATCCTTAAAGACACAGCGATAGCATGGCCCCTGACCTGGAATATAGGTCATCAACTGCCCCTTAAACCTGATAATGCCCGCATGGCTGAAAGGCTTTTTTTCCATTACACAGGCATCATTAATCAGAAATTTCGCCGGAAAATTATCAGTACCGTCTATCACAAAATCGTATTCGCGGACAAGTTCACGGATATTCGTGGAATTGACAAAAAGCTGGTATGTTTTAACCGTCACATCCGGATTCATTGCCGTCATCGTCTCCTGCGCAGACTTGACCTTTGCTTTCCCCACATCGGCCGTGGCATGGATAATCTGCCGCTGCAAATTGGAAAGGTCAACCACATCCGCGTCCACAATGCCAATCGTACCAACGCCAGCCGCCGCAAGATACATGGCGCAAGGAGCACCCAGTCCACCAGCACCGATAATCAGCACTTTTGCATTCAGCAATTTTTTCTGCCCTTTTACGCCCACTTCATTCAGAATGATGTGGCGGGAATAGCGTTCAACCTGCTCGTCCGTCATCGCCATTATTGACCGCCTCCCATAAAGTAGAGGAATTCCACGGAATCCCCTTCTTTTAGCACGGTGGCTGCCTCATCGGATTTTTTTACAAATTCTTCATTAATGGATACAGTTACATACATCGGTGTCTCCACTTTTTCCTGCTCAATAAGTTCCGGCAAGGTGATACCGTCTTTCACCTCTTTTTTAACACCCGCAATTGTAATAGTCATTTCTTCCTCCGATTATGATTTTTTCTGCACATACAGCGTATAGGTTTCATCGCCATTGTCGTTCAACTCCAGCACCTGATGCCCCTCATCTTTCATTGAGCGCGGCACATTCTGTACTGGCTCACCGTCATTCATTTTTATGGCAAGAATTTCACCATCATCCAGTTCTTCCATGGCGACCTTTGCCTTTACGAATGTAAGCGGACACACTTTATCGGTAATGTCAACAAAATCATCTGCTTTTACGCCATTTTCAGAAACATACTCAGCCATTGTATGCCTCCAGCATTGCTTTTTTGAAATTTTCTTCACCTGTACGCTGAATCGTAAAACGGAATCGTTCGCTGGGCTTTGCATTCTGCTCAAAATAATTGATTGCAGCATCCGCTACGCGAAACAGGGTTTCCTTGTCCTTGATAAGCGGCAAAAAGGATTCACCCTTGTAGATTTCGTTTCCAAAAAGCCCGCCTAAAGACACCACGTAGCCTGCCTCACCCTGCCATGCATCAAAGGGACACGCCTTTACGCAGCGACCGCACTTGACGCATTTTTCCGCATCAAAAGAAATGCCTTTTTCTTTGTCCAAAGTAATTGCATTCCAACGGCAAGTCTTAACGCACACGCCGCATTTCTTGCACTTTTCATTGTTGACCTTGACTTCCATGCCACCCTTCACGCCAAAGTCATTTTCTTCAGTTTTAAGACAGTTTGCTCGGCAGCCCGTCACTCCGAACTTAAATTTATGGGGCAAGGCACGGCCAAAATAGCGTTTGTGCAGTTCCTCAGCAATGGGATAGGTATCAATAATTCCGTTGGGACAGATTGCCTTTCCTTGACAGGCAGTAACCGTACGCACACGGGGACCACATACACCCGTCGGCACACCACCCGCCAAAAGTTCAGCCTTTACCTCGTCCACGTCTTCCACATCAATAAAAGGAATCTCAATACCCTGACGGCTGGTCATATGCACATAGCCGTGTCCGTATTTTTTTGCCACTGCCGAAATTGTCGCAATCTGCTCGGCAGTCATATTTCCTCCGATTGTCATTACACGCAGAGAATATTTTCCCTGCTGAACCTGCGGCATAAGTCCGCCCGCTTTGAGTGCGGCTTTATCGACTGTTCCTGCCATTTCCCTTGCCTCCGATAGTACCTCATGTTATTTATTAACTTTTCCCATGGTATTACTAGGTTTATATTTTGTCAAGTCTCCTTTCATGGAAAAGCATCATCTTGTTACTTCATAACCACAGTTTTTAGGTTCTATTTTCCGATTTTGTATTCCACATAGAAGGGCACCGACCATTCCCACCGCCAAGCGGACTCTGCAACCTGCTTATGCAAAAAATCTGCACCAAGAGAAAAAATCCACTGTCCTGCCGTAATCCAAAGGCGGGGATAGAACTCAAAGGTCATGCGGCTGTTTGCGCCATCGGAAGCATCAAGGGCAGCGTAATAGAAAAAGCGGGGCTTAAAGGCCAGATGCTCCACCAGGGGAATCAAAAGTTGCGCTCCTCCATAGAGGGGAATCATGCTGCCCTCGGAAGAATGTCCCGCCTCACCTTCTGCAAGCAGTTGCACAGGCCCAAGGTAGCCACGGAAATTTACTGAAGCAAAGTGAGACTTAGACAGATGGTCTGCCCCGTAATTCGTCACGTTTTTAAACGTAGAATTTGCCACATAGGGCTCAGAGTTGAAGGAAGCAGAAAGAGCCACATTCACTTTAGAAAGAAATCCGTCTGTTTTCGGCTTGAAATTCAAACTCACTGTGCTGTACACATTCTTTTCCACCACGGTATCTGCACCTTTTTTCTCCGTGGCAGAATATTCCATGCCGAAAGACGCACCAAAGGAAAGCGGTACCTTTTCTGAGAGATGAGAAAAATCGTATTCAGCGGCAAGGAAGAAAGCGCGGTAGTTCTGAAATTCCAGATAACTTTCCGTAAGGGGAATTGCCCCGCCAAGCGTAAAGCCTGCAAATTCACTTTTTACGCCTACGCCTGTCTTTCCCCAGCGGCTTGAGCCTGTGTAGATTTCTGCAAGCTGAAAATAATTTCCCGTAAGGTAGTAAGAGTAGAGTTTTCCGCCGGAAATTTCAAGAAGGCTGTCACCAAAAGGACGAAATCTGATGTAGGCGCGTTTAATGTCCAGTTTTTGGGCAAAGCCAGTATCGCTGTCCAAATCACGGCTATCGTCAGATTTTTTTACGCGCCAGTAGATTTTTCCTCCGGCGGTGATTTTTTTTGTCGAAACAATAAAGTCTCCCATCAGATACAGCCCGCCAAAGTCAATGTTCGAATTATCAAAGGCTGCATCCCATGTTCTTTCCACCGCCGTGCCTCCAAAAAGTATGTTTCCCTTTGTAGTAAAGTCAGCCGCACAGACACTAGAGGCAAGAAACAGCCCCAATGCTAGGCCAGTCCATTTTGTCATAAATCCATTCCCCCTAATAAAGTTTTCAACAAAAACTCCTTTCTTATTGAATAATACCATAGCGGTACAAAAAATCATCGCCCTGCACCTCTCGCAGGCTGACTCCCATAACGCTCCGCACCACAGAGGAATCTGCCAAAAGTTCCTCACTTCTCCCCTGTGCCACAATGCTTCCATTCTGCATCAAGCACACTCTATCACACAGACTGAAACTCTGAGGTAAATCGTGACTTGTAAGCACTATCCCCCTGCCCTGATCCGCAAGAGAGCGCAAGACCCTCAAAATCTCCACCTGGTGCTTTATGTCCATATAGGTGGTAGGCTCGTCAAGCAAAATCATGCGGGTGTCCTGAGCAATAACCATGGCAAGATAGGCCCGCTGCCGCTCACCCCCACTGATTTCAGCAAGATTTTTTTCACGCTTTTCCCACATGTCCGTCAGACGCAGCGCCTTTTCCACAAAATCCCTATCTTTTTGCCCAAGCACTTTTGAAAAACCAAGATAGGGAAATCGTCCATGGCAGACCAGCGTGTATACATCAAGATTTGCCGATGAATGTACCTGAGGAAGATAGGCAAGCGTTTTTGCCCGCGTCTTGTGTCCACTGGAAAGAAGATTTTTTCCGTCCACCAGAAGGTCTCCCGCATAGCGGTTCATGCCCAAAATTGATTTGAGAAGGGTTGACTTTCCGCTCCCATTCAAGCCGACTACCGCCGTAATCTCGCCGTCATTAAAGGTAAGCGAAGGAATATTCAAGATTTCTTTTCCATCATACCCCGCCCTGAGGTTTTTAATCTGAATCATACGGAAAGCCTCTTCTTTTTGGAAATCAGCATCCAGATAAAAAATGGCGAGCCGAGACAAGAAAGAAACAATCCCACAGGAAGTTCATAGGGAAAAAAGAGGATGCGGGAAAGCAGATCACAAAAAAGCAAAAAATCCGCGCCCAAAAGAGCACAGAGGATTATGCTCCGCTTCGTTTTATTCCTGCTGACCATACGGATAAAATTGGGAATCAAAAGTCCCACAAAGCCCAAAAGTCCGCACACACTCACCGCCGCCCCCGCAAGAATGCCCGAAACCGCAATGGCAGCAGCCCGGCACAAGCGCACATTCAGCCCCAGGCCAAATGCAGTCTCATCTCCCAGCTGAAATAAATCAATCCCTCCAGAAAGCAAAAAAGCACCCACAAGCGACAGCAGAATAACGGGAGAGGCAATGCGCAGGGAAGCAAGGCTCAGATTCTGAAAGCCGCCCAAACTAAAGGCGATTTTGTCCACCACGATTTCCGGATGAAGTGTAATCAGAATGTCAATTCCTGCCGTCATAAGCGAAGATACTGCCACGCCAGAAAGCACAAGCGTAGTTCTGGTAATTCCCGCCCGCCCGCTAATCAGGTAGACAATGAAGACCGCGCACAATGCCCCAAAAAAAGCACTGGTAGAACGAACTAAGGCCGCATAGGGAAAGAAAAGCGACAGAAAAAGCACGAAAAGGCCTGCGCCCGCATTCACCCCGATAATGCCAGGGCTTGCAAGAGTGTTGTTCAAACTTAACTGGAGCAAAAGCCCGGAAACCGAGAGGGCCGCTCCGCACAAGACCGCCGCACATGCACGGGGAAGTCTCAGCTGGAGTAAGATAGTCTGCGCACCCCTTTCCATGCCCTCACCAAAAACCCCCTCTCGTGCCGCAGCAAGGCCTTCGCCAAAAGTCAAACCCTTTGTTCCTGCAAACAAGGCAAGCATAAAGAAGACAAGGAAGAAGGCACATCCAACAGAGACGAGGAGGGAAAAACTGATATTCGGTCCACGTTTTTTTTGCATCAAAGCACACCCAAAACATATTCGTAGGCTTTTGCCCACTGCGCATTCGGTTTATAATTGAACAAGTCTTTTGGCAGCATGATAACATGCCCGTCTTTTACTGCGCGTAGATTCTTCCAGGCAGGATTTGAGGCATAGGCACGATAAAAGGCTTCATCCGCCTTCTGCTGATTTCCCTGACTCGTCACAAAAATGTAGGCGGGGTCTGCCCTAACAATTGCCTCCACGCTCACTTCATCAAGGGCGCTTTCGTCAGAAATAATGGACTGTAAGCCCAGATTTACAAAGATTTCGTTTCCAAAATGGTCTTTGAGAACCTTATTTTTTGTCGCACTCGCCCGCAAAAAAAGATAGGTTGCTGCCTTTTCCTTTCTATTTCTTTGTGCCTGAGACGAAGCGCAAATTGCATCAATGTCCCTTTTTACGGAAGCGACATTTTTTTCAAACAAGTCTTTTCTGCCAGTCAAATCAGTAAAATCCCGCATGACTTTTTCGTAGTCGGAAAAATATTTGACATTGACAATATAAGTGGAAATCCCCAAATCCCTAAACGTGCCGACAAATTTTTTATGCAAGGGAATATCCAAGGTCAAAAGAACCAAATCAGGCTTTAGAGAGACGATTGCCTCAAGACTTGCAGTCGTCAAAGTACCCACGCTCACCGCACCGTCAATACCGTCCAGCTCAAGTGCGTCACTTGTCGTTCCCGAAAGCCTGCCGCCCGCCAAAAGCCACATGTCCGCCACTGATTTTGAAAGCGCAACTACCCGCTCAGGCATTGCAGGAGATGACGAATCAGCCTTAGCTTTTGCAAACAAAGGCATAAGCACACACAAAAAGAGTGCGGCTACACATATAATCTGTCTTTGCAGCGGACAATCATCTTTCATTACTATCTCCTACTGATAACACCATGGTAGCATTATTTACCTAGTTTATCAATAGGAAATATTATTTTTTACAGCACGTACACGCCGTTTGCATCAAAGTCCAGATATGCCGTTTCACCTGCCTCGTAAGTCTTGCGGCCAATGGGGTTGTAGTCGGTAATCTGGATTTCTTTACCGTCCACTTCCACCTGATAGTACTGATATGAGCCCATAAAGGTAGAAAGCGTGACTTTTCCCTGGAGCGTACCGGAGTCTGCAAGTTTGACATTTTCCGGGCGAAGAACCAGCGAAACCTTGTCCCCTGCCTTTGCACCGATGTAGTTCTGAACAGTCATTTCATTTCCGCTCACCAGAATCCTTGCCTTGCCGTCTTCAGCAGTCTTTACTTCCGCATCAAGGAAGTTTGCCTCACCGATAAAGTCCGCAACAAATTTGTTGTTGGGGTGGTAGTAAATTTCCCGCGGAGAACCAATCTGCTCTACCCTGCCCTTGCTCATGATGATAATCTGGTCAGAAATACTCATGGCTTCGCTCTGGTCATGGGTAACATAGACGGCGGTAATGCCGACTTTCTGCTGAATCTTACGGATTTCAGTACGCATGGTAACGCGCAGTTTTGCGTCAAGGTTGGAAAGAGGTTCATCAAAAAGCAGAACTCCCGGCTCCATAACCAGGGCACGTGCCAGTGCAACACGCTGCTGCTGACCGCCGGAAAGCTGGTTTGTCATGCGGGTTTCCATACCTTCCATTTCTACGAGTTTGAGCATGGAAAGTACCTTTTCTTCAATTTCTGCCTTGGGCACCTTGCGGATTTTAAGACCATAAGCCACATTGTCAAAGACATTGTAGTGAGGCAGAAGTGCATAACTCTGGAATACCATTGCAGTGTCGCGTTTGTTGGGCGGCAGTGCATTGATGGCATCATCACCCAGATAGATTTCTCCTTCATCCGGGCTTTCAAAGCCTGCAATCATACGAAGGGTGGTTGTCTTTCCACAGCCGGAAGGTCCCAGGAGCGTCACAAATGAGCCCGGTTTAATCTCCAGTGTGGTATCCTTTACCGCATAAAACTCTTTTCCCGTCTTGGGGTCCTGATATATCTTAGAAATGTGGTCTAGCTTTACACCTTTCTTTTCTTTCATACTAAAAACTCCTATCTGTATTTTACCGGGCGACTTGCTCCCAGATACTTTATCAGCGTATTCATTATGAGAACTGCACCGTAAGTGATGATGATAAGTACCGTCGCATAGGCACAGGCAATACCGTAAGAACCTTTTTCCGCCTGTTCATTAATCTGACAGGTAATCAAAAGATACTGCGGCGTTACCAGCAGGATGATTGCAGAAATTGCCGTGATTGAGCGGACGAATGCCGTGACCAGACCGCTGAAGAATGAATCCCTGATCAGCGGAAGCGTTACAGTCATAAAGACGCGGCCGGAACCTGCACCCATATCATAGGCACTTTCTTCTATTGATTTGTCAATCTGTCTCAGGGCTGAGATGCCGCTTCGGGTTCCCGTTGGAAGAGAACGCACGATAAAGACGATAACCAGAATCAGACCGGTACCGTAGAGGCTGCTCAATGCACCAGTGCGGAAGAGTCCGTTTGCATAGCCGCGGATGTAACCGATACCGAGAACCGTTCCCGGAACAGCCATGGCAAGCATGGAGACAAATTCAATAAAGCCCTTCGCCTTAAACTTCTTCTTTACAACCAGGTAAGAAATGACCATGGAAAGGAATGCCGTCAGAGGAGCCGCAATTATTGACAGCAGGAAAGAATCCTTAAAGGCTTTCAGACCTGAAGTTCTGAACATATAGTTGAACCACTTAAAGGTCAGATGATAATCTCGTCCCCACAGGGTAAAGAGAGCACCAATCGGCACCATAATGTACATGAGCAGAACAAATGCAGAGGCAAGTCCACAGATGACAGCCAAAGGATAACGCACGGAATTGTCTTCAATCAGCATGCGCTGGCGGCTGGCTTTTCCGCTCAATGTAGCGGCGGTTTTTGCCTCAAGATAATACTTCTGGATAAGGAAGAGGACGACTGTAAGTGAAAGCAGAACCACACTCATGGCCGCCGCACCCGTAGAGTCGTATGCACCCGTTACCTGCAGGTAAATTGTTGTGGCCAGCGTATCGAATGAGCCGCCGATTAACATTGGGTTTGCAAAGTCAGCGACAGACTCAATGAAGGTAACAAGGAATGCGTTTCCCAGACCGGGAAGCATGAGGGGCAGAGTTACGCTGGTAAAGACCTTAAAGCGGCTTGCCCCCATATCCCGGGCCGCTTCTTCCAGAGAGGGATCAATATTTTTCAAAAGTCCCCTCAGCATCAGATAACAGACTGGGAAAAATGTCATAATCTGTACGATTGCAATACCCTTTAATCCGTACACATTGCTGTCATAAATATGCAAGAGTGAACGGGTTATAATACCGCTTCGGCCAAAAAGCATAATCATTGAAAGAGAAAGTACAAAGGGAGGCGAAACGATAGGCAGCATGGACACAAGCCTGAAAAGCGTGGTAAGCATTTTGCTCCGCAGCTGAACATATACTTCCACATAGGCAAAGAGAAGTCCTATTGCCGTAGAAAAAATACCGGTGATAAAACCAAGTGCAAGGGTATTGGTAAATGCCGTCTGAAAACGCTTGAGGCTCAATATGCGCTTAAAGACATCAAGTGTAATTTTTCCGCTGCTGAAAAAACTGTCAATCAGCACCATCAAAAGCGGATATAAAATGAACAGTGTCAAAAAAATAAGCAGAACACCAATCATTGTAATCATAATCGGGTCTGCAAAGAATTTTTTGCGCTCAAGCTGCGCACTCTGGGCTGTTGCCATGCGCACCTCCTCCTTATTTACAAAAAAGCCGGGCACCATCAAAGATGCCCAGCCGTAACAGTCTGCCTTCAAGCAGAAAAGGCAAACTGCCAGTCAATTATATAAACCGTATTTTTGTACGATTTACTTTGTCTTGAATTTGTCTGAACCACCTTCAAGAGCTGCAAAGAAGTCTTCAATGTATTTTGCACTGTTCTTCTTTGCGTCTTCAAAGTCGTAGTTGATTGTGTTGTTCATATCCAGACCAAACTGTGCTGCTTCTGAAGGCTGTTCTGCATTGCTGAGCACCAGGAACTGATATGAACCGTTTTTCTTTGCCATGTTTACGCACTCAGGTGAAAGAGCATATTCAATCCAGAGTTTTGCAGCATTAGGATGCTGAGCGCCCTTGAAGATTGCAGTTGCACCGATTTCGTATGATGTTCCGTCAGAAGGAACAATCAGGCCGATGTTCTTGTAGCCCTGCAGAATCTGATAGATACCGTCATGAAGAAAGCCTACACCGATAACACATTCTCCGGGACCAACCATCTTTGAAGGACCAGAACCAGACTTTGTGTACTGGGCAACATTCTTGTCCAGAGCCTTAAAGTATTCCATTGCAGCGTCATGACCTTTCATCTGAATCATGGTGTTAATAATCAGCTTTGCTGTACCTGCAGTATTGGGGTTTGAAAGCATAATCAGACCCTTGTATTCAGGTTTGAGCAGGTCATCCCATGTAGCGGGAGCCTTTACACCCAGGCGGCTCAATTCTTCAGTATTGACCATAAAGCCCAAGATTCCCTTGTAAATACCGAACCAGTTATTTGCTGAATCCTTGTAGTTGTCGTTGATAAGATTCTTTGCGTTTTCTGCCGCATAGGGTTCCAGAAGTCCTGCAGCAGTTGCTTCATTATAGGGGTCTGTTGTACCGCCAAACCATACGTCAGCAGAGGGCTTACCCTTTTCTTCTGAAATCTTTGTGTAAACTTCAGACGTTGAAAGACGCTGATACTTTGTCTTGATGCCGTACAATTCTGAGAAATGATTTACTGCGGCAGAAAGATATTCTTCCTCACAGGAACCGTAAACGGTCAATTCACCTTCAGCCTTTGCCGCCTCAATCAA
>DFDV01000037.1 GCA_002369025.1 Treponema sp. UBA3819 | reverse complement strand
GTAAGGGCACCGGCAATGCTTGCAAAAGGAGTGTTTTCATTCGTGTACAAAATCCAGCGGCGCAAGTCAGGGCTGTCCGACGGAATATAGAGTCCACCGTCTGCCGGGAGACAGTCAGTCACCGCTTTTTCAAAGTTTACAAATACGCTGCTATTTCGTGTGCTGTTAAATTTCATTGATTTTTTCCACCCGCCGTAATTCTACAGAAAAATAAAAGTTTTGTATATCGCAGTTTTTTCTAGTGCAATTGCCGCTTTAGGTAGAAATTCGCAAAATAGGCATGCTGAAAAACATCGTCTACAGACTCATATCGGGCGTACTTTAGATAGACCGTTGTTCCCAGCCCTAAAAACAGTTCTTTTGGGAGCGGCAACTCAAAATTCATCTCCCACATCCCGATATATTCCCATCCCGTGCTTTGATTTGTCTGGGTCTGAAAAGCAAAGTCGTACCCCGCATAGGCATGCACGATGTTTTCAAAAAGGAAACCCTTTTTGTTCATCCAATTCCACTGAAAAACCACCTCAGGGCCTACCATATAACTGTAATCACGACGGGCACCCATCATGTTTGAGTCTGGTGCACGATGAAAATAATAGTAGTCTGTTATACCCAAAAGATTCCAATCAAGATGCAACTGCCACTCAACGGTATTGCTCAATCGACGGATACGTTGCTTTATCGCAAAACCAGGGGCAAGAGAAGCAATGTCTATGAGCGACTGCCAGCGTACATCATAATCAAGCACCATGCCGACCGTTGTATCTTTGTTGCTGTCAACATCCAGTGCGCGGGCAAAGAGCATGCCGTTGCTGGAAAGAAAAATATCGTACATGACATGCTGTTCCTCGCTCAACATGCCACGCCATCTTCCAGACCCCGCACCAAGTCCTACCGCAAAGCGAAAATCAAACTGGCTGAAAGGGTCGTTGGAATCGTGTCCGTAAGGGTCATTATAAATGATGGAAATATCAGGCGACAAAAACAGCGGAAAATGTTCCGCAGGCGACTGAACAGTATCATAACCGGAGTAAGAATATGTTCGTACCGTACCCACTTTGTATTTCAGTGAAATTTTATGAATATTTCCCACTGTTCCCCGCGGTTTTGTACGGGTAAGCGGGTCAGTCCAAATGCGCATGGGATTCACTGCGTAGCCAAAAAAGCCCGAAATCTGCTCTGCCTCCAGCGAAAGTCGATACATCATCTCACCAACAGCAAATCCTCCCGCAAACGAATAAAACAAATCGTTTATTGACGGACTGGTAGTCTCGGCAAACCACTCCCAGATAAAATCCCCCAGTGCCGTCACTCCCAGTGATTCAATGCGGTTCAAATTGGCATTCCGCGCCGCCATATAATACAAACTGCCCTGAAAGGGATGCAGCACAAAATTCGTCCACACATAATCGTCATCAAATTCCAACTCACGCCGCCAGTCAAGAAGCGAATCCACGGACACTTTTGCCCAGCCTGCACCCACGACAAAACGACTCCAGCCATGGATAATACCTTCGGAAAGCAACATGCCGCTAAGTGCCGTCAGATAGTGCTTTTTTCCGTCATTGCCTTCATGCACAGGAATACCGTACACCGACCGAGACGCAGACACGGCGTTTACATCAAAAGTAATGTCCTGAGGAGAAGAAAATTCCAGTACATGTGATGCGGTCTGCGCCTGAATGAAAAAGCAGCGAAACAGAATCAGGCAAAACAAAAGTCCTCGGTGCAACATCATGTTGATGCGATACAAATACATAAAAAAAAGACTCTCGGTATAAGTTACCGAATATTCGGTAACTTATACCGAGAGTTTAACGTATTTTTTTCGCTCTGTCAACAGAGGGGATGCAGGGCGAGCGCATGCAAAGGCGTTTGCCCTGCAGACAAAAGGGGCGTAAGCGAAAGGGAATTTTTTACTTTAAAAGCAACTTAGCATAGAGGGCAGAAGAAAAAGCAAGCTGAAAAACATCGCTCGCCGTCTCATACCAGGCTTTTTTTACATACAACTCATTAGCCAGACCCATACGAACTTTTTCTGCCAGGGGAATCTCCAGGTTCAGATCCAAAAATCCAAAGACTTCCCAACCCGGGCTCTGCTTTCCCTGAGTCTGACTTGGTAAATCTCTGGCCACATAGCCATGAAAATCGCATTCCGCCATCCAGCCGCTGTCCGTAATCAGGCGCCACAAAAAGACCGTTTCTCCGCCAACCATATAACTGTAATCGCGGAAAGAAACTGCCATATCAAAATTCCGGTGATAGTGGTAATAATCAGTCGTTCCCAGCAAATTCACATCACCATGAAACTGCCACTCAATTCTGCGCCCCTCATAAGAAATCCGCTGCTTAATGGCAAATCCCGGTGCCAGTGAAGACACATCCATATAGGAATGCCAGCGGAAATCATAATCCAGCACCATACCGATAGAAGTATCCCGGTTTGCACCCCAGTCCGGTGAGCGTGAAAAAAGCATGCCGTTGCTGAAGATAAAAATATCATACATCAGGTACTTTTCCGCTTCAGCCAGCCCCCGCCAGAAACCAGAACCTTTTCCAATACCGGCACCCATGCGCAGTTCAAAGTGACTGTAGGGAGAATTTGAATCATGCCTGTAAGGGTCATTATAAACAATATACACTTCCGGCGAAAAATAGAGGGGAAAACTTTCCGACCTGTTTCCCGCGCCACCCTTAGACCAGGACCATGCATGCATAGTTCCCATCGTTGCGCGCACAGAAAAAGCATAGATATTGCCCGTCGTTCCCCGCGGTTTCTGCCTTGTCCACAACTCAGTCCACAGCCTTTCCGGGTTCACCGCCCAGCCCAAAAGCCAGTTTATTTCACTTGCCTCCAGAGAAAGCCGGTAGAGCATTTCACCCACAGCAAAAGCACCCACAAAAGAATAGACCAGATCATTGTAAGCAGGCGCATTCGTCTCAAAAAACCATTCCCACATGGCATCACTTGCAGCCGTCAAAATCAGAGATTCTACCCTGTTCAAATTGGAGTTTCTGCCCGCCATGTAAGCCAGTGCCCCCTGGTAAGGATGCAGCACAAAATTCGTCCAGTACCAGTCAGTATCCCATTCCGGCCGCCGCTTGTAAAAAGTCTTCACGTCATCCCAGGTCACCTGTGCCCAGTCAGCCCGCAGAATATACCTGTCCCAGCCAAAAATAAGAAATTGAGTCGCCACCGCCCCGGACACCGCCGCCAGATAGTGCTTTTTTCCGTCATTATCCAGGTTCACCGGCTTTCCAAATCCGTCATAAAAAGAAGAGGCATTTTTTGTCTTAAAGATAATTTCCTGTCCGCCAGTCTGAGTCTCTTTTTTTATATTTTGGGCGACAATTATTCCGGAACAAAGCCAGTTAAGCAGAATAAAAGTAAGTGCCATCCTTACGGCTTTCCGGCTTTCCGCGGCTCGCCTCCCCCGGCTCGTCCCTGACGGGATTGCGGCTTTTTTTAAGCCGCAACCGCTCCAATCCGGCGCAAGACTAGTCAACATACCGCTTGAAAATCAAAGCACCATTATGTCCGCCAAATCCAAGAGATGCACTTGCCGCTACATCTACTTTGCAGGAAATACTCTTATTGGGAACATAATCCAAATCACACCCGTTTTCAAGGTCAGGATTGTCCAAATTGATAGTAGGTGCAATCACATTATCATTAATAGTCTTCAGACAGAAAAGCGCTTCAATGGCTCCCGCCGCACCAACCAGGTGTCCGGTCATGCTCTTGGTAGAAGAAACCTTCAGTTTTTTTGCATGCTCACCAAAAACCAGTTTGAGCATGGCTGTTTCGCCCTTGTCGTTTGCCTTGGTGGAAGTGCCGTGTGCATTGTAATACTGCACCTCTTCCGGCCTGATTCCCGCATCCTGAATAGCTTCCCTTACTGCCAGAGCCGCACCGCTTCCGTCTTTCAGGGGGGCGGTAATGTGATAAGCGTCATTTGAAGAGCCAAAGCCTGCAATTTCTCCGTAAATTTTGGCTCCCCGCTTTTTTGCGTGTTCCAGTTCTTCCAGCATCAGCACTGCACTTCCCTCAGAAAGCACAAAACCATCCCTGTCTGCATCAAAGGGGCGGCTCGCTTTTTCCGGCTCATCATTACGTTTTATTGAAAGTGCCTGCAAAGCCGTAAAAGTGCCCACTGTAAAGCCATTGATTGCAGACTCAGTACCGCCGCTCAAAGCCATATCCAGCCTTCCGCTCCGTATCAAATCCAGGGCAAGGCCAATGGCATCCGTACCGGAAGCACAGGCTGTGTTCAGCGTCCAGGAAAGGCCCTGCAGACCGTAGTACAAATTTACGTTTGCGGCGGCTTCGTTAGAAATCATCATGGGAGTTGTAAGGGGCGGCAGCCTGTCCGGACCGAATGCCGGATCAAAATATTTTACAAAGCCATCTTCCGCCACATCCATGCCACCCAGACAGCAGCCGATGGAAAGCCCGACTTTTTCATTTTTCAGATTTTCTCTTGTGTAGCCGGCATCAGAAACAGCCTGTGCGCTCGCCGCCAGCAAAAACTGGGAAAAGCGTGCCATCTTGCGGATTGCCCGGTGGTCAATACCGTAGCGCTCCACATCAAAATTCTTTACTTCACCGGCAATATGTACTTTTAGCGCGGAAGAATCAAAAAGACTTATTCTGCCTATACCGCTCTTACCATTTTTAACTGCATTCCATGCTTCTTCAACTGTGTTTCCCACCGGAGAAACTACCCCCATCCCCGTTACAACAACTCTACGTCGTGACATACAACCCCTACGCAATCATTTCATCCAGTTTTTTCTTTAAATCCATAATCTTCGCATACTGAGCAGCATAATCGTTATCTTCTCCGCGACGCAATGGCTCTACAATTTCTTCAATCGCCTCAAAAAGTGGAGTAAGAGCCACATTGCCAACCACACCCTTCAGGGCATGAGCGTCCTCAAAGGCAGCCTTTATGTCCTTTGCCTCAAGATGCGCACCCAATGAGCCAAATTTCTCATTTGCGGCAACCATCTTGATCATCTTAAAATAAAAGTCTTCCTTATTCAGACAGCGAGCCATACCCGTTGTGTAGTCTGCACCGTATGCAATCAATGCTTCTTTTGTCAGCATGTCTATCTCTCCACTATTTCAATGCCTCGAATTTTGCCGCTGATTCTGGCGACTCGTTTTTCAGAGCAGTGCCCTTCTTTACCTGCTCCAAGAGTTCATCAGTGGGTGTGGGCTTTCCAAAGTAGAATCCCTGAATCTTTTCACAGCCGTACTCCTTCAAGAAGTCAAACTGTTCTTTTGTCTCAATGCCTTCCGCAAGCGTATGAATACCCAGTTCCTTTGACATCCTCAAGAGGGAACGCAAAATCGTGCCATTCTTTCCCTGAGGGTCAAACTTTCGCATAAAGCCAATGTCCAGCTTAATCAGGTCAAAGTTAGTGTCCTGTAAGACATTCAGCGAAGCATAGCCGTCACCAAAGTCATCCATCCATACCTGATAGCCCAGCGCATGGAAGCGGTCTATTTGATTCTGCAGGAATTCTGAATTGCGGGAGAAGCCGCTTTCCGTCACTTCAATCATCAGCATATTGTGGGGAACTTCGTAGCGGTCTGCAATTTCAGTAATCGCCATCACCATATCCCGCTGGTCAAAGTCCGTGCGGCAGAAATTCAATGAAACTGGCACCGGTGTAAGTCCGCCAGCCTTACGCTTGTCATATTCGCAGCACACTTCTTCCACCATGTACAAGTCCATGCGGGCGCCAAGATTATAGTTTTCAATGACCGGCATAAAGATTTCGGGAAAAAGCAGACCACGCTCCGGGTCAAACCAGCGGGCAAGGGCTTCATAGTTACACACTTCGCCTGTCTCCGCACGGACAATAGGCTGATAGAAAACCTTAATCCAGTGTTCCTCCAAGGCCTGGGTAAAGAATTCAAGCAAGTGCTGGCGGTCGTCATGCTCCTTCATCAGTTTCTGGTCGTAGTAGCAGACAAAGTCGTTGTGATTTCCCCGCAGGGTTGAACAGGCAAGGCGGGCATAGTCAATTGCCGTAATGATGTCAGGCTCTAAGCCATCGCCTTCTGGAAAAATACCCGCATGGAATTCCACACCGTTTCCTTTTCCCGCTGTCTTTAATTTTTTGCGCAAGTCTTCCAACTGCCACTTATGGCGGTCAATACCCGTCATCACGGCAAAGTGGTCATCAGAAATGCGGCAGACTGGCATATCACCAAAAGTTTCCTGCAAAAGTGTAGACACTCTAATCAGCAGGTTGTCGCCCTCAGGGTAGCCAAAGCGGGCGTTATAGGCCTTCATGTTCATAATGTCCAGATACATGAACACAACCGTGTCGCCTGTTTCAAACAACTGCTTTTTCTTCATGCCGCAAAGTTTCTTAAAATAAGACATATTGGGCAAATCAGTAAGCGGGTCTTTTTCAGTAGTTCTAATGATATAGGTTTCTTCTGCAATGCGGATAGTTTTGTCCACACGGGCAAGAATCATTTCCGGCATGTCAAAGGGCTTAGTGATAAAATCATTGGCTCCGCGCTCAAAAGTTTCTATTTCAGCATCCTTATGAGCCGTCAGGACAATGACTGGAATGTGGCGCAGCAAATCATCAAGGCGGATTTCCTTGAGCACCTCAAAGCCGTTCATCTTGGGCATCGAAAGATCAAGCAAAACAGCGGAAAGTACGCTACGGTGCCGTCTGATAAACTGCATCGCTTCCAGACCATCTTCCGCAGTCTCTATCTTATAGCGTTCTTCCAGAATATTACGCAAAAGTTCACGGTTTACTTCTTCATCGTCAACCACAAGCAAAAGCGGCTTATCCTGCACGTCAAGCGGGGTAACCTCCAGATTATCTATATTTGCCATCGTCTTCTCCTTTAATAACTCCGCGTTAGCGGTCGTGCAGGAGGCACGAAATCGCAGTTTTGCCAACGGCAAAATCTGCAAATGATAAAAATTACACGGATGTAATTTTTATCATGCCTCCTTTAAAGCCCCAGCAGTCACCACACACCAAGGATGGCGCAAACAGCGATTGCAGGCTTTAGATTGCAATCACTCGGAATAAAAACCAACACTAATTATACTGCATTTCTATAGAAAAAACACATAATATTTGCATTTTCCTTGCATATTCGTGCTATACTCATTAGAAAAGAAGCATACAAGGGAGTGTTTTATGTGTAATTTCCAGTTTTATGCACCTACAAAAGTAATTTTTGGAAAAGATACGGAAAATCAGGTGGGAAGTCTGGTTGCAGGCTATAAATGCAGGAAAGTACTGCTGCATTACGGTTCAGGCAGCGTAAAAAAGTCTGGTCTGCTTGACCGCATCAAGGCATCGTTGGAGCAGGAGAAAATTTCATATGTTGAGCTTGGCGGTGTCGTACCCAATCCCCGCCTTTCACTTGTGCGGGAAGGCATTGCCCTCTGTAAAAAAGAAGGCGTAGACTTTCTCCTCCCCATTGGCGGTGGCTCAGTCATAGACAGTGCCAAGGCAATCGGCTACGGCTGCACTAACGATTTTGATGTATGGGATATTTTTGAAAAGAAAAACCAGCCAAAAGCCTGTCTTCCCATCGGCGTCGTACTGACCATCGCCGCCGCCGGAAGCGAAATGAGCAACAGTGCGGTCATCACCAATGAAGACGGCTGGAAAAAGCGCGGAAGCAACAGCGACACCTGCCGCCCAAAATTTGCCATCATGAACCCGGAACTTACCATGAGCCTTCCGCCTTATCAGACCCGCTGCGGCTGTGCGGACATCCTCATGCACACCATGGAACGCTACTTCACCAACAACGGCGGCAACATGGAAA
>DFDV01000067.1 GCA_002369025.1 Treponema sp. UBA3819 | reverse complement strand
GTAAAGAAAATTCCGCTTGCCCTTTACGACAATCCCCAGAATGCAAAGGGACTTTGGGCTCCATCTATCCGCTACCATGACGGACTCTTTTACATCTTTGTTGCGACACCAGATGAAGGAATTATGGAAACGCATACGGCTGACCCCCTTGGAGAATGGAGCGAGCTGCATTTTATCTGGAAGGGAAAAGGTTTTGAGGATCCCTGTCCGCTCTGGGATGATGATGGCCGCGTCTGGCTGGTTCATGGATATGTAAAAAGCAGAATAGGTTTTAACAGCATGCTGGGTCTGCTTGAACTTGACCCGAAGACTCTGGAAGCGGTGAGTGAGGATAAGATTATTTATGACGGACGAAAAAGTCAGCCTACAATTGAAGGGCCAAAATTCTACAAGAGAAACGGCTGGTATTACATTTTTGCTCCGGCAGGCGGGGTGACCGATGGCTGGCAGACAGAATTACGCAGCAGAAAAATTGACGGAAATTACGAAGAGAAAACAATGCTGGTGCAGGGAAAATCTTCAACAAACGGACCGCATCAGGGGGGATGGGTACAGACGGCAGGCGGCGAAGACTGGTTTGTTCACTTTCAGGAAAGGGGTGTTTTTGGACGCATTGTACATTTACAGCCCGCCGCCTGGAAAGATGACTGGCTGCTTTTGGGAACATCTGTGGCGACAGGAGAAATCCCGGGGCAGGCAGTGACGGAATGGAAATGCCCTGCCATACAGATAATGGGGGTGGCCGGCTCTGATGAGACAAGGCTACCTACAAGCAAGGCTGTTCGGCTTAGTCCCTTTGCGGATATGCAGTGGCAGTGGTCGGCAAATGTGAATGAATCTTTTGCGGATTTTTCTGAAGATGGAAGTATGACCCTCTATGCCCTGGATACCCGGGAGAAAAAAGACCAGTCTTTGCCCTATCTGTGGAACAGTGCCAATGTTCTTACGCAAAAAGTTCAGGCAGAAAATTTTGATTTTTTTGTGGCAGTAGATGCGGAAAATCTTTGTGAGGGGCAGAGGGCCGGCATTGTGTTTTTAGGACAAAGATATGCATCCCTTGCAGTTGAAAGACAGAAGGATGGATTCAGCCTGGTTTACTTTGAATCAGAAGTTGCTGATGATGAAGTAAAAAATGAGCGCGTGATAGACCGGTTTTTTCTGTCTGCACCAGAAGATGCCCGCGCCCTGCAGTTCAAAATGCATTTTGTAAAAAAAGATGAGCGCAGGGGGGAAGTAACTTTTTCTGCAGGATTAGGAAGTGAAGCCGACAGTGCCGAATGGATTCCCGCAAGCGAACCTTTTATTGCAGAAAAAGCACACTGGGTTGGCGGAAGGTTTGGCATATATGCTGTGGGAAAGGAGTCTAGTGCTTCCAGAGGGAAAGCAGTTTTTCGTCAATTTTTTGAATAATCGTGCCTTTCGTAAAAGACAGTCTTTGTGAGGTCAGCTTTTCATAATAGGAAAAGAGCAGGTGCAGAAATTCACCAGCCCGACCCAGAAGATGAATATGATAACTAACGATAGTTTTGCTAAGAAATATCATTCCTGTTAAAACGGCGCTTTTATGCAGTCCCAAAAGAAGGGCATCCTGAGTAACCTTAAAAGAACTAATGGTAGTTAATATTTTACCAGCTGGTGAAAAAAGTGTAAAAAAAGTGATAAAAAAGGTCAAAAAAAAGGCTGGAAGCAGACGAATTTTGCCTTTTCTGAGAAAAGCGAGGAGCATCAGCAATAAAACGACAGCCCATTCAAGGGCGATACGGACTGTGCTCATACTGCCGCCTGCAGGGATTTTTCTGCAAGGATTTGCGCAAACCACCTGCTTTTACGACAGAAATATTCTGTAAAGATGCCCAGCAATAATCCTGTCACAAGGCCAGTGATAAGAAGAAGTGGTGCAATGTAGCGGGTGTTTGTTCCGAAGAGGATGAGCCGGGCCATAGCCAGCTGAGCCAGATTGTTTGCCAGTGCTCCTGTAAGGCTTAAACCCACAAGGGAAAGACTTTTTTTGCAGAGGGGGTAAAGGGCAAGCATGGTTAATCCGCTTGCAAAAGAACCCGCGGCGGAAAATAAAAAAACATAGGAAAAGAGTGTTCCGGTTATTATTCCCTGGCCCAGAATTTTGAGGAGTATAAGCCAGAGGGTATCCCGGCGTTTCATGACAAAAAGAGAAAGAATGACAGGCAGGTTTGCAAGACCAAGCCTTAAAAATGGCAGGGGTTTGGGAATTGCATATTCTATTCCGGATAAAAAGAGGCAGAGGGCTGCAAAAAAAGCAATGTAATGTTTTCTGTCCATAAGGCGCCGGGATGAGGAAATACCGGCATCTTCTTCAGAAATTCCTCCCCACAGAGGATCTACGGTACCCTTTGGGGCGGCTTTTAGGCTTTTATCTGGATTAACATAATATTCATTTCCGAGGATATCTACTGCAAAAACAATGTCATTGTCATTTGAAAAATAACGGCGGGGAATAATTTCATCTTCCTGTTTTCCCGCTGACAAAAAAGTATTTAAAACTTCATTTGCCTTTTCAGTTGAGATTGCATTGTTGTAATCCCAGGCGGGTAAAATGAAAACAATCCTGCTTTTAATCCAGGTCAGTTCTTTTCTTGAAAAAAAGAATTCCGAGCCTTTTTCTTTTTTCCAGAGACCAGTCTTATCATCAAGATAATATGTAATATCTTTTGCCATAGAATTCCGTTTTTTATACTGCTAATCCGAAAAGTTTCCGTAGCGCTCTACTGCCTGATCGATTGTTACATTTCCCAGCATCAGGCTTTCTACCGCCTTGCGCATCTGGGCAATTGCAGAATCCATAAGACCGATTTCATTGCTGTAGAGGGGGGTGGACTTGCTCAGGGATGAGTAGATTTCGTCAAAAGAATAATCGGTGGAAGTTGAGATAAGACGCTTGATTTTGGCAAGATTGTTGAGTTCTTCCGTTCTTGTCAGGAAACGCATAAATTCATTACTCATGGCAAGGTTTTCAGAATTTTTGTTTACAGAAAAGCCAACTGCAACGGAATTCAAAAAATCATTTTCTGTATCAGAACAGGGGAAGGTGTGAAAACTGTAGATAAAAGGACTGTTCATAAAGCTGTCTGACTGAGATTCTCTTTTTAAAGTGCCGGACACAGTATCAGTATCGCATAACATAATCGGAACATTTCCCTCAAAAAAGCGCATGATTACTGCATTGTATTTGTTTTTAATGGTGCGGCAGTATTCAATATCAATAAGTTCTTTTTCCATAAAATCCTGAACCCATTCTAACGTTGGCCTCAGATACTGACCTGCCGCCGGGTCAAGACGGTTCAACTGGCCAACGGCTTCGGGATTATTTTGAATGGAATTACAGAAGTATGAATAAACTAGAGGAAGCCCCATAAAACTATCCAAATAGACCATGACGGGACTCTTGTAGCCGGCTTCTTTTAATGTCTTGCAGCTTGTAACAAGGTCTTTGTATGTAGCAGGAATGGCAAGGCCTTCTTTTTTGAAAATTGCTTCATTTACCAGCATGCCGTAAGAGCCGGAAAGAACCGGGATGATGGGAACCTGGCCGTCTGCTGTGCGGAAGATAAGCTGACTTCTGAGTGTGGAAAGATTAAAGCCCAGATTTTTTTCGTCGTCCATATTTTCCGCACAGTCTAAAAGCTCTTTGTAGTCGGGGAAGTCAAGCATCCAGGGGAAGGTCATGAATACATCTGGGGCAGCCTGACCGGCCATAGCAGATTTTATGGTAGCCTTGTAATTGTCCAGATAAGAGTATGATAATTCTACCTGGGGGTAAAATTCGGTAAAGCGGTCAAATTCTGCCTCAAGGGCCTCAAAATTTTTGTAGTTGCCCGCAATGGTAATCTGGCATTTTGTGCCAGGATCAAGGCGGGGCTTAAAGGCTGTCTCCTGTCCCTGTTTTTTATTGCAGGAAAAGAGTCCTGTTGTCAGCGCCAGCGTCATAAGAGCGGCTGTAAATGGTGTTTTTATTTTTAACATTTTTATCATGTCTCCTTGTAAAAATCAGGCTCGGCCTGCTGTATTTTTTTCAGTTCTTTTACGACCAGTTTCATATCAATTGGTTTTGCAATGTGACCGTTCATTCCTGCTTCCAGACAGGCTGCGACATTTTCAGAAAAAGCATCGGCAGTCATGGCAATAATGGGAATTCCGGCGGCATAGGGATTTTCCAGTTTGCGGATTTCCCTGGTTGCATCCAGACCGTTTATTTCCGGCATCTGAATATCCATAAAGACTACATCAAATTGTGCCGGCTGCATATTGCGCAGTTTTTCCAGAGCGATTTTACCATTTTCTGCCCGTTCGCTTTCTATGCCGTACATTTCCAGAAGGGTGTGAATGATTTCCCAGTTTACATCCATGTCTTCGGCGACAAGAACATGCATGCCGGCAAGTTCAGAATTATTTTCTTCCTGATCTGCGCTGTCTTTATCCAGACCCATAACTTCCGAAATCTTTTTAAAGAGGGAAGAACGGAAAAGCGGTTTGCTTATAAATCCATTTACGCCTGCTTCTTTGGCATCGTTTTCTATCTGACTCCAGTCATAGGCAGAAACGAGGATAATGGAAAGGTCTTCTCCTGCAATCTGGCGGATTTTTTTTGTAAGTTCAAGCCCGGAAATGTCTGGCATTTTCCAGTCCAGAATTATGAGGTCGTACAGCTTTTCTTCTTTCTTTTTTTCAATGATTTTTTCAAGTGCTGCCTCTCCGGATTCTGCAAGTTCAGGTTTGGTTCCCAGGGCTGTGAGGGTGTCAAAGGCAGTTTCAAGAAGAACATCGTCATCATCAATGACAAGAACTTCAAGCGGCGGAAGGGTCATCTCTTCTTCGCTCTTGTCGCTTGTCCTGATATCGAGGCTTACTGTAAAACAGGTTCCTTTTCCTTCTGTACTCTGACATTCAATTGTGCCTTCCATCAGATCTACCATCTTTTTTGTAATGGCCAGACCCAGACCTGTTCCCTGAATGGCATTTATGCGGCTGTCTGTCTGACGGGTAAAGGGTGAATACATTTCTTTCATGTATTCCGGCGACATTCCGATTCCCGTATCAGTTACCTTGTAGATGAGTTTGACACAGCCTTCTTTTTCACTTGGCAGCTGGCTCATATCAACATACACTGATTTTCCTTCCGGTGTATATTTTAGTGCATTGGAAAGAATGTTTATGAAAATCTGATTGATTCTAAGCTGGTCGGCATAGAGATATTCATGTATGATATTCCTGCTTCTAAAACGGAAGTCGATATTTTTTTGCCTTACCATTGGTTGTGAAATGTTCACAAGATTTTCTGCTGAGTTCACAATTGAAAAAACAACCGGGGAAAGATTAAGGCGGCCGCTTTCTACTTTTGAAATATCCAGAATATCATTGATGAGGGTCAAAAGATGGTTGCTTGCAAGACGGATTTTCTTGAGGTTTTCGGAAACCATATCCGGTGCCCTTACATTTTTTTCTGCAATTGTTGTAAGGCCTATGATTGCATTCATGGGAGTGCGGATGTCGTGAGACATGGTGGAAAGGAAGTCAGTTTTTGCCCGGTTTGCTGATTCTGCTTCTTTTGCAGTTACGGCAAGTTTCTGGTTAAAGCGTGCAAATACAATAATATCCGTGGTGAGCAGAATTAAAAGCCCCAGGGCTACGACACCCAGCAGGATCCAGTCTGTTTCATTTTTATTGATGCTCTGAAGGGGAATGTAGGAGATAATTGACCAGTCAGAAGCGGAATTTACCGGAACATGAGAAATAAGGCAGTCTTCGCCTTTGGAGTTTTTCATTATAAAACTACCGCGTTTGTGTACCAGTTCTTGCAGGGCTTCCATGTCGTGATAGTCTGATGCGTTATAAGATTTATAAAATTCAAAAAAGTTTGAGTTTTTAAAGGATTTTCCCTTGATGATGTAGTTTCCCTCTGAATCAATCATAGAAATCTGGGCGTCTTCATAATGCTCTGTGGGGAAACTCCATTTTTCCGAAATATTTTCCAGCGGGATGATGCGCATAAGCAGGGCTTTTTTCAGTTTTCCGTCTTCTGCCGTAAGATTTACAACATCACAAAAGGCAATGGATTGAATTCCGTTTACAGGGTTTGTATAGGAACGGGTAACATGAACGGAATCAAAAGAATTTGTATACAGATAGGTGTTGTGTTCAGGTTCAAGTTCAGAGCGCAAATTTGTCAGGGAAGAAAGGATATCAATATTTGCGTAGGAAACCGTATTATCATCCGGGTTGTCGGTATGAGCCCTGTTTGAAAGACCTTCGAGAGTGTCCAGCATGATGATATGGGAGGAATAAGCTTTTACTACCTGAACCATATTCAGATATTCAATCGTTTCCTTTACTGTAAGATTATTGTTGTTTATGTAGCGGGCCCAGGAATTACAGAGACGCTGCTCACCTTCCAGGTAGTAGGTTGTAACGCGCTCCAGACTGAGAGTCATATTTTCAAAGTTTTCTTTGTTGCTTGAGATATGAAGCTTTCCCTGATTAGTCACGTGCAGGGCGACAAAAATCATTATAAAACCGATTATGACAATATTTGTAATCAGTATGGGAAGCTTTTTCATATTTTTTTCTCCTGCAGGGAAAACTTTCTGCTAAATCTGGCCGGCGGCTTTGAATTTTTCAAATTCTTCCGGAGCAATCGGCTTTGAAAAATAGTAGCCCTGAATGATGTCGCAGCCGGCTTTTTTCAAAAGCATGTACTCTTCTTCCGTTTCAACACCTTCTGCAATGACCGGAACTCCAAGAGTCTGTGCAATTTTTAACACCAGGGTAACCAGTTCCATTTCCTTGTTGCCCAGTTTGATGTTGCGGATAAATGCCTTGTCCATTTTGAGGGCATCAATCGGCATGGAAGTAAGCATGTTAAGTGAAGAATAGCCTGAACCAAAGTCGTCCATTTCAATTTTATGACCAAGAGCGCGAAGATTTTCTACAATTTCGATTATGTGTTTTGAATCTTCGGTATAGGCAGACTCGGTGATTTCGAGCATGTATTCTTTTGGGTCCAGGCCGTTTTCCTTAACGATTTTTGTGATAAAGTCTGTCATGTCTGGAGCGGCAATATCTATGCGTGAAACATTTACTGAAACCGGGATTGTTACCCCCAGTTCTTTTTTCCAGCGGGCAATCTGTTTTGCAGATTCTTCCCATACATAGCGGTCAAGTTTTGTGACAAGACCATTTTCTTCAAAAAGCGGAATGAAAAGATCCGGGCGCACAAAACCAAGGTCAGGATGAATCCAGCGGACAAGAGCTTCAGCAGAGCAGAGAAGGGGCTTGTCACCAGTGATATTGAACTTGGGCTGATAGTTTACCTTGAACTGCTTTTGTTCAATAGCGGCTTCAAAATCTTCCAGCAGGTGAGCATTAAAGACTTCCCTTTCTGCCATCTGACTGTCATAAATACAGATTTCTTCTCCCACCTTGTTGCGGATAGAATTACAGGCCTGGAGAGCATGGTCAAAACGAAGCAGCAGAGGCTGACTCTTTTCCGTATCACTGTAAGCGCCGAGACGAAGCCTTGTTTCCGATGCTTTGAGCAGGGAAGAAAGATTTTCGTTTATGGCATTTATGATGATTTTGTAGTCGTCTAGATGAGGAATATAGGCAAAGAAAGTGTCAGCATCTCTACGGCCTGCAATACCGCCATACTTTAAGATGATACTGCGAATTCCTTCTGCCATGGCAGAAAGAATTTTATCTCCAAAAACGCGGCCCTTCAGTTCATTCAGAAGATGAAAGCGGGCAAAGTTTATGACCACAGCATCCATAACCTGCTTGGGGAAACGCTGGTCATAAAGGCTGGCGTATTCAAAGAAAAATTCAGGACTATAAAGACCGGTAAGTTTATCAAATTCAGTTGCCGTAATGATTCTGGAATTTTCAAAAAGTTCCATAGAGTGACGCACGCGGGCAAGAATAACCTCAGGCCGGTCATAAGGCTTGGTAAGAAAATCAGCCGCACCCAGTTTAAGGCTTTCTATTTCCGAATCTTTTTCTGAAGTAAGGACAATCACCGGAATCTCAGAAAGCAGACCTTCTTCCTGCAACTGCTTAAGAACATCAAAACCCGAAAGTTCCGGCATAAGAATGTCCAGCAGCACCAGAGAAATCCCGTCACTT
Source organism: Treponema sp. UBA3819 (assembly GCA_002369025.1). Classification (GTDB taxonomy): domain Bacteria; phylum Spirochaetota; class Spirochaetia; order Treponematales; family Treponemataceae; genus Treponema_D. Next base: position 2,608 of record DFDV01000067.1, on the reverse strand, counting down.
TTGTCATGGATTTTTTCCAGAGCCTCTTTACCGTCTTTCGCAAAATCAACCTTGTACTCTGACTCAATTATGTTTCCCAGAATCTCGCGGTTGATTTCTTCATCATCAACAATTAAAACTTTTTGCTCAAATAATTTGTTCGCAGTTCTCATACATTATGATTATAAAGCATAAATGCGTAAAAAGCGATAGGGAAAGAATGTGAGGGTGGGGGGAACTCCGCGACTACAATCTGTTGATTTTTGTTACGAAATCTCCTCATTTTCATGCTATAATCTTCCTGATGCAATCTCCTTCCGCTATTCGAGTAACACATCCGCTTGAGCCAGTCTGGTCGCCAGAAAGCACAGTGCTTCTTTTGGGTACGATGCCTTCACCGGCGAGCAGACAAGCAGGATTCTATTACATGCATCCGCAGAACAGATTCTGGCATGTTCTTCCGGCTGTTTTTGGCGAAAGGCTTTCTTTTGAAAACAATGCTTCCGAAACAGAAGCTGCCATTACAGAACGGAAAGATTTTCTTTTACGGCACAATCTTGCTCTTTGGGATGTTATTGCAAGCTGTCAGATTGAAGGCGCGGCGGATTCTTCAATAAAACAAGAGATTCCAAATGATTTTACGGAAATTTCCGCAAATTCAAAAATCCGCCATGTCTTTTTTACCGGGAAAAGGGCTGCCGCACTCTGGAAAAAGCACTGTACTTCCTATGAAAAACAATTCGGACTCACCTGTACCTGTCTTCCGAGCACAAGCCCGGCAAACGCACGATTTACAGTGCAAATGCTCGTTGAAGAATATAAGGCGGTGAAGGATTTAAGGTTTTGAATGAGTTTGAGTCAATGAGTCTGGAGAAAGGCACGCAAACGATAGTCTGCTTTCGGTTACGCTCAGCCAACCAGGGTTGAATCTACTTCCAGCCTTCCCAGACTTTTTCTGCCATTCCCACGGTGGCATCGGTCTTTCCATTCCTGCAGACTGGCTGTTTCAAAAGTTTGGCCTGATTCTCGAAGAGTTTTTCTTCTTTTTCGCTGTCGTCAAGATAGGCAATCGAAGCGTAGTCCTTTGATTTCTGGTCAATCATGGCCTCTATTGCTTCTGCACGACTGCCTTCAGTCCGGGCAAGTGCGTTCACAACCGAGTCAAATTCACCTTCGCTCATTTCCTTTTCTTTGAGGTCAACGAACTGAAAAGCAATCCGCCGTTCCTTAAAAAATCTTTGTGCGCTTTTTGTATCAAAAGATTTGTTTGTTCCAAAAATCTGAATCATGTTTTATCCTTATTTATTTGGGTGCATCCCACGCATGCGTGGGTCGGGCTATCCGTAGTTCCGCTATCGCTCCATTGCTACGCAACGGCTATCGCCGCTACTCCTATCCCTTGCACATTTCTATTGTAGCAAAATTTGCTCCCATTCCGCTTCTTTAAAGCCCGCGCAAACTGCATTCTCCGTTACGAGCAACGGCCTTTTTACAAGCATTCCGTCACTCGCAAGAAGTTTGAACTGCTCGTCTTCACTCATGTCCGGCAATTTCTGGGAAAGATTCTGCTCACGGTAGAGCATTCCACTTGTGTTGAAGAATTTTTTGAGCGGAAGCCCGCTTTTTTTGTGCAATTTCCGCAAAGTCGCTTCGTCAGGGTGGTCGCCTTTAATATCAATTTTTTCGTATTTCACGCCCTTTGAATCGCACCAGGCCAGGGCTTTTTTACAGGTCGTGCATCGGTCATAGCAGTAGATTTTTATCATTTTGACTATTCCTCCATGTATTTTTTATTTCGAATTTCCAGAGAAAGTTTATCGTTTGCGTTCAAGCCGGTCATTTCCCACCTGAGCAAGCCACATCTTGAACGGCTCAGCCTTTGGAGAAGGAATTGACTGTATTAAACGCAGCACATTTTTGGTGGAAAGAACATCGGTTTCACGCATTTTTCCATCGGCTGCCTGAAGTTTCAACTGTACGATTTTATCGTACACTTCACTTCCTTCCTTGACTAACTTGATTTTCAAGTCGCTCCAATACCGCCGTGGATTCTGACTTCCCGAAAGTACTTCCACAACATCAATAACCGAGAAATACCATTCTTCTTCCTCGGCATTCCATACATAACGGATTTTTTTGTTTTCAAACAGTTTGAGTTTGTTCTGAGCGTGAGAATTTTCCATACCTTTCCTCGTTTTGTTTCGATTTTCGGCGCCAGTCCAACATCAAGCCCGTATTGCGGTAAAGAAAATAAAAAATAAGAAGTAAAAGTTTCTGGAAATAGCCAAAAACTATAATTAAACGCACATACTAAAAAAGAAATTGTTAGCGTTGGAAATAGACTTCTGTGCGTTATGCTTTACGAGTTAAATATAGTGAATTTTGCGGTAGATGGCAAGCATGTCAATTAATGCTCATGATGCTCGCCGTGGTGATGGTCACACTTCGCGTCAAAATTGCCTTTAAGCTCACCTTTGGCAAAAAGGCTGGCGGCTTCATCGGCGGGGCCTGTAATTCCCGGAATTTCTTTGAGTCCGGAAGCCGCAATTGCATCGATTGCACCCTGTCCGCGGTTTCCGAGAATCAAAGTCTCTACTCCAAGACTCTTTAAATACGGTGGGAGCGCGTG
>DFDV01000211.1 GCA_002369025.1 Treponema sp. UBA3819 | reverse complement strand
AGCCCGTTGATGCAACAGGAAAGTCGTTTGACAGCGGAAACTTTACGCTGACCGGTACTGTTTCTGATACGAATTATAAGGAACTTACGGTAACGCGAGATACAAGCGATGGAGATGCTCCCGTGCTTACAGTCTCAGACAATACATGGAAATTGACGCAGACCGTTGCCAATGATGAGCACTCACATACTTATACCTATACTCTTACTGTAAAAGACTATGCGGGAAATGAAGCTTCTATCAGCAATCGCACGGTGGAAATTGACCGCACGGCACCGACAGTTACCGTGGAAAAACTGAATGACAGTGCGGCTGAAGGTGGTGTATTCTCAACAAAAGAAAAGAACTGTATCTTTACAGGAAAGATAGTAGAAACAGGTTCTGGATTACATAAAGCCTATGCGCTACTGTACACGGGAGATACGGCTCCGGCTGATCCTGATGCGGCCACTGGTATCGCTTCTGGCGGAACAACTTATACAAGTGTGAGCGTAAACAGCGATGGTTCATTTACCCACACCTTCTATGGTCAGGCGGAAGGAACCTATCACTTAAAAGTAGTTGCCTTTGATAAGGCTGGAAACACGAGTTTATTTACTCCCGTACAGGTTAATGTGGATAACTCAGCCCCGGTAAGTACGCTGAGCGTAACGGGTAGTGCCAATGGCATTAAGCAGATTGCTAATGGTGTGGCTTCTGCCGTTACTATTTCTGCTGATAACTGGAATCAGAAAACCGTTTACATTACGGACGGTACATTTACCCTAAGCGGTGCTGTTACGGATGCATTTGGATTTAGCGCAGATAAGATTGAACTTTTTGTTGATTCAACAAAGAAAGATTTTACCTCAAAAACAGAAAATTTTGATTGGAGCCAGAGTAGTGACACATTCAACTGGACTTACGAGCAGCCTGCTACAGACGGCACCTATACCTACAGCCTGAAGATGACTGATACGGCTGGAAATGAAAGGACAAATGAGTTTAAGGTACAGGTAGACACCAAGGCTCCCAACATTTTGAGCATCACCGCTCCAGCAAGCAATTCCAACCAGACGGGAGATGTAGTCTTGACTGGACAGACCGCAGACGAGGGCGTGGGAGTCCAGAAGATTTCATATCAGATTTTCAAGAATAATACTCCTGTTGCAATCAATGGAAGTACAGATCCTATTGTCGTGACGGCTTCTAGTGATGCAGACAACACGCTGACGGGAAGCACTTGGAAGGCAAAAATCCTGACAGCTGGTTTGCCGGAAAGCGGTCACCTTACGCTTAAAGTGACCGCAACGGACTATCTGGAGCATACGACTTCTGCAGAAGAAAGAGTCTTCTATCGCGACAGTACGCCGCCTGTTTTTGGAGATGGCTATCCCAAGGTAACAACTCAGGTTTCTGCAGGGAAAGATTGGTTTAGGACTTCAACCCTCACCGTTTCCGGAATGGCAACAGATGAAGAAAGTGACATTGCAAGTATTTCCTTTAAGGTTGGCGTAGACGGTGACGAAATCGCCATGACAAAGAACGAAGACGGTACCTATTCTTCTGCAAATGTTGTCTGTAAAGAGGGTGAAAATACTATTTATGTTCTTGCAAAGAATAATGTATACTACGGCACAAATGGCGTTAAAACTGAGACTATTACCGTGCATGTTGATACCGTTGCGCCTGAGTTTAGTACGCCTGCCTACAGCGGATTGACCTATGCGCCTTCCAATGCCAGCAAAAATGATGTAACAGTAAGCGGCACTATCACTGAGGCTTTGGGACTTTCTGCAACTGATGGTCTGGTCATCACCGCAACACGAAAAACCAGCACTGACGGAAGCAGCGATAAAACCGAGACAATTTATGACGCTGACAGACTTAAAGAAATTTTGAAGGTGGATGGTACTACAACGATTACTGCTCCAGATAGTGAAGCAACCTTGCAGGGGGCTGAATGGTCATTTAGACTTCCCGCTACGATAAATCACTCAAATGACGGCGAATGGACATTCACGATTACTGCAACCGATCAGGCAGGCAATACGGCGAGCACAAAGGCAACGGTTCTGATTGACACTACCGCTCCAGCTTGGTCGCCCTCTGGAACCATTGCAAGCAAGGACTACTACTTTACTGTTGGTGGAAAACCATATAGCGATACAAACTGGTACAAGGATACGAATCTTTCCATTACAGGCTATTACATTGAGGACGTAACGGGAAGCGGCATTAGTACTGTTAATTATACGATTACGCCACCCACTGACAGTGGTTCCAGCCCTCTGACCGGTACAATCAGTCCAAACAGTGCAACAGGAATTTCTAAATTCATTTCAGAAGTAGCGGGCTTTGAAAACGGCTCTATCCTTACCTTTACGGCAAGTGACGAAGCGGGAAATACCTCTACTCCCATCAGTGGCTATATCATCAAGATAGACAGTACCGAACCCGAACTTGACAGTAACTCCGTACGATATGCTGTGGATGGTGGAGATTTGAGGGAACTGGGAACATCAACTATTCTGACAAACGCAACAAAAGCAATTGTCATTACAGGCACGGTATCAGACACGGCATCCGGCATAGATTTGGGAACAGAATCCGTAAAAACGCTCTCTGCAACAAAGGGAAGTATTTCCTATGACGAAAATCAAGACGACACAAGCGGCAAGTCTGCAACATTCACGCTGACGCTTTCTTCCGAGGTATTGACGAATAATCTGACGAACGGTGTGAACACAATCAACATCACCTTTAAAGATGTGGCGGGAAATTCTCATACGGCTACCGTGGCAACCATAAAGAAGGATGCTCAGGAGCCTGAAGTCAGCATTACGGCTCCCACACTGACTAGCGTAAACAAGACGATTACTATTAAGGGCTCTGCATCCGACAACGAAGAACTTGACTTTGTGGACATTGCAATCAGCACGAACAACGGTGAAAACTACACAACGTTTGCAAGCGGTACTGGTATTGATGAAACAAGCAAGCATCTTTTGCTTAACAATAATGACTGGTCATTTGTACTTGACACGACAATCTATGCATCTACAGCAACAGAAAAAAACATTAAGATTAAGGTGACCGCTCAGGACAAGGCTGGAAACACCAAGGAAGCGGTAAACGACTATACTATTTCTCAGAACGGTGACCGACCGATTGTCAAAGTGACCAACTTGCAGAAAAATGGCGAAAAGTACGTGCTCAAATACGGTACGGAAGGTCAGTTGACGGGAACGATTACCGATGATGACAGCACCTCCGATGCAGTGGTAGAAGTGCTCCGTGTGGCAAATGTGGCAAGTTCTGCCACCTTTGACGCAAGTGCATGGGATAGCGGCTGGACGGAAACAAAGACATCTGGCGTAATAAAGGCAGAGCACGAGACCTACGGACGCACGGAACTCACGCTGGCTACTGGCGAATGGACATATTACCCAAATGCCCAGGCTGATGGTGCATATAAACTCTACTTCTATGTGAAGGACAATCCGGGCACCACCTTTGCCACTACAAAGGCAGATTATGCATTGTATCGTCCCTACTGGCAGTACAAGACCGACAGCAAGCAGGATAATGAGAATGGCATTGCATACAGCGTGGACGGTTCTTCTCCTGAAGTAAAGACCGCAGACGTAACGGCCTACGCTGATGCAAGTGGCACGACAGCCTATGGCGAAAAAGAAACGGTAGGAACTTCAGTCAACCTGGGCGGAACAAGAAAACGCTATGCCCGCTTTGTCTTTACCGCAGCGGATGCCAACGGTGTTGCAAGCATGACGGCAACGCTTAGCGGAAAAGATGCGGCCAATTCAGAAAACACAGCGGAAATCACGCTTTCTACCGCCAAGGTAGCTGACGGAACTTTTGAAGCAACATCTGACAGTACCGTTTCCACCTGGACGACACGGCTTGTGGATATGTCTGTGTTTGCAACGGGAGCAGTGACTTTAAAGGTTGTTCCCACTGATCAGAATGGCTTGATTGGTAATGGTCAGTATACATGCAATGTGGACAATACAGCACCTGATATTACGGTTACAAACCCCAGTTCTGCCACAGAACAGAACGGATCTATTTCCATTACAGGACGTGCGAGCGATGTAGGCACTGCGGGAACGAGTGACGTTTATTTTGCTATTCCACCTGTAAATGGAAGTGCAGCGTATGGAGGAAACCTGACTGTGACCTCTACCCCAGACGCATGGACATTTGCCTTTGACGGAACAAGTGCAAACAACAGTACGCTTGGCTCATATATAAACCGCACTGCCGGGGCAAGTCAGACGTACAATATTGAGAAAGTGTCGGGAGAAATAGCTTCCAGTACTGATATTTGGAAAATCCCTGTATACTTTAAGGCGGTTGACGCTTTGGGAAATGAGTCTGAAAAAACGGATTACTTTATCCGCTACAATCCTAACGCTGATATGGCAGTGGCAAGTATCACCTATCCGTCAGAAAATGATTACATAAAAGAAGGCGGTGCATCGCTTGGTTATGCTATCATCGGTGGTACTATCCGCACTACAGGTACGGTGACGATTGAGGACGTAAGCGTTGGTGTTGGCGCAGTATACATGCAGATTTGCAAGACAGACGAAAATGGAAATACTGACTGGGGTGAGACTGCAAAGACCTATGTGTCAAATTTGCAAAAAGATGGTGCTAATGTATACACAGTGTATGAAAAAGATACAGCCGCAACAGATACGGGTTACACCATCACAAATGCGGATGAAGCCTGGTGGGGCATTAAGGCTGTCAATAAGTCCTATTCATGGAACCTCAATATCAATGAAAAACAGGAATTAAATCCTACTTCAGGTACAAACAATATTGCCATTCGCGTGTGTGCCATGAACTCAAACGGCAAAATGGGCAACTGGTCTGAGCCTATGTACATTCATGTGGATAACGATGCTCCTACGGCGACCTATATGCTCAAGCAGTTTACTTCAGAACAGAGAGTTGAGAAGGCAACTTCAGCACATGCGGAAAAAGCTTACAGTGCAGATATGTACCTGAGAAATCCCAATGCTGACTGGTATATTGAAGTAAATCTTACCGACACCTCAGGAATTGATGGAGATTCAATTACGGTAAACGATACTGGTACAGGATTCCAGAAAGAATCATATACGGACAGCAATGGTAAAACGAGTTACTATGTCTATATTCCTATAACAAGTACATCTGGTTCTGCAAGTTACAAACTCTATGCCACTGACAATGATGCGACAAAACACAATATTCAGATTACTTTCTCCCTGAATATTGATAACAATGCGCCGACGGTAACAAGTCTGGTCAATAACACTGGTGAAATTGCCTGTACCAAGTTGAGAAATTCAAACTACGGTGTGACCTTTGGCGCAACGGCAACTGATACTGGCTCTGGATTCAGCAAGGCGGCCTATTACTTCCTGCGTGATGTGAACGGAACAAAAACAGTTGAACTCCCCGTGCCGGATTTTGTAAGCGACACTACATGGCGTCTTGCATCTGCTGCAAAGACAATGACCGTGTCTGGAAGTGCAGTGTCTTTTGATGCTTCTGCTACAACGGCAGGAGACAGTGTGGCTTTGGCGAACCTGACTGATGCAAGTGATACATCCGGACTGTATGGTGTGGTGTTGACGGGAAGCAGGGATAGTGCTACGACCTTTACCCATGCACTCGTCTCTGATTATGCATCGAAGGGTGTGATACGAAAAGGAAGCCTTGTGCGCATAGGCGGCTCCTACTATTTGATTACAGAGTTGAATGACGACACCCTTACCTTTGACGGCGAAGTGAGTGAATCTTATACGGAAGCATTCTTTGCAATGGCATTTGTTGTCAACAACACCGAGGGAGAAACTCCTGAGACATGGACTGCTACCGATTCAGGCTTGCAGAGGACGATAACAAAGGATGACGGTGACGGATTCGTAGAGTCAATCAAGAAAGAGGGCAATACATGGACATGGGATACAACTGTGTGGGCTGGAGAACTTGAAGATGGTCCGCTGACTGTTAAGTGTGCTGCGTTTGATGTTGCAGGTAATGTAAACAGTGACGCTTCTGCCTATGTGATGATTGCAAACAACACGCCTCGTCTTACAAAAGTCTTCCTTGCGACCGACTTGAACGGTGATTCTGTCTATAGCGAAAATGAATTTGTGCATGGCTCGGTGTATGTGAAGGCAGGAAACATCGCTGTTGCTGATTATCTTGAAGCCCTTTCGGCCTCTAATACTGATGAAAGCCAGACGGCAGTTGTTACGGTGGGTGCAAGTGGCGACTGGAAGGACAGCAATGGGCAGCAGGTTCTTACCGGCACACGTTTCCGCATTAGTGACAGCACCATGGTGACTATGGAATTTGTAGGTGGCGTAAAAGAGGGCTACGAAGGGTACGGAAGCGGCAACGGTGATGTATATGCCTATGTTGCGACATCGGCTACGGCTCTTACAGAACCTGATTCAAGTCAAGCTCATAGTGCAGGAACGGTTGCTATGCAAGGCAATGAGAAAGTAACGTGGGAAACAGCCGCGAACCATAAGGGCATTGATGTCCAAAAGACAAATGTAACAGGCAATTTGTATGGCTCTTATACTGAATCTACAAAAAATAACGACCAAGAGCAGTACTTGTGTCTGACACTGTGGGATTCAACAAAGGGAACGATGGTAGGCAGTACAGATACCCTTGTAGACGGAAAAATTACCAAATTTGGAAGCCAGTATCAGGTTCTGAATATTCCGGTTTACTATGACTTTGTGGATGACAAGGAGCCAGAACCCAGCATTGAAGCCCCGACAGCGCACGAAGACGGCGGACACGTTGAGCTGAAGGATACCCTGCCATCAAGTTTCTCCGCAGTGAGCGGTGAAGACGACAGAGATACGAAGATTTCGGGCAAGGTCGTCTTTACTGGAACCGTAAGCGACGAAAAGCGTATTTCTTCTATAACACTCACGAGCGGAAAGGCAATAAACAATACGCTTACTTCTGCTGTGGAAGTCGCCTCTTACGAAAAGGGAATTCTCCAAGTGAAATCCGCCGCAAGCGAAACAGCCGGCTGGACATTCGCAATTACCGAAACGACTGCGGAAGAACAGTTCTCGCTTGCAGACGGTCACAAAGTCCATTGGATGCTCACACTTGATTCAAGCTATGTGGAGGCCATTGCCGCAAGCGATGTCAAGTTCACGCTCACCGCAAGCGACGGCCCGAACAGCGCACAGGCAGCCTATCAGGTGGACATCGTGCCCTATATTACGGGAATTTGGCGTCTTGTAAAAGATACATCCGCAACCTCTGACTATGTCACAATTAGCGAAACAAAATATGTTGATGGAACTACAAACCGGTCTCGCTATGGTGATTATGCGGTTGTAAAAGGCGAATATCTTAAAGTCGATGGCTACAACTTGCCTAGTGCAAATGTTACAGCAAATGCAACTGATACTTATGTACATGTAGGTGGAATAGGCCTTGCTTCGACAAATATTACTTCTACAAAAGAATTTGTAATAGCAGTTCCTGAGAACTCTGGCGAATTAACAGTTTCTGTAAGCGGTATTCTTAGCTTAAACCATAAGAACAGTAATACGGTTGATACAAACCTTGAAACACGCAATGCAACAGAATCATATTATGATAACCGATATCTGCGTACATGGGATATTAACCACCAGTTTACAAATATACCGACAACTGCAACAACTCCTGCTATGGCAATTGGAAATGATGGTTCATTATATGGGCAGTATGTTCGCGGTACAGATGCCCAGGTTATTTTGATTAACGGTCTTGATGGAAGCGGACGTCAGATTTTCCGCTGCTATGACCAGCCTTTAAATTCAACGGCTCTTGCTGTTGATACAAAGGCGACAACAAATGGAGGAGGTGCATCTTCCATGTTCTTTATGGCTAACGTCGGTAACTCAGGTACTGTTGACAGCTGGGCTATGACAGATGTTGCAAATACTGGTAGTGTTGCAGCTATTGCGCTGACCAGTGCTCAGCTTACAAACAGTGCAACAAGTTTTGGTACTGGAAAAACTGTAACGATTGCAGGTAATCCTCGTATGAGGCTTGACTCAAACGTTCAGACTTCATTCTATCCTCTTGCAAGTTACTCAATGAAGCGCGAAATTACTCCGGATCTTTTGACTTCTCCAAGAACAGCAAAGTATGGAACTGCCATGCATAATGTCTTCTATGATTCACAGACTAAAGGCTTAAAGTATTCGTATGTTAATACAACAAGCAGCGGTGATTATATGGAAGGCTCAATGGCAGGCTGGGTTGTAATTGACGGAGGCTATAACGGCCAGGACCGCCTGCATACATGGTCTACATCCGCCTATACGACAGGTCAGTATGGTCTTTCAAAACGCGAAAATAATAATAATACCCTGTTTACCAGCACGAACAATAACACTAATACAACTGGTGCAAAAAATGGTGGACAGGGGGCTGCTTACTCAAATGATTTGATTCGGCTTACACCAAGTTTTGAAGATAATGAGAAAGCAGCTACCTCTTGTACGGTAACTGTAAATAATGCTGCTTACTGGTCAACAAGGCTTGTAAAGGGGGCTACAATTGCATTCCTCACAAATGGTCAGACATATACAATTGACCTTACAGAAATTACAAATGTAACAAATAATGGAACTACATTCACTCTTACCTATAACAATTGTCCTGCTGCAGCCGGTGCAACATATGCTACTATTTACACAGGAGCATTCAATGTAGTTGGTCTTACTGCTGCAACTGCCGCTACTGAAGATACCCGTGCGTCTATTAATGAACGCAGTAATGCTGCAGGAAAGTATTCGGATATTGATGTAACAACAGGTGGTTATCCTGTAATTGCATATTTTGATTCAAAGAATGAAACTGTTCGTGTTGCTTATGCTACTTCAACTGCTCCAACAGCAGCTTCTAACTGGAATCGTGTTGGAATCACTGGAGTAAATGGTGGTACACATGTTTCCATGAAAATTGACCCGAATAATGTAATGCATATTATGTACCGCAATTCTGAGGGAAAAATGGAATATGTAAAGGGTACAATTTCTGGTGGCGTAAACAGTGCAATCTCAGGTATTTCATTTGGCGATATTGAGACAATCGACAGTGACAGCACGACAGGTACATACGGTTCAATTTCTACAATTTACAATTTTGAAACTTCAGATGGCTCTTATACCCCTTGTGTAACATATCTTAATTCTGAAGAAACCGAAAATGCCCTTAAGTATGCTGTGCGCCGAAAGATTGATGACGGTAATGATTCTTACAAGTGGGATGCAATTATTATGCCAGCAACAGAGCGATATGCAGTTGGTGGAAGCCGAATTTATCTGGGTGGTAAGAGTTCCGCATGGACTGGCGTAAGCAATGACGGTGTCAGTGTTGCAGACTGTTACTCAACGGTCGGCTATCTTTCTTCTGGTATGGATGTTGTATTCTTAAAGCGCGAGAAATAAAAGTATCTATGAGGTCAAATGTCAAGTTTTTAAGCAAGGTCATTCTGAACGCCGAAAGCGTCAAAGTCATTCTGAACGCTGAAAGCGTGAAGAATCTATCTTGCATACCCTAAAATGACGGGATGCTTCGGAACTTCATTCCTCAGCATGACTGGTTGCCAAAACTTGAAATTGAACCTATGAGATAAGACTGGCTACAAGGGGGCTTCCTTAGTCGGAAGCTCCCTTGCTTTGTCTGTACACGTAAAAATTATTGCAGCTGCCGGACTTCCTCAATGGGGAGCTGCGTGATGTCAGCAATCTTGTCGATAGGGTCACCATATGCCAGCATCCGCCGCGCCGCTTCCAGCCGTGCATTGTGCTCGCCCTGTTCCTCGGCCTCGCGCATCTCGCGCTGCTGGCGGACGGTGTCCATCATGGCGTCCATGTACTCCCGCTTCCAGGTGGGGTTCTCCCTTTCCTTCGTCACGAGGTCATTGATTGTCGCGGTGTAGTCGGACGCGGCCTGTCCTGTGCTTACGTATTCCATAAACGCCCTTAGCTCCTTGTCCATTATTGAGCCATGTCCTGCTGTAATTGCTTGACTTCCTCTGTGGAGAGCTGTGTGATGTCAGCAATCTTGTCGACAGGGTCACCATATGCCAGCATTCGCCGTGCCGCTTCCAGCCGTGCATTGTGCTCGCCCTGTGCCATGCCCTGTTCCTCGGCCTCACGCATCTCGCGCTGCTGGACGTGTATGAATGAATTGAGCAGGCGCATGGATGCGCCTTGAAAAGCGGTCGAGAAACTGCGTTTCTCGCAGATTTCCTAATTACAGGACGTAATTAGGAAATCGTGCTTCCACGTGGGGTTCTCCCTTGCCTTCGTCACGAGGTCATTGATTGTCGCGGTGTAGTCGGACGCGGCCCGTCCTGTGCTTACGTATTCCATAAACGCCCTTAGCTCCTTGTCCTTGATTGTGTCATGTCCTGCTGCAGTTCCTGAACTTCTTCGGCGGAGAGGCCCGTATACTTTGCAGCAAGTTCCACCGACAGCTTGTCCTGCAGCATCCGCCGCGCGTCTTTCAGTGCCCGCCTGTGCTCGCCCTGTTCAAGACCTTGTTGTACGCCCTGACGCTCGCCCCTGGTGTAGGCGTACTGCTCTCTGGAGATGCAGTCGTGGACGAAGCGCTCGTAGCCGAACTGGTTCTCCCATTCCTGCCTGTCTCGGCTCATCGTGTCCAAGAGTGCCCGTGCCATGTCCATCTCCTCCTTGCGCGCGGCGAGCGTGGAAATCAGCTGCCACGCCTTTTGCTTCTCGTGCGCCATGATAAGCATAACCCAGAATTCAAGTTCTGACAACTCGTCCGCGGGCTTTCTGAGGCTCTCCGCAATCTTGGGCAACTCTATGTAGTGAATTTGCACGATGTCGCTCAGCTCCGCGTTGTCTTCCCGCTCCTTGAAGAGGTAGGTGTGGTGGAGGCGGCGGTCGTCCCTTACCACGGTGAAGTCCATGAACTGAATCTGGTAGACGTGGGGGAGTAGGGCATACTGGTCGCCTGATGTGAGCGCGTTACGGGTGAGGCTGGCGGCATAGTAGATGGAGCGCCTCACCTGGTCGTCCTGGTACATGGAGTTCTGAATCTCCACGTCAACCTCGCTTCCGTCGTCAAGTCGGCAGTGTATGTCCAGGCGGGGGAACTTTCCGTCAAGGCGGGTGGGGAGGATCTCGGGGTTGAGCACGGTGGTGTCCGTGACGGTTCTGCCGATGACGGCGGACAGCATCTTTCGGCGGCAGAAGGCGGACTCTTTGCAGTCCTTGGAGAAGAATGATTTGAACACGATGTCGTTCTTGAGGTTGAGGGTGCGTCTCTGGGCTACGGCCTGGGCGGCCTGTTCCTTTACTTCCTCGTCAATCAGTATCTGGTAGTGCAGTCCCGGCGTGGACGGTATGATTTCTCTTTTCATTCTGATACCTCGAAAATAGGATTTTTTCAGAGAGGATTCTCTACACTATATATATAGGCAGCGAATTTGCATTTTAGGCTAAATTTTTAGGAAAAAAAGTGGAAAAATCGTGTTATTTTATGTATATGGTCAAATGCGAGTTTCATGCTCTTAGCTTACGCAAGATCATTCTGAACGCCGAAAGCGTCAAGGTCATTCTGAACGCTGAAAGCGTGAAGAATCTATCTTGCATACACCAAAATGACGGGATGCTTCGGAACTTCATTCCTCAGCATGACTGTTTGCCAAAACTTGAAATTGAACCTACATATCTGTGCCACGCCCGTGATAATCGGTGTCCATCTGCGGTTTTCCACGCGTATCCGTGGCTTCCGACGGGTTAAATTTGGTTTGTGGGGTGGCTTTTTTTCTCTATGATTTTAGTGTATACTTGTTATAGAGGATTGTGTACCCCATGGCACGGTTGAATGGTCAGAGTGGATTTTCTCTTTTTTGGCGCAGAGTTTTGCTGTGCGTGCTCATGTGCGTGGGCGGGGGTGCAATCTATGCGGCGACTGAGTATAGGTGGCAGGACGGGCAGACTTCAACTGTTGGCGAGAATGCGGTTTATGAGTGGTCAAATTACAAGAACTGGCAGTATTTAGGAGTGGGCTGGCAGAATATTTCCGACTCATCTGCGGATTATCCGGGGCAGAATGCAAACGGACACGATAATACGACTGCAATTGTATACTTGAATACGGCGGATAATGGCGGAAATAATATTGTTGTCTATATTACAAATGATATCACATTGGGAAGCCTGTATATAGAAAGCGATGAGGGAAAATCAGTAACATTGGTGCTTTCTGACGGTGTACAGGTAACGGTGGGGCATCTGATATTGGGCAATAAAGGCGGTAATGCAAAGGAAGTGCATTTTACTGTTTCAGGAAATGGAACGATTTCTGTTACTGAGGATATACGTTACAAAAACACATCATCGGCATCCACCGTCACTCTGAAAAATCAGGCGAAAATCAAGGCTAAGAATATTTTTAATGAACAGGGTGGGGAAGTCTCATTTTCTGGTGATGGAACGGGCACGCTTGCTCTTACTCAAGCCACATCGACTCCCGCTGGCGTAAGCATAAACTCATCTGTAAACTATGAAGACCAGAACACGGTCAAGGTATACTACTGGGTGGGAGCATCGGGCGGCGCGTGGAATGTCAGCACCAACTGGCGCAAAGACAATGCAAGTGGAGCGCCTGTAGGTCACTATCCAGGTTTTGCCAATGGTGACACGGCGATAATTCCTGCGGGAAATACGGTCAGAAATCTGACCTTGGCGGACGGCTCTTATTCACTTACCATTTCTAACCCCACCTACGTTACGGGATCGCAACCGAATCAGCGGGTGTCTATAGAAGGCACGGCTGAGGATTATAGTGCATCTTTCATTACGATTAAAGGATATGTGCTTTTTAATAGCTGTAGTGTGGGAGGCTTGCAGGTATCAAGTGGAAAACTTCAGATATCAACAGCAGGTGCCAATGCCTTTGCGCTCAAGGCGACCAGTCTGACTGTTTCGAGCGATAGTGAATTCCTCGGCTATGCAAGTGACACTGTGACGGTATCGGGAGACCTGTCGGTAGAAGGCTCTTTTACAATGGCGCAGCGTACTTCGGGAACTGGCGTGAAAAATGGTACTTTGACGATTAGGGGAAGCACATCAGTTGAGAGCGGAAGAAGTCTTACGCTTCCTGCAAAAAATGACAAGGGATTGCTGACTTCTGTTTTTGAAGGCAGTGTGACAAATAATGGTACATTCAAAAGCGATGGCATGGTGACTTTTAAAGGCAGCGTGATAAATAATGGCACGTTCACAGGTGACGGATCGGTCTCCTTTAACAGCACGGTGTCCAACAACGGCACATTCTCCTGCGGAAGTGGAAGGATTATATGCAAAGGCGATTATGAGTCTGGTGCAGGTGCTTCTTTTACGGCTTCGTCTGGAGATACGGTCTTTTATGGAAATGCTGATTTTTCTGCCGGCACTTTTACCCACGGTGGTGGCACGGTTCATTTTTTTACCACGAATACTGACTATTCACAAAAGACAATGACCACCTGTACCAATCAGGCCTTTAATCGTCTGCGCTTTGGTGGAAATGTAAGGGTGGTGGCTACAGGAGCGGTTACGGCAAACGAATTGCTCATGGAACGCTATGATAGTGTGACCGAGTATCTGTCAGCGACCGCCTATCCCGGAGGTTTTACGGCCCGAATTACGGGAGGTTCGCTCACAGTGGCATCAAAAACAGTGCTGACCCGAGTAAGTGACCAGAATGGTGTCATCGGATGTCTGCGGCTGGACTGCGACTTTGTTTTTAATAATGTATTGAATATGAGCAGCGGTACGGCTCTGGTGGTAGGGCAGGGAAAAACGGCGGCGATTGCTGGATTGTCAACAAATAATGTTTCTAATGAGTATTCTTATGCGATTGATGTGGAGGGAACGCTTAATGTAACTGGCAATATGAAGTGTTACTATACGAATCTGCTGGTAGAGGCGCAAGGTAGCCTTTCTGTGTCTGGCGATATTGCTTTTGAAAATAATCCTGCCACCGTGACGAAAGGAAATGCGGCAAAAACTGTGCTGGGAAAGAGTGATGAGGAAATAAAAAACTGTCTCTATACAGCGGCCGGTGGAAGCGTTTCGGCTTCTTCCATTACGATGGCAAATGTGGCGACGGACACCAAGATTCAAAATGGAGGAACGATTACGGCTCCTTCCATAACAGGTGTTCCTTCCCTGATAAATTACGGTACGATTACTGCTGCAACAGAAATTTCCGCCAATTCGGTTTTCAGCAACAGTGTGATTAAGACGGCAAGTCTGACGGCGGATGACTTTAAGGCAGGCACAAGTGACAGTCGGGCAGGAACGCTGGAAATAACGGGAAACGGGGGCACACTCAGAATCAATAATCCGGCGGAACCTTATTCATGGCTGAATAATCTTACCATTGATGACGGAGCGACACTGACGCTTTACGCCTCACCCGCGGGTGAAAAGGCATTTTCTGTCTACGGCGACTGGACGAACCGCAACGCCACTGGCGGACTGGTGGTAAATGATTATGCCCTCTCATTTAAGGGGGTTGAAAAAACGGTGAGCGGAAGCCAAGTCTTTTACGATGTGGACTTTGGCGAAAGCACAAGCATTACTGGGTCAAATACATTTAATGCCTTTAAAGCGGTAACACTAGGCAAAACGCTTACTTTTGGTGCAGGAACGAGTCAGACGATTTCTTCATCCTTTACCCTTGCAGGGGCGAGTGGCAATCGGATTACCCTCAAAAGTGCAAGTCCGGGAACAGCATGGAATATTTCTGCCCCGACTACCACGGAAGCGACATCCACAGTGCAGTATGTGGACGTAAGTGATTCCCATGCGACAAATATCATCACGGCGAAAAGTACTGCCACTGCCCCGGAAAACGACAATGTGGACGGCGGAAACAACGTCAACTGGGTTTTTGCGGATTACACGTATACTTGGACGGGAGATGCCAGCGAGTCTCCCCAAGTGGCGGCAAACTGGAGTCCGAAAAGTCTTCCTTCACCAGAAAGTCATATTCTTATTCCTGACGGCAGACCCCGCTACCCCTCTTTTAGCGGTGCAATTACCTATTCTGTCAGGTCTTTGACAGTGGGCACCGCCAATGAGTCTTCCCATACGGCAAAAATAACGCTGGGAGGAGGTTTGGGTTTTTCTACGGCTTCCCTTACCAATTACGGCAGTGTTGATTTGCGCGGCTCAGCGTCTTTTACCGCATCAGGTACTTATACCAGTTCCGGCACGGTGCTTTTGACGGGAAGTGAGACGATAACGCTTCCTGCTGCGGGGGCAAGTGTCACGGAAGGGGGAGTCTGGCATTATGCGGGAGACGGAAGTGGAAGTGTCAGAGAAATTGCAAATCTTTCCTATAATAAATTGATTTTAAGCGGAACGCTTGGTGTGGCAGGCGGCTATTCGATTGCGGCGGCAGAAGGAATTCAGCTGGGCACGGAAACAGAAGAACTGACCATACAGGGGGATGCCCGCTTTAAAAGTCCAGTGACTCTTGCAAATAAAGCCACAATCGTCGGTGCGGCAGGTCATGTGATTGCCTTTGATGAAACGATTGATGGAAACAAGGCACTGACGCTACAGGGCGGCTATGTCTCATTCCATAAGGACGTGGGAAAGATAAATCCGCTTGCTTCGCTCTCCTGTACGATAAACGGCACTGATTATAATGGAGACCCGGAGTATGCGCTTACCCTCTGCGGAGTGTCGGTCACTACTACAGGCGACCAGTCCTACACCGGCTATCTTGCCCTCTATGGAAGCGACAGTGCGGAAAAGGATTCTGCGGGAGACTCCTCTTTGGAGTCAACAGGGGGAAGTATTACATTTTCCTATAAGATTTTTTCTGACGGACGCAATGAAGCCTTTACCCATGGACTTTCGATTGGGGCGGCAGGAACGGTGACCTTTGAAGAATCCGTAGGAGACAGAACGCAAAATCCGCTTACCTTCCTTACAGTGGACGCACCTGCAATTATTGTTAAAAGCGTCGTCAAAACGGACGGAGTGCAGACATACACTGGTGCAGTCACCAACAGCGGAACGATAATGGGAAATGCAAGCCCCCTCACTTTTAACGGTTCTGTCACCAACGAGACCACAGGCACGATAACAGGTGGCGGAGGAATTGTGACATTTGCCAGCACGGTGCAGAACAAGGGCACTATTACCCTTTCAAACGGTTCTGCCACATTTACTGGAGCCTATTCAGGAAGTAACGGCAGCCTGACCGCCTCAAAGGAGACCACAACGTTTGCCTCAGATGTCGATTTCCTTACCACCACCTTTGATGCAAATGGCGGCACCGTTATCTTTAGCGGTGACAATGCCAGTGTCAGCGGAAACAGCACGACAGGTACTGCATTTGCCTCAGCGATTTTTAAAGGAAGTGGCATGACACTTGGGGGAGACAATTCTTTTTCCTCCGCTCTATGCAATGCAGACACGATATTTTCTGGCAACAACACATTCGGGACTTTCCTTGCAGAGACCGGAGGAACAATGCTTACCCTTGGAGCGGGAAGCAGTCAGACAGTAACGGGGCTCACTCCCGCAGCATTAAAATTGACAGGTACGGAGAGCGAACGGATTTCACTTGCGGGCAGCGGTACTTTTGTGGTGGCAAAAACAGGCTTTTCCGGAGAATATCTTTCTGTGGGAAATGATGTGAAGATTGCGGAAGTGGCCGGCAGTGTAGTTCCTGGAGCCTTTTCTACGACAAACAGTACCATTGCCAGCGGAGCGGTCCTTTCCAATGTTCTCAATAACGGCTGGAAATTTACGGCTCTTGCCTTTGAATGGGAAGGAGATGTGGACGGCAGCTGGGATAATGCCGCAAACTGGAATGTGGGATTTGTTCCCGGTACGGAAAATTTTACGGACTCTACGGTGACTATCTCTGCCGGAAAGACAAACTATCCCCAGGTTACGGCCACATCATATACCCTGCAGTCGCTGACCATCGGCTCGGATCTGGCTCCGGAGGCAAGCCTTGCCTTTAGCGGAACAGGAAATATCAATGTAAGCGGCACTTTTACCAATCACGGCAGGGTTCACTATCAGAACAGCGGCCGCATACGGGACGGAAGCAGCGCGCCCCTTAACGATACGGCAAACAATGGCTGGGTAGAATACGATGGTTCGGCCAGCCTGACGGATTTTGCTCCGGCTTCAGATGCGGATTATGCAAACCTGCGGGTAAGTGCGGCGGTTTCTCTTGGCGGAGACATCGTGGTGAGCGGCCGCTTTGAAAATACAGCCTCCGGTACTGTGGACGGAAACAGCGGTCTGTATGTCGGCGGGGACGCCCTTGTCGAAGGAGCGCTGGGAAGTCTTGTACAACTGTCAGCCTTTTCTGTAAGTGGTCTGGCGACGGTCGGGGCAGATATCAGCACCAGCGGCAGTCAGCTTTACGGGGACGATCTGACTCTTTCTTCCGGGGCAGCCTTTACTTCTTCTGCTTCCAGTCTGACTTTCTCCGGACCGGTAAACTCCTCCAGCAGCCCGAAAGACAACCTTACGCTTCAGGCGGTGGACGTGACTTTTTCCGATACTGTTTCAGTGGGTCAGGTGACAACTCATGCTGCGGTAACAGTGGCAGAAGGTGCCTTTGTCCATGCTTCAGACCAGCAGCGGTATGACGGCAAGGTGACCAACAAAGGAAGAATTTCCGGGGAAAATCTTATCACCTTTGAAGGGGAGGTCTTGAATACTGGCACGATTGCTGTTCCTGCCCTTGCTGACGGAGTCGTGGCACTTATTTTTGCCGGCCAATATGAGGGAAGTGCTGGCACACTGACAGGAGCTCAAACGACTGACGAGGACAAGAGCCCAAATCCTGTGATTGAATGCCGGGGAAATGTCAGTCTTGGCACATTCACCCACAATGATGACAGCCTTCTCTTCAGCGGAACATCCCCGCAGACCCTTGTCACAAATGGACAGGCTGTAAAAGACATCTCCTTTGCAAATGCCGCAGGAGTCAGCATTTCTGATGATGTGACGGTGACGGGAAACTGGTCAAACACAGGCATCTGCATGGCGGCGACTACGGCGACCTTTACGGGCGAGGGAAAAACGGTAAGCGGAAACAACAGTTTTGCCACAGCGGTCTTTACGGGCGGACTCATGACGATAACGGGAGACAACTCTTTCGCCATGGCGACTTTCAGTGGCGCGGGTACGACTCTCTCCGGAAACAATACTTTTGTCACAGCGGTCTTTACGGGTGGACACATGATGATAACGGGAGACAACTCCTTTACCATGGCGACTTTTAGTGGTGCAGATACGACTGTCAGTGGCAGCAACACTTTTGCCACAGCCGTATTCAATGCGGACACAAGTCTCTCCGGCAATAACACGTTTGCGGTATTCTCCGTAAGCCGGAAAGATACAGTGCTTTCCTTTGGAGCCGGAACAAATCAGACTGTTACGGACTTGTTCTTTGTGCAGGGCGAAGAAGATCATCTTGTTACCCTCAAAAGTACGCTTGCCGGATCCGTATGGCATATCAATGTTCCGGTGGACAAGGCAGATGTTTCCTATGCCCTGGTATCAGATTCTGTTTCTGCCTTTGAAGAAATCCAGGCCCGGCTCAGCGTCAACGGCGGAAACAATACCTTCTGGGACTTTATGGAAGGACTTCCTCTCCCCAGCCTGAGGATGATGCTTTCTCCCGTGGGTGATAACCGTATCTACGCACTTTTTTCCGGAAAAATCTATTATAAGGGCGTTTCCCTGGGAAATTTGTCCGGCCCGGAATACGATGAGGCAGTTCCCCTTGTCATCCAGAACATCTACTTTATCACCGCCGGTGGAAATCCTGCGACAGAGTCATCCTGCATTCAGACAGACTGGCAGATAAACCGTATGGATTTTGTGGCAGAGGATGATGGCTATACGCTTCTCTATCTGCATCTTTCAAAAAATATCAGTCTGGAAGATCTCAGCGGAATGTCCGTCTATATCAAATTGCTGCAGGCTCCTTCTGTTAAGCATTTCCATGCCCTGAGTGATTTTGCCCTGAATGTGGTGCAGCCTGTTTATGCCCGAACGGAAGAGGTCGCTTCATCAACTGTCCGTGATTTTACGGCAGACTCTCAGGACAGGCTTCGTGCAGAATCGGACATTACCCTGCAGGTTCAGCTTATCGGTGGACGGGATGGACAGGGAAAAAGCCAGCCTGTCAAAAATGGCGAAAAAGCCCTCCTGATTCCTGACCTCAAGGCTGACATCAAATCAACATGGAAGAGTAATGTGGTGAACAGTCTTTTGGGAACAGACTGGCGTGTCTGGCTGACCGCTGCTCTGGAAAGCCTGGCCACTTCTTACAATGATGCTCCCCAAAAAAGCGCAGAGGGAAAGCCTGTGGAAGATTCTGGAGGGCTCCTGTATAACTTCACTCTTATCAACGCTGCCGACAAAGCGTCTCAAACGGATTACTATGGCTGGAAGGCAAAAGATGAAGTTCAGTTCATATTTAAAATCCAGGACAGCTCAGGAAATGACATTCTGGTTGATATTGACGGAGACGGTTCCAGAAAGATTCCCCTCTACGCACTTTCCATGCCGAAAGTTTCTGCAAAAGCAATGCCCCTGCTTGACTTGTGGTCTTTCAGATTCAAGGATGTGCAGAAGCAGAGGGGCGGCGTAACCATTATGAACAATGTTATCGATGTGAACCAGCGGGAACAGACTGTCATCCAGGTTGATATGGCGGAAGCAGGCTTTTTGAATGTCTATGTAATGACGCTTGACGGAAATATCGTTCAGCAGCTGGAACACGGTCACATTTCTGCCGGAAGTCATTACTACCGCTGGGACGGTTCCAATACAGGCGGCTCTTCAGTTGCAAGGGGACTCTACTTTGTGCGTGTGGTCGGCTCCGGCATTGATGAAACCCGTAAAGTCCTCTGCGTAAAAGACTGACAGGCTGCCGGAAGCCTGCCGGGGTAACTTGACCTATTTTTGTCTTTGTTTCATACTGTTTCCATGCAGACCGAATTGCGTAAGAATACCCGTTTTGAAGATTTTGGCCGTATTGAATGTGAAGATTTAGGACCAGTGAGCGGGATTCTTGATGATATCAGTATGAACGGCTGTAAAGTTCATTTTGATGTTCCTGTGAATGTCAATCTTGAAAATGATTATGAACTGCATGTCCGTTTGTCCCGCTTTCCCACAGAAGAACTGGTACTCATGGCTCATCCTGAATGGACAAAAGAAGATGACGGCACTACAGATATAGGTTTTTCTGTTTTGCGTTCTCCTGATACCGGTCGCCTTGAAAAATATGTAAAACAGTTGTACGAAGAAAAAGCAGACATAGACAGTGACGGCATTCCCCAGGAAGAAGAAACATGTCTGTTCGTATAGAAAAAATTCCCGGAACTGCCTTTTTATCATTCCCTGAGATGCAGGGGCTTTTGACTTCCGAGCTGAGCCGGCGTTTTGGCTACGGAAGCCTTATTCCCGCCGCCACCATTTCCGGCACAACTTTTTCTGCAGGCAAAGTGCAATGGTATGGTGATTTACTTTACTGTCCTGATGTTACCCTGCAGACTGATTCCAGCGG
>DFDV01000040.1:3774-15880 GCA_002369025.1 Treponema sp. UBA3819 | reverse complement strand
AACATAGACTTCATAGTCGTTACGGAAGATGTATTCAGCCCGGTTAAGTCAATTGATGCAAGAGCTGAACAGCTGGAGAACATAGACTTCATAGTCGTTACAGAAGATGTATTCAGCCCGGTTAAATCAATTGATGCAAGAGATGAACAGCCGAAGAACATAGACTGCATAATCGTTACAGAAGATGTATCCAGTCCTCGCAAATCTGCCGAAACAAGTTTAGAGCAGCCGGAAAACAAACTATTTGCGGATACTGGCAGGGCAAGACCGGCGTTTTGATCCACCACAAGGGCAAGGGTGTCCGCGCCAGTTCCTTTAATGGCATTGATAATAGTATCTGGGGTGGCCGCTTTTCCCAAATCCGCTGTCGTCACAGTGTCATAGAGGACCAGTTCAATGTTTCCCGTGGCGTTTTTTATGGCGTCCACAAGAGAAGCGCAGTCTTTATAGGCAGTCGTTACTCCGCTTTCATCGGTAATGGCGGCATAGCGGACTTCCTTCCACTTGGCATAAACCGCCATGTTCTGCACCGTGCCTTTTGCAATCTGAGTGATTTCATTTCCGTCCGTGCAGGCGGCATCCTTGTACCAGCCCTCAAAAACATAACCCGGCTTGGCGGGAAGCGGAAGGCTGAATGCGCTGCGCCGGGAAAACTGTGCCGGAGCACTTGAGGCAAAGGTTACGGTTGTGCCGTCTATTACGCTTGTACTTCCGCTTTCGTCCACATCGTAATAGGTAATGGTGTAAACTTCGTTTAAGTCCAGATCCCGCTGGGCAGAGCTGGTTCTGCCGGGAACAATGCGCACAAATTCGCGGTAGGTATTCAAGAGGAGCGACTGGTCGTCTCCGCCGTAAAAGGTGACGGTTACCAGATACTTGCCGGAAGGAATACGCTGACCGGCATCATTCTGTGCCTTTGTGTAGGTGATTTTTCCGGCGGTGGCAAGAGAAAGGTCTTCTTCCGGGCAGACTGTTGTGCTTCCGTCTGCAGATGTAATCTTTGCGGTCACACGGCTTGCGCTTCCGCTGTAGGAAATTGCGAGTGAAATGCCGCCGTAATAGGAGCCGGACGGCTCTTCAAGGGTAATTGAAATGGCGTTTGTACCAACTTTGATTTGAACACTGCCGCTCGTTCCCTCATAGGTTACGCCGTTCAGCACTGCGGTAAGGGTAAAGTTCCATGAACCGGTACTAATTGTTTTTTCTGCAAGTGCGGCGGTAAATTCAGAAAGGCTGTTCCCGGTGGCTATAGTCTGCTCTGCCCCACCCGCCCGTGCGCCTGTCAGGCTCAGACTGCCCAGGGAAAGGATATCATCTTCCGGCACAATATCCCGGGCGGCACCGTCATTTGAAAGAGCGCGTGAAAGACTTTCGTCAGAAGAAGAAATGGAAAGAGAAAGGCGGGCTTCATCCCCACTTGCAGAGACATAGTCACTGTCGTCAGAATTGCAGGACAGACTGACAAAAATCAGGGGCATGGCAAGCAGCATTGTGAGAATTGTTTTTAGCTTCAAGACATGTTTTGCGAACATCTTCCTCACTCTCCTATTCTACCCGCACCTGCGCAAAGTAGGACACGCTTTCTTCCACGCCATTTACTGTATGCTTTGCCGTAAGTTCAACATCATACAGGCCTTTTACAAGGGTATTTGCATATACTGTAAGGGATGCAGCGGATGAGCCCAGTTTTGCCCCGGAATTTTCAGTGTAGTTGCTTACCGCTTCTCCGTCAAATACCCAGGCAAAGTCAAACCAGCTTCCGTCCGCTGCGTCAATGGTAAAGTTTACGGTCTGGTCAGACTTAGTCATCGTTACCGGAATCTGTGAGTATTCAGGGAGTGTTACACTTACATTAAGGGGTGCCTGTGGCAGAGCCAGATAGCCTGTATTATTGATTATATAGGAATCACTGCCATTTGGTGTAACGGCAAACTTACTGTATTCGTTTCCAATGGCAGAACCGGAAAGCACCTTTGTTGATGTTGAATAACCTGAAGGAGTAATCGTTGCAACAGGTGTTTCTGCGCTTAACGTATCATCCACGGTGATATAACAGCCGCTTGCCAGATAGACATCATTATTATTTTCGGTGCCAGAACAGGGAATGGAGGCAGCTCCGCCCATGTTAAAGCTTCCTGATTCAAGGTATACCGCACCGCCTCTACTTGCCGTACATCCGCTTATTGTGCCGCCAGTCATGGTAAAGGTTCCTCTGTTTACATATACGGATCCAGTTCTCGTTGACCTACATCCGCTGATAGTACCGCCTGACATTTCAAATACTGCCTTATTTGTACTAGAAGGACCATCTCCGTGAAGCTGGATTACATGCTGAGCAGTAATTCCAGAAATACTTCCGCCTGTCATTACAAAGCGTCCCTCACCTGTTCCTGGGCGATACGCACTTTGGGGGGTATATATGTTTACAGCTCCGGCAGAGGTACTGGACGGACTTGTAAAGGAAGAAACAATGCTTCCACCAGTCATGGTAAAGAGTCCGCCGGCACCGACTTCAACAGCATTTGTTCCAGTTACTGAAGATTCACGCTTCAGCACGTTGGAATCAAGCGTACCGCCAGACATGGTAAAGGTTCCAAAGGTATAGACGGCACCACCAGAGAAGCCGTTATTCTGTTCAATACTTCCATCTTGCATGGTAAAGGCAGCACCGTTTTCAACAAATACGCCGCCACCAAGTGCAGTACCCTGGCTGGGAGTAATATTAGCCGTATAGTTATTTTTAGAAATAGTGCCGCCTGTCATGGTAAAGACAGAACCGGAAGCCAGATATACGCCATGACCATCACCAATATCAGTTGTTTCATTTTCTGTAATAGAGCCGTCTTCCAGAGCGAGCGTTGCCCCATTCACATAAATGCCGCTTCCGCCACTGACTGACACATTCTTCTGAATGATTGCATTGTTCGTTAGAGTTACGCTGCCACTATGTATGTAGATACCGCCGCCGTTCTTTGCTTCGTTATTGGAAATTGTTGCGCCGGAGACAGTAAGAAGGCCGTCATTGTAGACGCCGCCACCGCTATAGACACTTGTATCTGAAGTCTTGTTGCCGGTAATGACAAGGCCTTCTCCCAGTCTGACATTTGCAAATGAGCCGACATAAAGACCGCCGGCGCCAATTCCATTACCCTTTGTAATGGTCAGATTTGTAAGCGTTACGGGCACATCTGTATTCACAGAAAGTACCGTGCCGTCTCCCGTGCCGTCTCCATCGCTATCGCCTGTAAGGACTGCCCCGCTTTCGCCTGTAATGGTAAGACGGCTGACAGAAGAAATATTGTCAATTATCGTTATGGAAGGAACGTTTCCGCTTACATGTACAGTCCATTCAAGGTTTGTAATTCCTTTTGATGCGTACGATTTGATTCGACTCAGGGCGCGTGAAAGGCTTGCAAAAGGATGTTCTTTTGAACCGCGCAAGGTCTGAATATCTGTATCTGCCTGGTCATCACCATTTTCTGCCACATAGATATTCTGGTCCAGCCTGAATTTGGCATACGCTGAAGTATCGCAGGTAATCTTTGTGTTCTCAAAGTCAAAAGGCTGGAGACAGCCGGAATCTGCATACCAGCCTTCAAAGATATAGCCCTCTTCCGCCGGGTCTGGAGACGGTTTAACAGCCTTTTCATTGTATTCCACTTCCTGGCTTGCGTAATCGGTATAGAGACCTGAATCAGGCAGGTAATAACCAAAGTTCACATTAAATTTCTCTACTTCCCAGCCTGCATACAGGTGAAGATAATAGTTGTCGTACTCATCTTTGACCGCATCAGAAACAGAAAGCGGGAATGTTGCAGGCGTAGTACATTCGCGGTCACTATACCACCGAGTAAAGGTGTAATGTTCACGCCTGGGATGTTCCACAAATTTCGCAACAGGATCAGTAATTTCTTCACCATAGAAGTAGGTCAGAAGCAAGCCTGCTTCATTTGAGGTATCACCGCCATGGTACCAGCCGTAATGAGTTCTGACATATATTCCCCAAAGCTGATACCAGGTCTGGTCTTCGGTGATAGCAATGGTCGACCATGAGACGGAATCGTTTTCAGTGGCATCTGCCGTTTTTGCATAGCCTGTGCGGAAATACTTGTCTGGAGTGGTAAAGATTTCTTTGCTGCCATATTCAGTCGCCTGCCAATAAATGTCGCCCAGACGCTGTTTTGAGCCTCTGCCCACTTTCTTTTCAAGTTTTTCCGTTAGGTTTACCGAGTTAATCAGGGTGACAGTACAATAGTCGCTTGTCCAGACGGCATAGAGGTCCAGATCTTCCGTAAAGTTCTCAATCGTATCGCCCATAAAATAGTCCGTGCCAGAGCCGTCCGCCCTGGTGTTCCATTTTACAAAGTACTTGCCTTCCTGCAGATAATCTGAGAAGCCGTAGTTAGTTATATTCCAGACAGAGACGTCGCTTCCGTAGATAGCGCTCATCTTACCCCTTGTCTGCCCGTCAATATCCGGTCTGCCGTCATTAAGATGGAAGATGATATGACGGACTCTTTCCCAGCGGCCATAGATGACAAGGTCTTTTTCAGGCGGCTCATCATAAGGATAAATCCATTCATTCCAGGTGCCGTAGTCAAGGTACCAGCCAAAGAACTCATATTCTCCGTCAGATTTGTCGTAGTCAAAGTACTGAATCTTTTCGCCCGCCCTGACCTTCTGGGTATTGATTACGGTAGTACCGTCCCTTCCGATAAAGGTGATGGTATAGACGGATGCGTCAGGATTGTAAGCCTTCCAGAGAACATAGACGGTAAGGTCGTCGGTGAACTGTCTGTCAGACAGGAGACTTCCGTCGGGCTCTGTCGCAGCCGGATCTATTGTAAATCCGTAGAATTCATGATTTTCAGGTACCGTAAAGGCCACGTTCATTTCGTAGAGAGACTTAAGGTTACCAAAGGAGTCTGCTGCAACACGAACTTCAGCCACTTCGGAGATATCCGGGTTGGTATTTACAAAGTGTACGGTGTAATACTGGCTAGTCCAGACTGCGTAGAAATGCAGGTTGCCGGTAACAGGTGAATAGGGATTGCCCTCATGATAATCGGCTGTCTTTGAGCCGGAAGAAAGAGCCCAGCCCAGGAAGTAGTAGCCGTCTGGACTGCTCGTAAAGAGCGTGGTGTATGCGGGCAAGGTGTATGGCTCTCCTTCCGCCGCCTTATCCACAGCCTTTTCGTCAGAGCCGTCATTTTTATGGAAGGTAATCGTTCGCATGACCGACCATTTTGAGTAAAGCGTAAGGTCTTGGTCAACGGTCTGTGTATATACGTCAAAGACTGACTTGCATTCAGGCTCCAAATACCAGCCGACAAAGGAATAGTCTCCGTCCGTCTGCTCAAATCCCGGCTGACCGGGGGCAGTTCCTTTTTCAACAGTCCTTTTGCCCAGCACTGTAGTGCCGTCTCTTGCTATGTAAGTAACAGTGAAGTAGGTTTTCTCAGGATCTACTTCAGGCTCAGGGTCTCCCGCCTGCCAGACAGCAAGAAGAAATGCCGGCTGGGGAGTAACCGTAAAAGATGTAACATAGCCGTCCGTATCCAGAAAAATGGTTTTTGGACAGTCAGCACTCTTGGTAAGGGGATTGCGCAGGTAGTTCCAGCCGACAATGTGATAGCCATGGCGCGTAAGGGAGGGAAAATCTTTTGCGCTTCTTGTGGAGCCGATTTTATATGACTGGACTGAATTTTCTGCGCTTTCGTTTGTGTCCGGATTGTCGTAGTAAAAGGTATAGTTTGTATGAAGGTCTTTATCCAGCGAACCCTTGAGGTCACCGTTATACAGGGCCTCGCAGCCGGCGAAAAGTGTGGTGAGGAATACTAATACTGCCAACAGACCAAAAGATTTTTTCATCAGCAATCCCACAATCACAGTCTGAATCCCAGACAAAGATATGGCATGACCAGTATAGAGGTCATATCCGGTATCATAATCAGAGAAAGATCAAGTCCCGCTTCAATCGAAAGAAAACTTACAGGAATATATCCCAAAGAAAGCCCGCCGCTTATGTTCGGATAGAAGAAGAGGTTATCGCCATCTTCACTTCTCTTTTCTCCGTCCTTTGGATAGGTAACAGTTTTATGAACAAAAGTTACGCCGCCACCTGCCTTCATCTGCCAGAACCAGCGTTTTGTTGGAGAAAAATTCCTGCGATAGACCAGGGACAAATCTCCGCCAATCAGCATCAGTTCTGTATTATAGTAATTATCTGACATCTTGAACGTTTCATACTGCGCTGAAAGTTCAAAACCCAGTTTATTTTTTTCTCCCCAGTGGATGGGCAAGGCATCAATCCGTGCGGTAAAGGCCGGAAGTACAAAACGATTGTCGCTGTAATCCGCTAAGCCGCCAGAAAGGATTCCCGCTGCCCCTGCTCCACCTGAGACAGTAACATACTTAGTATCATTATATATTCTTTTCGCCAGATTTTCAGCCTTTTTCCGGGCTTTTTCAGCAGATTTCTGCTCTTCTTCTGCTTTTTTTTCTTCTGCAAGACGTTCTTTTTCCGCTTTTTTTTCCTGGGCCAGGCGTTCTTCTTCCGCTTTTTTCTCTTCAGCAAGGCGTTCTTCCTCTGCCTTTTTCTCCCGGGCCAGGCGTTCTTTTTCCTGAGCCTGACGCTGTTTTTCTTCTTCCTTTGCAACTTTTTCCGCTTCTTTTGCGGCAGCCTTTTCTTCAGCCTGTCTTTCTTTTTCTGCCTTTTTTGTAGCAGCCTCCTCTGCCCTAACAATGCGCGGGCGGTCTACAACGCTAAAGGCGGGAGACTCGCTTGCCAGTCCAGAGGGATTTGTTACGCGCAGTTTCCATGAGCCTTCGGGCACGTTCTTAAACTGCGCCATGCTTGCCCGCGCCACTTCTGAACCGATTGCCGTAGAGCCAACGCCCACCAGGACTCCCTTTATCACCTTGCCTGTTTCTTCGTTCACCAGCTCAACGGAAGTAGCACCCGTAACGTCAGAGATGGTGACAGGCATTTCCAGCGTCTTACTGTCAGAACCCAGGTCTACGCTTTTTTGCGGCAGCTTTATCTCCGGGGTGCTGGCCTTGAGGATTTCAAAATCCATCCAGTCGCTTACACGGGCTTCCCTGCCCAAAAAGTCATAGGCATGAATACGGTAGCGGTACTTGCCCGCAGGAAGGGAAAACTCGACATAATTTTTTTCCGTGGTAAAAGTCTTGAGGTTGCCAGAGGACGGCTGGACTTCCACCTTGTACTCAAAAACGTTTTTATCTGACTTCCATTCCAGACGCTGGGAAAAATCCGCTGAGGACAAAGGAAGGACGCACAGGGCAAAAATCGCGCAAAAAAGAGAATATTTTATTGTAGAAAAAATACTCTTTTTACTCGGCATACATCCTTCCGGGTTTTATCGTCTGAATTTTATCCGGCTCATCAAATGAAATCTTAAACTCACTGCTGGAAACGCGGCTGTGCTGTTCCTCAAATCCGTCTTTTGCATAACGGTAGGCGGTAACATTCCAGACAAATTCGCCCACATCAAGCAGAGACAAATCTTTAAGGCGCAGGCTGTTTCCCTTTAGACCGCGTTCAGTCATAACCGGGATAAGGGATTTTCCGGGGCCTTTACGATAGAGGGCAAAATTATATTCACCAGCACCTTCCACCGCCTGCCAGGTAAAGAGGATATTGCGGTTTTTGCGCAGATACTGGCCGTCCATTACCAGACGGTTTGCAGGCGCAAGAAGTGTGGGCCTGTTGAGTTCAGGTACGGGCTCAATTGTAAATTCACGGATAAGGGAATTTACGGGGAAGCCTGTGGCAGTGCTTGCAAGAATTTGCCATGTGTAAGAGCCTTGGGTAAGTCTGCCCACAGAGACAGACTCTTTGCTGCCGGTTGCAATGCGTTCCACTACCCGGCTTGTGCCGTCCGCCTGTTTTTTGCTCAGGACAAATTCGTAGGAGGCGGCTTTGTCTCTGCCGCTTTCCCAGCTGAATGTGACTGGCTTTCTGAGAACGCTAAGGCCAGGCAGTCTTGCATTTGCAAGGGGCAGGTTCTGTATGACAGGCGCAGGATTGCGGACGCTAAAGGCAAGGACATTTGCACTGCCACTGCGCTGGGCAGAAAATTCTGATTCTGCGGCAACCGCCTGAATGCGGCAGGTATAAGTGTCAGGAGGCAGAACAAAACTTGCGCGGGTTCCCTTTACGGCAGGATTTTCCGCCGCAAGCTGGTCTTTATGGTTGTAGAGGCGGACATTGTAGTAATCCGCGCCTTTGACTTCTGTCCATGTTATTGTTACAGGAGAATTACTGTGAACGATAAGTTCTGCATCGGCCCGGGGAGAAAGATATCTGGGCATATCCAGTTCCTGCAGGACGATAAAGGAACGCGGAGGAGTAAAGCCTTCGGTTGAGCCGTCTGCAAGGCGGGCACCAACGCGCCAGTAATATTTGCCTTCTTCCAGAATGATATTATCTGTACTTGTGCCGTCCAGTTCGCTTTCTTTTACGATAGAAGAAAAATCCGCTTTTGTGGAAATCTGAAAGAGAGATTTTTCGCCGTTTTTGTAATCGTCTCCAAGTTTCCACATAAACCGGGAGGCAGCCATTTTTGCCTGTTCCGCACTGAAATTTTCCGGCGGATAGAGAAGTTTATTTTCCTGAGGCTGATATTTTGCAAGGGTAAAGGAACGGACAGCACTTTCCGGCTTAAGGTCATCAGGTTCAGAAGAAGTCCGGCGGATTTTCCAATAATAGCTGCCGTCAAGTCTCTTTCCGGGGAATTCAAGGCTGAGGCGGGTTTCATCTGTTTCTTTCTCAAAGAGAATCTGCTTAAATTCCGGGTCTTTTGCCACGGTCAGCATATAGGAAGCGTCTTTGATTTCGCTCTTCCATGCAAAATTGACTGTGGGATTGCTGCGGTAGGTAAGCTGGGTATTTGCGGCTGGCACGGTAAGTTCCGGCGGACGGATTTCGTCGTTTTTGATGACGGTAAAGCCCCGCGGTGCGCTTGCTCCTTCGTAGCCGATGTTGTTGAGGGAATAGTATGGCGTTACCTGCCAGTAATAATTTCCTTCCTCAAGATAATCCAGAGAGACAAAGGTATCCTGCACTTCCAGTTCAATGGGTGAGCCCTTCATGTCTGGCGTTGTAGAAATGACAAAGCGGTAGTAGTCAGCAAAATTATTGCCCGTCCAGCGGAAATTAATGCGAGGCAGTGAAGAACGATAGCGGTATTCTCCACCCTCAGCGGGAGACTGGGCCAGAATGCGGTCGATTAAGTCTACGGTGATTTTTCCTTCAACAGCCATTTCCCTGGCATCTTCAGAGAAAACGCGCCAGTAGACTACCCCGCTTTTCACTTTGAGTTCAGTTCCGGAAGATGAAACTTTACGTTCGCTTTCCAGACTGGCAAAATCTTTTGTATGTGAAGTCTGAACGACAACTTTTGCGTCAGAGTCATCAGAGCGGGTCCAGTCCAGGCGAACGGGAATGGGCTCATGCCTGATGTTCAAAAGCCTGAGTTCCTTGGGAAGGGATGTAACGGTAAGGGGCTTTCTGGTGATTTCGCCACCCTTTTCCACGCTGACAGATTCACCGGAAGCGATTTCCGCCCGGGCGCCAGTTTCCGTGGTAATCTGGGCAGAACCGCTCTTAACTTCCAGGCTTTTTGCACCGCTTGCGTCTGATTTGGCGGCAAGGCTGGCACCTGCATCCACATTGACCGTAGAACCGTCTTCCAGTTTGAGGGCAACTTTTGAGTCAGCCGCAGAATCCACCTGAATGTCACCACCTCCTACGGCAACCTGAAGTCCGTTTTCGCTGTAGTAAATCTGAACCATGGTGTTTTCAGACATATCAAGGGTGGTTCCGTCTTTAAAATGAATGATGGCAGAAGACAAATCTGCCGTACGGACAATATCACCGTCATAAAGGGGTGCATTCTGATTGACTCTTTCCCAGACTACGCGGTCAGAAAATTTTCGCTGAGCAATCTTATTCTTAAATGAAATAGTCGCAATGGTGTCCTTGTCGGTACGGTAAGAAGACCTGTTCAAATCATTCCAGAACAGATAGGTAAAAAAGACCGCCGTTCCCAGACAGCTGAGGACAACCAGAAAATCACGGATTGGCGACTTGAATTTTGTTTTCTTCTGCATCCAGGTTCACCTGTCCGAAATCCGGTTCTGCAATGCCAAGCAGTTTCCGCATCTCGCTGAGCGTACGCGGTCCGTTTGGTCCAACACATTTTTCGCAGTCTTCATCCAGTTCAAAAGTGGGGTCATCTGCAAAGAATTCAGCAATACTGAAATTCGGCATGTTCACCACGCCGTAGAAATGCTGTTTTCCCTTTCCCTTGACCTCAAATTCAACGGGAATCTGCTCTACTATAATTTCATTTTTTTCATTTTCTGCCGTAAGGGTGTAATTATTTTCCTCACAGCGGATAAAATCATGCTTTAAGATGTCATAGGTGTCCTGGGTGATAAGGGTATCGGTTCCACAGGGCTTGTTTGACGCTTCGGTACGGCTTGCAAAGTTTACCGCATCTCCGATTGAAGTAAATTCCATCTTGTCGTAACTGCCCATAAAGCCAACCGTAGCGCGTCCGCTGTTCAGACCGGCACCGATTCTGATATGGGGTTTGTACTGGGCAAGAGGCTCATTTTTATGGGCTTCTGAGAAGGCTTCGGCATCCTTATTGTACTTCATCAGAGAATAGCGCATGGCGATACAGCAGGTAATGGCACTCAGGGCATCATCACGCACATATTTGTCGTGGGCTTCTTTTGCCTGGGCACGGCTTTCGGAAGTTTCGCTCATCTGTTCCCAGTCCAGGCTGTCGTTTCTGAGCACACCCCATGCCGCCATAATAGCGTCGCCTTCAAATTTATCTACCGTTCCGCCTGTTTTTGTGATACAGGTAACCATGCGGCTCATGTAGTCGTTGAGGAAGCTGATGATTTCTGCTGCAGATTTTTCGCCAAAGCGGTTTTTAAATCCGTCAGAAATGGCGGTAAAGCCGCGGATATCACTGAAGAAAATTGTAACATCCTTCAGGTGGGGTTCAAAGTCGATGGCTTTTTTGATGATAGCCTGGGTTACGCCCTTGTTGGTCAGTTTGGTAAAGGTATTAAGGATTTCCCTCTCGTTCCGGGTACTTTTTATCAGAACGCCTATTTCATCCTTTGACTTATGCTTGAGTTCGCCAAAAAGTTCCGTATTGAAGTTTCCGCTGTTGATTTCGTTTACAACCGCAGTCAGCTGCTTAAGGGGAACGCTGAGGGATTTTGCGAAGAAGTAGATAATCATGATTGCAAGGGCAAGAATTGCAATGGTAATGTAGACGTTTCGCCGGGTGGTTGCATTAACGCCTTCCAGAATGACTGAAGTCTTTACCGTTGTGATGACGCCGCCGTTTCCGATGCTCAGTTTGCGGAAAGCACCGATATATTCTTCTCCATTTTCATCCAGGTAGGTAATCTGGGCATTATTGGAGGGACTTTCCAGCATGGTTTTGACAATAGTCATCTTGTTCACGTCTGCCGCCTGCATCATCAGTTCCATGTCGCTGTGAACAAGCACGACGCCTTCGTTGTTTACAAAAAATGACTGATTCACGCTGCCCGATGAAAAACTTTCGCCCAATTCTTCCGTAGAAAAAAGAACTGCTGCGGCATTATCTCTTGAACCTGTCAGAGAGAAAGGATACATGAGGGTCAGCAGGGGAGCATTAAAGAATACGGATGCATTCAGAAGTTCAAAAGAACCATCCTGAGCACGGGCTATCGCTTCATTTTCCTGCGCAAAATAAGCGAAGGCATTTTCTCTTTCCAGTTCGCGGGAGACAAAATAGGCCGTATTCACAAAAAGCCGTTTTGATACGGGAAGATAAACCGCCGCCACCGATTTATTGCGGTCAAAGAACATATTTTCTACAGAGCGGACTTCCGTTTCGTTTTCTCCGGCGGCGGTAAGCAGATCCAGGAACATGCCCACAGAAGAGACCGTTGTGTTGATGCGGTTTTCTGTGTCGGATGCAGTACGGCTGTTAATGGCAAGGTTGTTTTCTTCTGCGCTGGTGCGGACGTCCTGGGAAACAAAATATGACACCAGATAGGTAACGCC
>DFDV01000040.1:0-3717 GCA_002369025.1 Treponema sp. UBA3819 | reverse complement strand
CCTAAGGCAATGACGACCATGGCAGAAATAATGGCGATGAGTTTTGCACCGATTGGGTGCGGGATGCGGTTGGCGTCTTTTTCTGCCTTGATTCGTTTTTTTTCTGCCTTGATACGCTCTTTTTCTGCTTTTTTTTCTGCAGTCACAGAAGATGCAGCAGACTGGTCAAAATGCAGGGAATCAGCAGATACATCATCACCAAAATCAGGCTCCGGCATGGTCATGCGCACAGATTCAAAGCTACCGCTTTCGCCTAAAGGTAATTCAGGCACAAAAGATTTGTCGCCGGCAAGATTCTTTGCTTCTACGGAGGGAGATTCAGGGATAAGATTCTGAGATACGCGCTTGATGACCACATATCTGGAACCATCCGGGCGGACAATAACAATGCGCTTTACCAGAGCCCCCATGCGATGTTTGCGGACCGGCGTATCCGGGGCTTCAAAAGAACCATATATAAAAGAATCTTCTGTGCTCATTTTTTTTTATCCTACCTTATAAAATCGGTTTTTACAATTACTTTCCTACATCTATATTGCGTCTGTTCCAGGTGTCCGGATTGTAGAGTTCCAGCTCTTCATACTTTGGCCAGCGGACATTGGGAAATGTTACCGGGAAGGGAGGCTTTTGCGGTGGCTTTCGCTTTGCATTTGTCTCATCCGTCATCCGCTGCAAATCTTCACGCTTCCGGCTTCCGTCTACGCGGACAAGATATGGTGAACCAAAGGCACAGATAACTCCGTCAGAATCAAAAAGACAAGTCGACGGAAGATCCGAGGATTTCTGAATGTTCCTGATTTGAGTACGGCGACCGGTGCAGCAGGTATAGACTTTTCCCGCCGAGCGGACATACTTATCCACCACAAAAGACTTGTCGCCGTCTGTAAATCCCGCCTTGGCATAGGAGTAAGGCATATCCGTTTCCCAGTAGCGTATATGATAGAAGGAATTGTCGTAAAAATAGTAGCCTGTGCGTTCTTTTTTGATATAAGGCGGAGAAACAAGAAGACCGGAAGCCGCTCCGCAGTCACGCCAGAAGCCTTCAAGATTCAGATTTTCCGTCATCCCGCCCCTTTCGTCTGTCGATTTGGAAATGCTGGTCAGAACATGCTGCCTGTCCACTTCCGAGGCAGCCCCCTTTACCAGAAAATCAAGATAGATATTTCCACCGATAACCGCAACGGGCACATAGGCATAGGCTTTTTCTCCGGGATACAAGACCCGCAGTTCATAGGCGCCTGCTGTGTGAGATTCATTTTCTGCAAGCGTTATGCATTTGATTTCAATATGCTCTGCCCTGCGGCTCGTGGTATTGTTTCTGTCGCGGGTGCTGTATTCAGCGTAGGAAGCCGGCTCCGCAGCCCTGTCATTGTACCAGGCATAAAAGACCCGGAGGACAGCCGCAGACTCATTGCCATCTTTTCCAAAAAGGACGAGCCGGTCTTTTCCCTGCCAGACGCCCGCAAGCAGATCAGGAATGTCATCGCTCACCTTAAGTTCTTCTACCCCGGCAGATGAGAGGGACGCTGGGGAGGAGTCACTGCTACCAGATGAAGTTATGCCATTGTCCTGCCCGAAAGCCTGAAGAGGTTCCAGAGCTGCAAAAATGAGAAAACCTGCCGTCAATAGAAAAAATGACTTTTTCATCTATTGATTATCGGCAGGAATTCCATCAGGGATTACTTTGTGTCTGATTATCAGTCAAAGAGTGAATTATATTCTTTTTTGTAGAGGGATACGATTTTGTGGCGCATAAGTTCCTGCTTTGCGTTGATTTCAACACCGATTTCAAAGGGCTTTGTCAGCAGCACGAACTTAAAGATACGCTCGCAGGTACGGAAGCCTGTCTTTGCATTGTCCAGAGCGTCGATTTCCGTGCGGAACATATTCTGAATTTCATTTGTTTCCAGAAGTTCCTCATAGTTGTCGTAGACGATATTGTTTTCTTCCGCATAGGCAAGGACATTCTGCTGATCTGGAACGATAAGGGCGGCAACATACTTTTTGTCCTGTCCAACTACAACAGTGCGCTCAATGTAGGGAGAAGCGTTTACAGCCTTTTCGATTACCTGAGGCTCAATATTTTCACCGCCCAGCAGAACGATGGTATCCTTTGCACGGCCAACAATTTTAAGTTCCTCATCATAGCTAATCATGCCCAGGTCACCAGTGTTGAGCCAGCCGTCCTTGTCGATGACAGCCTGAGTCAAATCATCACGCTTGTAGTAGCCCTTCATAATCTGACGGCCCTTTACCATAATGAGACCGCGTTTTCCGGGCTTTAGGGGAGTCTCATCGACCACCTGACCGTCTTTCTCTGCCACAACTTTAACATCCAGACTGGGGAATACCCATCCGACATTGTTACTGCGGGGTTTCTTTGAATTTTTAACAGAAATGACTGGGGCGGTTTCCGTCATACCGTAGCCTTCCAGCAGTTTGAATCCGATTGCGTGATAGAAAGCCTCAGTTTCAGGCTGAAGGGCACCACCACCAGAAATAGCCGCACGGAATTTTCCACCGAATTTTGCAAGAATCTTCTTGTAGACCACCATTTCGCCCAGCTTATGGAAAGGCCAGAGAAGACAGAAAGGAATAATTCCGATAATCACATCCAGAAAACGGGGATACCAGTGATAGCGGCAGCGAAGTCCACAGACCCTTTCCTTAAATTTATAGTAGAGTTTTCCGATTGCAACAAAATTGTAGAATGCGCTCTTGTGAATGGCATCCTGTTTCTTCACCTCGCGGAAAAGCCCCTGAGCAAGCGCTTCCCAAAGACGGGGAACACCGTTCATCCACTGAGGCTGAACCAGAGCCATATCCTGCAGCATGACGGAAGCAATCGGTTTTGAATAGGCAAAGCCACCCTTCAGGCCGATAACCATGTAGCAGAAGGCGCGCTCAAAACTGTGCCAGATGGGAAGAACCGTGAGCCAGATATCTCCGGGCTGCATAAGCCCCAGAACCTTGTGGGCCACTTCACACTGGGCGATGTAATTGTCATGAGTCAGCTGAACACCTTTGGGAAGGCCTGTCGTACCGGAAGTAAAGATAATGGTAGCAACATCATCAGGCTGAATCTCTTCCATCCCCTTTTCTATGTCGAGCCATTCTTCTTTTGTGACCGCCGTGCCTTCACTTTCCAGAAGAGAATAATTTATGACTTCAATTCCCGCTTCTTTTGCCTGAGCCAGAGTTTTTTCATCGGGATGGTCATAAAGAATTGCAGTCTTTAACTGAGGCACTTCCTCTATTTTTTCCAGAACCTTCTGAAGCTGTCTTGCATTTTCAAAAAAAGAGATTTTACAGTCTGCAAAATTTAAGATAAAGCGGATTTCAACACCCATTGAATCACATCCGCGGGGAACATCAGCCGCCCCCAAAGACAGCAGGGCATAATCCGTAATCAGCCATTCGCGGCGGTTATCCGAAATCAGACCAATATGGTCCCCCTTTTTCACCCCCATTTTTTTAAGCGAAGATGCAAGCTCGATTACATGCTGATACACCTGGGAATAACTGTAGCGCACAAAGACACCACTTTTATTCTTAACTGCCTGCAGAGTGTAATTTGGAATTTCTGAAACCTTGTTCCGCAAAAGGATTGGTAGCGTTGCCCCCAAAGTTTTATCCATAGCTGATTCATCAATCATTTTTTTCTCCCACGCGCCACCTGGACGCATTTCACTTTACATTATCACAGATTATGTCATT
>DFDV01000005.1 GCA_002369025.1 Treponema sp. UBA3819 | reverse complement strand
TATTTTGCTTTTGTTTCTTTATGCAGAACTTCTTTACGGCAGAAGGGGCAATACTTATTCTTTTCGAGCTTACCCTGAATGTTCTTGCGGTTTTTTGTCGTCGTATAGTTCTTGCGTTTACATTCGCTGCACTGAAGAGCGATGATATCAATAGCTGTCTTTTTCTTGCTACCCATTTTATTTCTCCTAAAAAAGATGAAAGCTCCCGAGCGGAATCGGACCGCTGACCTCCGCACTACCAATGCGGTGCTCTACCAACTGAGCTACAAGAGCAGGTACATGATAATTATGCGTTTTAACACTATATCCAAGACAGAAACTTTAGTCAAGGGAAGAGACGCTAGATTTTAAAATAAATTTGTGCTATCTTCCTATAAACTTGATTGGAAATCATTTTTCTAAGGAAAAAGATACACATGGGAATTGATGCACAGGTTGAAAAGATATTACAGTCATACGCAACATACGGCGGAATAAACTGCTCGGGGGCAGAAAGTTTTCCCAACAGGGAGAATGTCGTTACGATTATTCACGACTTGCAGAGCCTTATCAATCCGGGATACAAGAGAGCTGAGACTCTGGACGCCACAAACCTGCGCTACGAAACCGGACAGAAAATCAACCGCATCATCTCCATGCTCACAAAAGAAATTCAAAAGGCCTTTATTTATGAAATCCGCAAGCAGGACGACAGCAAAAATGTGGAAAAATCCCGCTGCTTTGGACTTGCAGAAGCAACTTCCATTGCCCTGATTGACGAGATTCCCGAACTGCGCCGTCAGATTTATCTGGACATACAGGCCCTCTACGAGGGGGATCCGGCTGCAAAAAGCGACGAAGAAGTCATTGTTTCCTACCCGGGACTGGATGCCATCGTCATTTACCGGGTGGCACACTTTCTTTACAAAAGCGGAGTTCCCGTTATTCCCCGCATCATGACGGAATACAGCCACAGCCGCACGGGCATAGACATTCACCCGGGGGCACAAATTGGCGAAAGCTTCTTTATTGACCACGGCACGGGCATTGTCATTGGCGAAACAACTGTTATCGGAAAAAATGTAAAAATCTACCAGGGCGTAACACTAGGTGCCTTAAGCGTAAAGAAAGAATATATGGATAAAAAACGCCACCCTACTATTGAAGATAATGTTACGATTTATGCCAATGCCACGATTTTAGGCGGAGAAACAGTCATAGGCGAAGGCTGTACGATTGGCGGCAACACCTGGGTGACAAAATCAGTTCCGGCACACACAAACTACTACAACAAGGGCTAAACTGACCTGCATTTTTTACATGCAGACTCAAAAAAACGTGGGGTCCCAAAATGCAACGCACTTTAGAACCCCACGTCGTCCAGTAAAACTGGACATCGGAGAGAGTTTATCAGCTTTTTTACAAGCTTGCTTAAGTGTATTCTCCGTCCCCTTAAATGTCAATAGTTTTTAAGGATTTTTTAAGATTTTTTTAATCTTCTTTTAAACAAGCAATAATTTTCTGACTGTCAGCAAGAAATTTCGGATCGATAAGGGAAGGATAATCAGAGGAAAAGCGCAGGAGCAGTTCTTCAAGTGAAGATACAGAAGAATCTGATGAAAAAACGACTTCGCAATAGCCTTTTTCCCTTTCCTGCTTTGCCGCTTCATTGAAAATCTGATATAGAAAGGAAATTTCCGGACGGGCAAAGACTTTTTCCAGCAGGTCATCGCTGCAAATGGGAAGCTTGCAGTTGAGTACGGGTGCAGGTGAAGAAAAATGGTCATGGCAATTGCATGCAATGTCCATGAGAATATGAAAGACAGATGTTTTGAGGGAGGCGGCATAGGTTTCTGTCATGCCGGAAAGGCGGGGATTTATTTCTATGATATGCCAGCCTTCTTCATTAAAAATCAAATCTACCTGGGCTATGCCGGAAAGCTGCAGTTTTTCTGCAAGGGATGTAAGCATGGCATTTAGTTCTGCAAGGCGGTAATGTTCTGAATCTGCCGGGCCGATTTTGACGCTCTGTTTGGGACTGGTAATGCCATAACGGTTTACGGAAAACATGCAGGGAGGCAGAACCGTGTATTTTCCATCTCTTCCATAGATTTCTGTTCCAAACTGCTGGCCGGGGATAAACTCTTCTACAAGGCGGTCTCCGTTTGTTCTGCCGGAAAAAAGATAGAAAAGGGCCTGCTTGTAAGAAACCGCCACTTCCATGCCGTATGAACTTAATCCTACGGTATCCTTAATGACGACGGGATAGTGCATTTTTTCCAGCTGGGAAAGGATGGCGGCTTTGTAGGCATTTGTGCGGACTTCCCGGTGACCGCGTTCTGCCCAGAACTGTTCATGGTGGATGTATACTGCCTTTGGAAGGGAAAAGCCATGTTTTTCCAGGAGCAGGCGGGTCTGGTATTTGTCAAAGCAGGCAAGCATTGTTTCCAGGGGATGACAGACGGTCAGGACGCCTTTCCGGCGCAGTATGTCTGCAATCTGGGCATCCTGTATACCCAGCCAGTCAAAGGGTGTGACCCAGAAGGTAGCGGCAATGGCAATGTCCGGTTTGCAAGCGAGGATTTTTTCAGCCACGGCATCTGGAGCAAGGTCGTCTGCAAGAAGATATTCTACGCATGAGGATTGTCCGGAAAGGGCATTGCGGTTCAGGTCAAGCAGAAAGGAGCCGGGACGCTGAGTAACCACAAAAAAATGACAGTCCGGAAAGTCCCGGGCAAGGGCATCCCACTGGCTCTGGCGGGAGGGCATGGCCCGGGTGATGAGGTGAGAACCGTCAAATGAATTTGTGTTTGTGCTGTAAAAAACGATATTTTTCATTGCCACAGGGATGCATGAGGATAGCACGCTATTCTGATGTTGGCAAGCAAGAAGTGAAGTATTGCCGAATTGGGGAAAGTACATTATTTTTAAAAAGATGAAAGCCTTTCGTCCCTTGGATTTTCTGATACTGGTAATTTTTCTGGCCTTTGTGGCAGGGTCTTTTTATCTTGTCGCCGGCCGCAGGGGAAGCAGACCGCCTTTTCTGGTGGTGAATGCGCCGGAAGGTGAATATGTATATCCGATGAATAAAAACCGGATTATCCGCATAAAGGGACTGCTGGGAGACTCGGTACTTGTGATTGAGGACGGGAAGGCCTTTTTTCAGGAATCCCCCTGCCCCAACAAAATCTGCGTGCAGACCCGGCCGCTTGAACATAACAACGACTGGGCGGCATGTCTTCCAAATCAGGTGATTATTCATGTAGAGGCGGATGAAAATGGACTTGATACAATGACGCGGTAGCGATGGGAGCCCCGGAGTAGCACGAAGTGCTATGAGCGTAAGCGAAGGGCGGACGTAGCGGCGATGCAAGGCAGCGCACCGCCCATAATAAAAAGGGAGAAAAAGTGATGGCAAAAAAGAAAAATACCATTGTCTATAAATGCTCGGAATGCGGCTACAGTCAGCCCAGA
The DNA here is from genome assembly GCA_002369025.1 of Treponema sp. UBA3819. GTDB lineage: Bacteria > Spirochaetota > Spirochaetia > Treponematales > Treponemataceae > Treponema_D. The sequence goes on along the minus strand of DFDV01000005.1, from coordinate 6,936 downwards.
TGGCTGGGAAGGTGTCCTGAATGCGGTTCATGGAATACGCTGGAAGAATGTATTGCTGACCCCAATGCCAATGCGGCGGTTTTTGCGGATGGCGTGGCGGAAAAAGTAAAGCCTGTGCCTCTGGAAAAAGTGTCTGCTCAGGAAGGTTCGCGTCTTTCTACGGGAATTGATGAATTTGACCGGGTGCTGGGCGGCGGAGCGATGAAAAGAAGTGCCATTCTGATTGGTGGTGAGCCCGGAATTGGAAAAAGTACCCTGCTTTTACAGACTGCGGCCATGATGAGGTCGGTAAATGATGCGAAGGGACGGATTCTCTATGTTTCCGGTGAAGAGTCTGCGGGACAGATAAAAGGACGGGCGGACAGACTGGGGCTGAATACGGCGGGAATTGAAATTCTCTGCACGATGAGGCTGGAAGATATTCGTGACGCCCTGAATGCACTGAATCCTCTTTTTGTGGTGGTGGATTCGATTCAGACTGTTTACAGCGTGGAGGCAGGAATTGTTCCCGGTACGGTAAATCAACTGAAATACTGCGCAAATGAGCTGATTGGCTGGGTAAAGGAAAGGGACAGCGTACTGATTATGACGGCCCATGTTACAAAAGAAGGCACGATTGCAGGTCCCAAAAGTCTTGAACACATGGTGGACACGGTAATTTCCTTTGAGCGCAATGACGACGAAGTGAGGTTTTTGCGGGCGCAGAAAAATCGATTTGGAAGCGTGGATGAACTGGGAATTTTTGCCATGAGCGACAGGGGACTTGAAGGCATAGCAGACCCGAGCACAATGTTCATCACCAAGAGAAGTGGCGCAACTCCGGCGGGAATTGCCAATACCTGTGTTTTTGAAGGAAGCCGCTCTTTTCTGGTGGAGATTCAGGCACTTACTGTTCCGGCAAAGGCCAGCATAAGCCGAGTCTACAGCGACAAGATTGACAGCGCCCGGGTAGCCAGAGTGGCCGCCGTTCTTGAAAAGCGGACTGGAATGCGTTTTAGTGACCAGGATTTATACATCAATGTTGCAGGCGGCGTGCGGCTGACGGAAAGCGCCATAGATTCAGCCCTTGCCACGGCTCTTTATTCGGCACGAACGGATCTGGCGGTAAAGGAAAACACGGTGATAATCGGAGAACTGAGTCTTGCGGGTGAAGTGAGGCCGGTAGCCAGACTGAAGCAGCGGGTAAAAACGGCAAAAGATTTGGGCTTTAGCGGGGTATTTGCTCCTGAGGCAGAAGGCGGCTGTGCGCGAGTGGAAAATGTGGGCGCACTGATAAAGGCAGTTTTTGGGAAATAAGGCGACCGGCTTTTCTGGCAGGTGGATTTTTCTGAAAACCGAAAGGCGACAGGCTTTCCCCTCCCCTAGCCTGCCAGTGCTTCTACCGGGTCCAGTTTTGCGGCCCGGCTTGCGGGGTTGAGGCCGAAGAATACGCCAACAAAGACGCTGAAGACAAAGGCAACCACACAGGCACTGGCCTGAATCGTAAAAGGCTGGCCCCGCACATATTCCACGGCAAAACTGAGTCCGATGCCCAGCAGGATTCCCATTATGCCGCCCAAAAGGGTAATGCTGGCGCTTTCCACCAGAAACTGACGGCGGATTGCAGCGGGGCTTGCTCCCAGGGCTTTTCTGATGCCGATTTCCTGCCGGCGCTCAGTAACAGTGACAATCATAATGTTCATAATGCCTATACCGCCGACTAACAGGCTGATTGCGGCAATTCCGGAAAGCATGAGGCTGAGGGTGCGGGTGATGGTACTCATCTGCTCAATCATTGTCTGCATGGACATGACATTGACGGAGCCTTCCGTACCTGTTTTTTCATTTGCCCAGTTTGTTATGTCGGTGACGAGCTGGGTACAGTGGGAACTGTCGGTAGCCTGCACCATGACCACGGAAGCCTCAGGATTGGGCTTGACCTTTTTGCTGTAAAAGCCGCGGGGAATATAAATGCCGGAGGATGCGTCTTCCAGTCCGCTGGTCTGTTCCTTGAGTACGCCGACGACTGTAAAGCTGAAGGGAACCTTGCTTGTGACCAGCAGAACACCGCGTCCAACGGCATTTTCGCCGGGAAAAAGGGCGCTGGCGACGGAAGATCCCAGAATGCATTTCTGATTTCCGATTACATCATCGGTTACCGTAAAATAGTCGCCGGAGTCCAGTGCAAGGCCGTACATCTGCAGGTAGTCTGTTTCGATTGCGGTGCAGTTGGAGGTGACGCTGGTTTCACCATAACTTACTGTGGCAGAGAGGGAATTTTTGAACCAAACTTTTTTGATGTTGCGCACGGAGTCAAAGAGTTCCTGACGGAAACTTTCATCAAAACGCAGACCGATTGCATCCCGCTTGCGGCGCATAAAGCCTGAGTTCACCTGTACCAAGTCCAGGCCGCTGGAACCAAAAGTAGACTGGATTTCTTTTGTAGAACTCTGGCCGATGCTTGTGATGACGATAACGCTTGCCACGCCGATGATTACACCCAAAAGTGAAAGAAGGGTGCGGGTTTTGTTGCGGGTAAAATTGCGGAGGGAGTCGATAAAATCTTCAAGCATGAAGGCCTCCTTCGTTCATCGTATCGCTCTGAATGAGGCCGTCCAGAATGCGGATGCAGCGTCTGGTAGAAGCGCCGATTTTTGGGTCATGGGTGACGATGACAATTGTTGTGCCAGAGGCATTGATTTCGCCAAAGAGTTCAAGAACCGCCCTTCCAGTGCTGCTGTCCAGAGCGCCGGTGGGTTCATCTGCCAGAATGATTGAGGGCCGGGTAACGGTTGCCCGCGCAATTGCAACCCGCTGCTTCTGGCCGCCGCTCAGTTCGTTGGGCAGGTGCTTCATGCGGTTTTCCAGGCCGACCCGCTCCAGAGCGGCTTCTGCCATGGCGCGGCGGTCTGCCCGCTCAATGCCCTGATAGCGCAGGGGCAGCATGACATTTTCCAGCACAGTCATGGCGGGCAAAAGATGATACTGCTGAAAAACAAAGCCCACCGTCTGATTACGGAGCAGAGCCAGTTCCTTCTCGTTCATCCGGGCGGTTTCCTTACCGCCGATTGCAACAAGGCCTGAACTTGGGCGGTCAAGGCAGCCAATCATATTCATGCAGGTTGATTTTCCGCTGCCGCTGGGCCCCATGATGGAGACGAATTCCCCCTGGCAGATGTCAAAAGAAATGCCCCGCAGGGCGTGAACGGATTCCTGCCCCATGGCGTAGACTTTTGTTACATCCCTCATGGTGATTACGGTTTGCGGATTCTGTAAAGAGGAGTCTAATCCGGAACTTTCTTCTGCTTTCATATTAAAATCCCGGTGGAGGAGCAAATCCGCCTGAAGAACGGCTGGGGGTATTTTTGCTGTTCTTATTGTTTGAGCCGCGCTTGTTTACATTCATGCGCCCGCTCTTTGAGGCATCCACCTGAGCCTTGAGCACTTCTCCCCCTTCAAGTCCGCTCAATACATTTACATAATCAATGCCATAGGGCTCCACCTCAACCACAACTCTGCGGGTCTGACCGCCGCGGTCAATAACTTCTACAAAGGTATTTTCTTTATCCCTGCCGATGGCGTAGCGTTCTACAACCAGTTTTGTTTCAGGCTCGGTAATCTGGATTTTTCCGGTAAAGGAAAAATTGGGCAGGATGGATTCGGGTACATCGTCAATGCGGACAGTTGCCTTTACCACCGTAGCCCCGCGGCTGGTTGTTTCACCGATGGCCGGAAAGGAAACCACATAGCCTTCTACTGTTCCCTTGTAGGCGGGAAAAGAAAACTGAACCTTCTGCCCCACTTTGAGTTTGGACACATCTGTTTCCGCCACTTCAACTTTTGCCGTAAGGTAGGATTTATCTACCAGCGTTCCGATTGAATCCTTGGCTTCAATGTAGTCTCCCACATCAGCATCCCAGCTGGCAATTACTCCGTCAAAGGTGGCGGTGATCTTGCATTCGTTTACCTTCTGCACAAGGGAGGCCCTCTGCACTTCCATCAGCTGAATCTGCCGGGCAGCGCCGGTAATGCGGGTTGAGGCAAGGTCGTAGTCCAGTTTGGCAAGATTGTAGACCTGGGTCGTGTCGTCCACCTGAAGCAGAATATCGCCTTTTTTGACCATATCTCCTTCCTGTACGTAGACCGCCACAACAGTTCCGTCATTTTTTGCCTGCAGGTTCTGCTCTTTTGCGGCGCTGACTGTACCCGCTATTTCAATGACATTTTCGTAGGTTTCCCTGCGCACCCGGTAAGTCACGGCATCTGTCTTTTTTGAGGCAGCTACTGCCTTTCTTGCTCCAAAGAGAATGGCCGCAAGGGCAAGCAGAGATGCAATGGAAATCAGGAGGATTTTATTTTTAGCCAATGCTTTTGTCGCTTTTTTCACTTTAATCCCTCATCAGTATGAAACAAAAGACGCGTCTCATCGTTAAACAAAATAACATCAATTGCGTTAATCAGCAGATTTATCTGGGCCTTGGAGGCATTGTCCCTTGCATCCCGATAATCATTTTCCGTCACGATACCTTCTTTATACCAGAAAGCCATGTCTGCTTCCAGTTTTTCATACATGGCATGTTCTTCCTGATAGGACAGTTTGTTCCATTTTAAGTCAGAAATTTTTGTAATCTTGTCTTCCATGCTTGTTTCGTACTCAGTCTTTGCGCTGGCAATGGTTACGTCTTCCAGCATCTGGTTCAATGAATTCTGCTGACTGGTGATTTTGGAAAGCCGCCAGGTATTTGGATTCCAGCCCAGGGAGAATTTGTAGACTGGAGAAGAGGAACCGTTGCTTGCGGAAGTGGAACTGAAGAGTTTGTTACCTGTCGCCACTGAAACTCCGGCGCTTGCAGTAAATCCCCGCCAGTCCATCGAAAGCCCCGCATCCACTGTGTCGGAACTGGAGTAAGAATTGTTAAAGGTATAGCCCAGATTTCCCTTGAGGGTAAAAGGTTTATTTGCCTCCCGCTTTAACTGGGCAATGTACTTGCTCCACTCGGCGGCTTCCCGGGTAGAATAGGCTTCTTCCGGAAAAGATTTGGGGTCAAGGATATCAACTTCTGTAATGCTCAGGGGAAGAAAAGCCATGGCACTGTCATAGGCATTTTCAGAGGTCTTTTCATACTCAAGTCCGCATTTTTTGGCAAAGATGGCCGTTTCCCTCTCCAGAAGTCTTTCGGCTTCCGTTACATCACGCTGGGAACTCCTGACCTTTAAGTCTGCCCGCATGTAGGCTGAAGCACTTTTACTGTAGCCCTGGGCATCCAGCTTGCGAAGTTCAAGCACATTGTCAAAGTGAGTGCTCCGCTTGGTCAGCACGGAAACTCCATCGTTGTAGAGTTTTTTGAGGACCGTGTAAAAATCCTTTTCCGCTTTCAGGGCTGCGTCCTGGGCACTCCGCCGTGCTTCCAGATATTTTCTGTCTGCTTCCAGAATGTTGATTTTTTTTGTGAGTGCCGTTCCCGTAATGATTCCGGTCTCAACTTTTATCGAAGCATTTTTGATGGAAACTTCATTGGAGGAAACGGTAGATGTCGTATTTGTTGAAGTTCCTCCGTTGGAAAATGTTACCGGCATGCTGGCCGTTACGGAGGTATCATTTGCCTTGGGAATGGAAATACTGGCATTGGGCTTCATTTCTACATTTGTTCCCTTGTCGTTTGAGTAGACCGTTACTGTTCCTGATGAAATGGAAAAGGCAAGCCCGTTGTTGATATGGGCGGAATTGTCAGAAAGATATGCAAGCTGTTCGTTAATCGTCGCTTTTTGGAAAGTCAGGTCATTGGCAAGATAGCCTGCAAGCAGTACAGAAACGCGGTCCGGCTCCGTGGAATCATCCTGGGCCTGGAGAAAAGTACATGCTAAAATAAAGAGAATTTTTGAAATCAGAGAGCGATTACTCAGTCTCATACATCTATTATAGCAATTATTTATAAAAATACTATGAAAATGACAATAACCTTCTGTTATGCGGCAGATATTTTTCGCTTTTTTCGCGCTTTTTTTTCTGCATATTTTTCCTACATTCTGACTTTTTTTCGTGACACCGTGAAAAACCTGTGTTATTCTTTAGTAACTTTAATATAATGCAAAACTTTTACAGGAGGCATTGTTATGAGCAAATTGCGACATACACTTGTTTTTTACAGCATCGGACTTCTCCTTCTTGCAGGTTTTTCATCCTGCAGTAACGACGATGACACTTCCAGCAGTAATTCACAGGAATCTCTTTCTTATGATTACATCACCAAGAACAGGGGCTTTATCGGCGGCTCCCTCATATACAATCCGTCTGGCACGGGTTCCCAGCTTTCTGCCGGTACAAAGGTCGGTATCCGTTTGGGAAAGCTTGATGAGAAAAAAAACTAATCTGACAGACCTTTCAAGCCTTTCGTCAGGCGAGCATGAAGATAATACCAACTACTGGGTGGATAAAAGCACAGCCGAAAATATGGGCGTAGCAGAGGCAAAGCCGTCCCAACCTCTTTTTGGAGGAACAGTCAAGGAAGAAGTTCTCTATGAAGACATTCCCAGTGAGGCCATCTACGGCTATCTGTCTATCGATTCTATTTCTGAAAGCAACATCAAACTTACTTTCACAAAAGTTTCTTCAGACAACACAAAGTTTTCCCAGCAGTTTTCAATTGATGAAGGTCAGACAGCCGATCTTGATGACGACGGAAATCCCGACCTGAAGTATGCAAAACCTGTCATTACGAGAAGCGGATATGCAAATGCCCGCTGGCTCACCTTTATCTGTAGCGAAGAAGACTGTTCTACAGCCATGTTCTACACTTTCACAAAGAGCGCAGCCCGCGCCGGATACAGGGCCACAAGCCAAGAGGCTGAAATGATTGAACCAGGTCTGTATGGTGTCAATACTTCAAACAATTTCATTTTCATTCAATATGGAAAAGAAAAGCCCTCTTCTCTGGCAGGAATGGCTTACGGAGACTA
>DFDV01000042.1 GCA_002369025.1 Treponema sp. UBA3819 | reverse complement strand
AGAAGACAGAGATGATAATAGGAAATTTCAGAAGTTTTTTTGGGGGAAGTCTCCCCCTCGCTCCAGCCCGCCCGCCTGCCCCCTCGGCAGACAAGCGGTCTTACGCTACCCTCTCGCCTAGGGCTGCCGCCCTAAGACCCGCTGCGGCTCCACAGGGCACAATAGGCCTGCGTGCGGGCGGCAAAGCGGGCGACTTTGAGCAGGGCCCGGATTTCAGCCTTGGTGTACCAGAAAGCTTCAATTTCTTCTAAATCACTGTCGCTGGGAAGGATTTCTCCTGATGCAGTTCCTACAATCACCACATTTTTTTCGTTTGCAAAGCCAACTGCTGAATAGCTTTCCAGCCAGACTTCATCAATATGGTCAAGATGAAGGCCTGTTTCCTCCCGAAGTTCCCGGATGGCAGCTGAAGCGGCATTTTCTCCCTCATCAATCAGGCCCGCAGGAAAATTGTAAACCCACTCCCCCGGCGCCATTCTGAACTCCCGGCTCAAAAGAATCTGCTCATTTTTGGCATCATGCATAATCATGACAACCGCATCTGTGTGGGAATCATGCAAATCTTCAAAAGTTTTGATATTGGGATTACGGCTTATCATTTCATAACGTTTTTTTCTGCCGTTTTCCGTTTCGTAATTCACATCATATCGGGTGATGAATTTTCCCTGAAGGATTTTCTCTATTGACTTAAATTTCACTTTGCGCCTCGAACAAATAAAGCAGCCCTTCTCAAGCCCTGCAAGGTAAATTCACGGTCAAAATCCTCAAAGCAATCTACAAGTGGCTGCAAGACACTGTTCAATCCGCCTGTGGCCACCACATGCACATCTTCCTTTGCCACTCCCGTGCGGTCAGCAAGGTCTGCTCTTGTCCTTTCTATCATGTACTCCACCAGTCCCTTGTAGCCGAGAATCACGCCTGCCTGAATACATTCTATAGTGTTTGAGCCAAGGCTGGTGGCAGGGGCCTTGAGTTCAACAAGGGGAAGCTGAGCGGTATTGTTTGAGAGGGATTTTATCGCCGTTCCCAGACCAGGTGCAATGGCGACTCCTTGCAGAACGCCATGCTGGTCAACAGTAGTAAAGGTAAGAGCCGTACCAAAATCAACAACAATCGTGGCCTTTTTGTAGCGGCACCAGGCTTCCAGGGCATTGCAAAGCAAATCAGTTCCCACTTCATGCTCAACTGGCGGAGGCAGCGTTATGGGAAGAAATGCATATATGTCTTTGTTAATCAAAAGCGGTTTTTTTCCGGTAAAGTGACGGGCAACAGTAACAAAGGTTCCCACAAGGGCTGGCACTACGGAACTGACCACCGCATCGGTAATGTCGGAGTCTGCAATATTTTCTGAATGAAACAAGAGCGACAGAAAAGAAAAATACTCATCTCCCGTGCGGCGGGAATCTGTACTGATACGCCATTCCCTGAGCATTCTTGCCCGCTTGTTTACGTCACCATTTTCTTCAAAGAGCGCGACAACCACGTTGGTATTTCCAATATCTATTGCAAGCAACATTGTCTAAATCCTCTGTTTCTGCTATTATATCGCTATGGCACAACTCATTCAACCAAGAGTATTAAAAGGATTTAGAGATTTTTTGCCGGCGGCAGAAATTAACCGCACGGATTTAATGGAAAAGATTACCAGAGTATACCGTTCTTTCGGTTTTGTTCCGATTGATACGCCTGTTCTGGAATATACGGAAATTCTTCTCCGCAAGTCAAACGGAGAGACTGAAAAACAGGTTTTCCGTTTTGAAGACAATGGCGGCCGTGACGTGGCAATGCGTTTTGACCTTACCGTTCCCTTTGCCCGCTTTACGGCAGAACACGAAAGCGAACTCTACTTCCCTTTCAAGCGCTATCACATGGCAAAAGTCTGGAGAGGAGAAAAACCACAGGCCGGACGCTACCGCGAATTTGTTCAGTGCGACATTGATACGGTGGGAAGCGACAGTGCGGCGGCTGATTTTGAAATCCTGAATGTGATGAAATGTGCATTGAATGCCATTGGAGTTCAGAACATTACGATTCATGTAAATCACCGGGGAATTTTTAACCGCTTCCTTGCAAAACTGGGAGTAAGCGAAAAGAGTGAAGACATTCTGCGCTCTGTAGACAAACTCGCCAAAGTTGGTCAGGAAGAAGTTGCAAAAGAACTCGTTGAATACACTGGAAGCGAATCCACTGCACAGGAGATTCTTACCTATATCGCAGGCGGAAAAGATTTTGATGACACCCTGTCCATTCTGGAAAAAATGGCAGGCGGAGAAGCAGACGATACTAAACGCATGCGCCAGATCCGCGAAATGATGAAGGCAGCAGGAATCGAAGCGACTTATGTTCTGGATCCTTCCATTACCCGCGGACTCGACTACTATACCGGCATCGTATACGAAACATTCTTAAACGACCTGCCCTCAATCGGCTCAGTCTGTTCAGGCGGACGCTATGATAACCTTGCAGGCCTCTACATGAAGAACAAAGTGCCCGGCGTGGGTGCATCTATTGGCCTTGACCGCCTGATTGCAGGACTGGAACAGCTGGGAATGACGAGCAAAAAAGGCAGCTATCTTGACGCAGAGATTTTCTGCATGGATGCAAGCCTCGCCATTCACTATCAGGGGGTTGCAAGCCTTCTCAGGGCAAAGGGTGTTAATGTTGAAGTCTTCCCGGACGCAAAAAAAATCGGCCAGCAGTATACGGTAACCGAAGCAAAAGGCGTAAAATGGGGAATACTCATCGGCAAGGAAGAAGCTCTTTCCGAAAAAATTACCCTTAAGAATCTTATCACCCGCGAACAGTTTGTCGGCTATACAATTGACGAAGCGGCGGAAAAGATTCTGTCTGAAAAATAAAAATAGAGGAAAAATTACCTGGTGATTTTTCTGATTGAGGGTTTATTACAAACCCTCAAAACGGCGAAGTCAAGGCTTTAAGCGTTAGCGTGCCTTGACTCGACGTATTACGGCGCATGAGCCGGTGAAANNTACGAAGACCCTTTCAAGGGTAGTAAGTAATACGAACGCCCCTTCAGGGGCTGCGACGAGTCAATCTGCAATAGACTTGAACGTCAGTGAAAGCCGGGACTTAAGTCTCAGCTTGGGAACCGAGCCTTATAGGCTGTGTTCAAACCACCCGTTTGACGGGTGGTTTGTGATTTGAGATTTAGTGAGTGCCCAGCTGCTTAACGGCGGTTTGGGCACGCATTTTATTGGCATAGACCGCCACATTTGAGGCGGGAAGCCAACCTTCCTCAAAGGCATACCATTTTTCCCTTGAAGTACCGTCGGTTACGGTACTCTCCCCTATTATCTGCAGGATGGCAGCCTTTCTGAAATGAGTAACAACACGGGAAGCATAATCAGCGGACTCATAGCAGGCAACATAGGGCTCCGTTACGACAGCCCACTGAATTTCCACATCCAGCGCAAGGGGATCTGAAAGATCAAATTGTACGGGAAGATTCTGCTTTACACAACCTGTGGCAAAAAGCGTTAGAAAAAGCGCAGCAAGTAGAGGAAAATATTTCATTTTTTCTTTGGCTCATCATCAGGAAGAATGCCTGCAAGATACTTCACTACCTGAGGATAAATGAGCATATCGCTGTCCACAAAGTTGAGTTCCGGGATTTCTGCCATCTCGGCCCAGCGGTATTCTGTGTGTTCAGTAAGCACATATTTTTCTTCCAGACCATTGTGAGGCACAAAAATCTGATAGGCGTGCAAATCCCTGAGGTCTCCATTGTGCTTGAACTGAGCGGTAGCAATCAGGGAACCGACTTTAACAGTGACCCCAAATTCTTCCTGAAATTCACGGATAAGACCTTCTTTTTCGTCTTCACCCTCTTCTACTTTTCCGCCCGGAAATTCCCAGCGGTTTCCCATCTGTCCGGTCGGATTACGGTGGGCAATCAGAACTTTTTTTCCGTCAAAAGCAATACAGGCAATAGATACATGAGCCATAGTCAAAACTCCATTTATATTTCTACAAGAGCATTATGCGGGGGAAGATAAAGTGCATGAGTCCCGCAATAATACAGAAGACGCCAAGATAACGGCGGCCGGTTACAAATACTCCCTGAAGGAAGAAAGGAAGATTGATGTCTGTTGAAAGCTTATTGGCATAAAACTCCAGAAGCAGGGCAAGACTTCCCAGAATATTTGCAAGAGCGGGAACCAGGTCACCGACTACAGGAGTATCATTCTGAATGGGTGAAATGATAATCAATACGCCTGCAAGCAGACCAAGCACACCGACAACCAGACGGAAAAGCCTGTCGTTCATAAAAGAACCGTCCGCAAAAATCTTTACGCCCTCACCTGAGGCTGTCTGTGATTCAGCATCTTCAGAAGAATCCGCGGAAAAATCCAGATCATCCGATCCATCTCCGCCGGCAGAAAGTGATGTTCCCTTGGTGAAATCAGATGCATACACTAAAATCAAACCTGCTATAATATTAAGCAGAACAGATAAAAAATAAAACTGCAGCATATTTTTGAACTCCCGTAAAAGACCGTATAAAACGGTTTATTGTTTCTGCACTTTTTGTGAGAGAACTTTTTCCTGCTCTCCCGTTTTAAGTACAGCGGTTACCTCAATTATATCATAATCCTTGAAAGTTGTCCTCACTAATTCTTTTTTTCCTGCATATTTTGTGGTGATTTTTTCTTCATGGGCAAGCTGACCATCAACATTATTGAAGTTAAATGTCACTTCCACCGGAAACTGACTGCCTTCCTCATATTTTTTCCCCGGCTCAGAAAAAGTCAGGGTCACATATACGGTATCATCAAAAGAAAAGGCTGAAAGCTGCACGGGAACATGGTTCAGTACGTCTTCGCTTTTACTGGGACAAAAATACCACATGAAGGTCATGGCGGCGGCACATATAATCACAGAAAAAAGCATAAAACGGTTACCGCGGGTTGCAACAAGAGACTTAAAAATTCCCCTGCTACCAATCTGCATTTTTCCGGCGTAATAGTCCTGAACGATTTTTGGCGCATGGGCAAGCCTCTCTTCCCGATTATAGCGGAAAACCATTGCGTCATCGCCTTCTGTATGTCCCTCGTCAATATGACTGAAATCCATTGTATCGTTCTCTCTTTAATTGTTCATAAAGGAAGCAACAAGACTGTCAGTGCGCCACCAGTCCACTTCTGCCCGCTCATTTTTTATAAAGAGGGCGCTGATAATGCCTTCTTCGTCAAGACTGATTGCATAGTAAAGGATGTCAGAATGTTTTGCAGACAGGCCCCGCTTTAAGATACGCTGACCATTCGGCTGTACCATCTGCACCTGAAAGCCTTTTTCTGTCGGTGTATAGAAGAAAAACCAGCCGCTTTCCGTCACACCAAGAAAATCATAGGGTAAAAGATAAACTTCATTACTCAAGCCCTCTGCCACCGATGCTTCATAGGGAGGAATTTCCAGCGGAGTCTCATAATGACCGGTTGTCACGTCAAGAGGACACAAAAGCGTATGCTGGTAATCCACTCCCGACTGAACTTTCAGAGCCGGGTCAAGGGTATTGGCAAAATAATCAATCTTTACATAAAGTTTGTGGCTGACCAGATCAGGCACGACATTTTCTATTGAAATATAGACTGAATCTTCCACTGAATCTTTGTAGGGATTGGGAACGGTTTCCGCAGTAAAGGGAACAGTGTAAAGAAGAAAGCCGTTTTCGCCAAACCAGTAGACAACGGGACCTTCATTTGTCGTACACACTACCACCAGTTCATTTAGCATAGTGGTATACATATTTTTTATAAAGGGAAAAGGAGTTCCGCCCGGTCCCTGCTGACCAAGATAGTCAATAAAGGTTCCGTTACTGTCAAAACGAAGAACGGCATGACTCAAAAGCAGTCTTTTATCCAGGTCTCTTTCCTGTCTTTCCAGAGGCAGGGTATCTACCGCATAGAGATGTTTTTTAGAATCTACGGCAATGGGACCAAGCGTATTGAAGGGATAGACAACTGCCTTTTTTGTGGAGTTTTCTCCATTGTCCTGAGCCAGGGAAGGATTACGGGTAAGGTCTTCATTATAATAAAGGCTGAGCAAGTCGCCGTAAGAGTTAAGTTCCATGATTTTTTTTGACTCGCCGTTTGCAATGTAAAAAAAACCGTCCCTCATGGTCATATAGGTGTTGATTGTACCAGCCTGGGATAGATTAAAGAGATTAAGTTCGTCTTCAAAATTACCATATTTGAGCGTAAAAAGCTTGTCATCATTTACTGATGCAACTACGTTTGACCGGTGACAGGAGATAAGTAAAGACAGACAAATTACCGTGCAGAGAAAGAAAAAATTGCAGGATAAGCGTTTCATAAAAACAAGCATAACGGAAAAAATGAAATTTGGCAATGAGAGCGACTGCGGGAAGATTTGTGGCACATGAGGACTAGTATGGCAAGGCATGCGGTCCGCTTATTCTATTCTGTTCCCAAAGCCGCTCTTTTTCGCTATACTGTAGCACATGAAAACATATTTAGGCAGACTTGGCGAGCTTGTTTTGAAAGGCTCGAATATTCGTGATTTTGAGCGGCTTTTGATGGGAAATGCCCGCCGCTACCTGCAGTCAGTTGATGCAAAGGTATCCCTTTATGCCGGAAGACTCTATATTGAATGTGAAGATAATGCTGCTCCTGCCGTAGAATTTGCACTCGACCACCTGATTGGCATTACAGGCTGGTCAAAAGCGGCGGTCGTAGAAAAAAATATTGACGCAATCCGCGAAGAAGTTCTCAGGGAAGCAGTCAGTGCCCGGGAAAAAGGGGCAAAAACTTTCAAAATTGAAGCCAAAAGAAGCGACAAGAGTTTTTACCTTGACACCTACGGTATCTGCCGGGAAGCCCCTGCCCTTGTATGTCAGCAGGACATACTTGCCGTAGACGTTCACCATCCGGATGTAAGCATCTGCGTTGAGCTCCGTGACCGCTGCTTTGTCTATTCAAACAAGAACAAGGGACACCGCGGCCTTCCGGTCGGTTCAAGCGGCAAAGGTCTTTTGCTTTTAAGCGGCGGACTGGACAGCCCAGTTGCAGGCTACCGTATGATGAGCCGCGGCATGAAGATTGAATGCTGTTATTTCCATGCCTACCCCTACACGTCGGAAGAAGCGCAAAAAAAAGTTGAAAAACTGGCGGAAATTTTAGCCTCTTACGGATTAACCACCCACATCAATGTTATTCCCTTTACCGACGTACAGATGCGGATTAAGCAGCGCTCTCCTGCAAATTTCACCACACTTATGCTCCGCATGTGTATGATGCAGTGTGCAAATCTTCTGGCTGAACGCCTTGGTGCCGACTGTATTGTAACAGGAGAAAGTCTGGGACAGGTTGCAAGCCAGACCATTCAGAATATGGCAGTAACCGAAAGCATGGCAGAGTATCCCCTGCTCCGTCCTCTGGTCGGAACTGACAAGGAAGATATTATCGCCACAGCAAATTTCATCGGCACCTATGAGACATCAATTCTTCCTTACGAAGACTGCTGCGTTCTCTTTTCTCCCCGCCATCCGGTTCTGCATGCAGATTTAGAGGAAGCAAAAAAAATCTATGAATCTCTGGAAGCAGAAGATTTAATCCGGGAAGCTTACGAAAAGCGTGAAATCAAGCGCTATGACTGTGCAGGCATGGTGGCAGAAAAATACGGCACCCGCGAAAACACAACCATGCTCGCTTCCGAAAACGGCAAGAAACTGACCGGCGAATAATCAGCAGATGTATTTCTATCAGTAAGTAAGTTTTACTCCCAGATAGAAATACTGATTCACCTGGTCAAAAAGTTTTGCTACCCATTCGTCATAAGCCTTGCGGGCTTGAGCCTGTACTTCGGGCAGGTTTGCGATATCTGAAAGTTTATCGTACGTCTCACCTTTAAAGGTGTATTTTTTTGTAGTTGAATCGTAGGTTGCGTATCCCGTTTCCATTCCCGGATAGATATTATTGTCTATACCCTTATTGTGGACATACTCAAAGGTATAGCCAAACTTGAGGGTGATGCGCCATTTTTTTACAGACGGAATCTCATATTCTGCATTCAAGCCCGCCTGACAGGTATACATGGAATGAGCACCGGACATAAAGAGCAGGCTTGACCATGCGCTGTCTACATGCTCAGCATTGTAATCAGTTTCATTAGAAAACATTGAATGCGTGTAGAGGCTGCCGTCAGTGCGATAGGTGCCGGCCTTTGAAATCATGTACCTTCCGGCTTCTTCACTGCTTAAGGCTTCAACAACATTCTGATGACGGACAAAACTGGATGACAGGGTCAGTTTCAGATTCTTTTTTGGCTGAAATCTTGCAGTAAAGCCCACTTTGTCTGAGTCCGGCTGAAGTGTAGAACCGATATTGATTCCGTTATTGGTGTAGTTCTGATAATTGACTGTCGATCCCTTTATCTGTCCGGATTCATCACCTACACACTGCCAGTGGGAATAGGTATAAGGGGTAATCAGAGTATAATTCATGCCAAAAGACTTACAGACACTGCGGGGCGGCGTATAGAAAAAGCCTGCCTGAATGCCAAAACGGTTTTTTCCGTCCAGTTTAAGTTTGGCAAGTTTTTCGGCATCAAGGTCATCAATGAAAATATCCAGATTGAGGCGGAGATTCTTTACGATATCATATTCAAAAAGAAGACCCATCTGCAGGTTGTCGTGATTTCCGCCCAGTCCCTGAACAACCATAAAGGGTGCGGGAATCAGATAAAGGAATTCAGTACGTCCGCCAAAGACAACTGACTCATAGAAAGAAATTCCCAGCCAGCTGAAAGGTGTAAAACGAATTGAGTGAACGGCGAAGTACTTGGAACTTGCAAGAATGTCATCATTATTAAAATTTGTCGTCGCACCAATAGCAGAAAAAAGCGTGGTAAATGACACATACCTGCTGGAAGCATTTACAAACATATTTGCTGAATGGTAAGAATTTTCATTCAGACACAGGCCCTCGCCCAAAAAAGGTCCAAATCCAACACGACTCATGCCTGCAGTAGCATAAAAATCCTTTGTACCTGCGCTTATATTGCTGTTTGCATCAAAATAAACGCTTAAAGGACCGATTGATGCAGAATCCTGTATGGCATCACGGGGGAAATTTGTATAGGCCGGAGTAACATTGCTCCATGTACCGATTTTTCCATATTCACCGATGTTGTAACTGAAACTGACAAGGGGATGTATGGCTACGTCACCGGCGATGGCTGCCCTTCCTTCAAGAAATTTACTGGTACTGCTTCCGCCATTGGTACGGTCTGTAGAAACGCCAAGATTTCCGCCGCCACTCAACTCCACATGGAAGGGCTTTGAAAAAATACGTTCATATTCATAAAGGGCAAGGTCTACATCTTCCTTGTAAAGTTCATTCCGGGTTCCGTCTTCATTCAGGCCTGCAAGAGCAACCTTTTCCAGAATTGATTTAATCAGGTTCAGGGGATAAGGCCGAATCTGGGGAAGCCTGTCAATAAGACCGCGAACTTCCCAAACCTGAGCCTCAGCATAAAAACGGTCATTTGGATCTACGGCAACCTGGGCTGCCAGCCTGGAGAGAGAAAAAATCAAAGCAGAAATCAGAAGAAACTTTTTCATCAGAACACCTTTTTTATAAGTATATACTATAACCGGATAAATGAACACTTGACCGCAAGGGCAATTTCAAATCCGCCTGCAAATTCTCCGCTTTTGTGCCCCCGGTTAAAAATCATCACATAGGCAGGCTGCAGGGAAAGTTTGAGCCAGGGTCTTGCCTGCCAGCTTCCCAGTACTGAAATGCGGTGCACATACTCGGGGATTCCGTGCGGCGTAGAGTAATCGCGCTCTGTCGTATTCTCTGGATAGCACCAGTCTTTGACGCCAGACTGTTCGGTAACCTGCCCGCCCCACTTCGTTCCGTTTGCGTTCATGCTGTCGAACACGCCCGTTCCCGACATTTCGCCCCGCGCCATAAAAAGATAGGTTCCGTCAATGGAATATTTTGCCGGCACAGAGTAACCTCCTGTAAGCTGGGCAGAAATCGTGTCAGGACCATTGGGAGAACCAATCCATTCGTAAAAAATCGCATGGTCTCCCATATTTTCGCTGTATGTGCGCACCAGAGACCAGTTGGGACTTTCCTTGATGTAGAGATAGGGCTGTGTGTATGAAGCCTCAAGTCCAAAATGCAGGTAGCCGTTATTAAGGGGAATGTATGATTCAGCACCCCACTGTCCGCCCAAACCATTTGGCTGCAGGCTGTCCGGCCAGTTTGCCTTTTCATAGGGAGTAGCATACTGGGTCATGGCAAAAAGTCCGTAGAGGCGCAGATATTTTACCGGAGTAAATTCCATTTTTATGCCCAGATAGGCACAGGTATGAGATTCCGGGTCAGATTCCGTACGCTTTCCCATTTCGTCACCGTAATCACGCCAGGGGGCAAAACCATGAAAAATAGTCCAGGGATTCATGTAGCGGAGTTCAAGCGGTGCATAAACCAGAATGCCTTCCTGCACGCCCAGCGTAAACTTTCTTAAAATGCGGGCCTCTATATTGTGCATGTACATGTATTTGTCTACATTAAACTGGCTGATGCTTGCAGTGTATTTGAGGATTGGTGAATAGGCACTCAGTTTTACCTGTGTAGTGCCTGTCAGATGGTCAGACCAGATGATTGAACCGCCAAGGGTACGGCCGATTGACTGACTGCCCTGCTGAATCTGCAGGGCGATGCCTGTTTTTTCCGTAAACTTGTATCCTGTATTGAAATAGGCATTGTATGGAAAATTGACATCCATGTTTTTTACACGGTATGGAATATTTGAATAATTGTCATGCTGCAGGGAAGCTCCCTTGGAAGAGCCCAGGGAAATTTCCATATCCATTGCAAAATAGTCTGCACAGGAAATAACCAGGGGGCAGTCAAAAACAGGCTTGCGGCTGTAGCGGTCGTACACCCAGTCGATATTTTCGTTAGTCTTGTAAAATCCTTCCAGATTGATTTCCGGTTCAAGGCTCAGGGAAAGGAGATCTGCACCAATGGAAAAGCGTCTTTCACCGATATAGGAATAAATGCGGTCATATTGGGCGCGTCCTGCATCACTGAGGCTTTCATAGTTAATTTCATTCAGATAGGTTGTCAGTTCCTGAATGGAAAGAGGTGCACTGTCTGCAAAGTTTAAAATGCGGGCTTCAAGGCTGATGGCCATAAGGGAATCGTATATCCAGTGTCCGGAAGGAATGAGTTCCTGGGCACTTCTGGACCTTCTTTCAAAAAGTTCCTTTGCATCAAAAGAAAAAGAGGGAAAGGCCAGCAAAAACAGACTCAAAGCCAGTATGATTTTTGCGGCATGCATATTACTTGTTTTCATCTTCATCATCCATACTTTTTTGATTCTTTTCTGCAAGCACACGCTCATAACACTTGACCAGCTGGGGCGTAAGAGAAGAAATTTTCCATTTTTGTGCCCATACTTTTGCTTCTTCCACTTTTTGCCTGTGCACTTTCTGATCCTGCATGAGAAGGAGAACTTTTTCCGCAAAAACATCAGCATCATCGGGTACCATAAAGCCGCCGTTATCGCCCTGCATTACATCCACAGTTCCCAGTTCACCTATAGCCACAACGGGAAGCCCTGCCAGCATGGACTCAATTGTTACAAGCCCCTGCGTATCAGTCTTGCTGGGAAATACAAAGACCTGTGACATGCGGTAGAGATAGATTACATCTTTTGAAGGCACATAGCCGGTAAAGCAGACCGATTTTTCCAGCCCCCGCTGAAGGGCAAGTTCCTTTAAGTCATCCAGATAAGGACCTCCGCCCACCATCAGCAGGACAGTATCGGCTTCCTTTTCCTTTACTTTTTCCAGCACATCGTACAAAAATGCCAGATTTTTTTCCTTAACAATGCGGCCAATATATAGAAGAATCTTCCGCCCTTTTATCGCAGGAAATTTGCGGCTGAGGGTGTTGAACATGGACTTTGCCCTGAAAAGCGAATATTTACCGAATTTATTGTCCGGAATGCCGGTGGGCAAAACCGTAGTGGGCCGCTTAATGCCGTAGCGTTCTACAACCTGAGCGATATGCTTTGTAGGAGCGATTATAAGATTTGCCCGCTTAAGGTAGAATTTGACCAGCATTTTTCCCGCCAGCCTGAGACCCTTGTCCGGGATAAGAGAAGTAATCAGGGAAGTATAGTTTGCAATATAGTCTTCCCACATAGTATGAAATGTATAGACAAAAGGCAGTCTGCGGTGACGGGCATACATGGCTCCAAGATAGCCGATAGACCACTCCCCGTTTCCGTGTACAAGGTCTGGTCCGAATGCATCCACCTGCTTTTTGAGATATCTCCAGCAGTCAAAGCGGGCAAAACGGTCTTCATCTGACCAGACTATCCATTGGGAAGGAATACGGATGATTTTAAAAGGAGAAGATGCATCATTTTTTTTCTCATCAAAAAAAGAGGCCTTCTGCTGTTCTTCCGTGTAGTCAAGGCAGACGATTGCGACTTTATGTCCGAGTTTTGTAAGTTCTACCGCGTAGGAATGGACAGAAACCGTAACTCCGTTAATGCGCGGATAATACGAGTCCGAAAACATAGCGATTTTCATACTATTTCTATTTTATCTGATTATTGCGTGAATTTCAAGGATATATTATAATTCAGCATACAGCGGAACTTATATGACGGCAGAAGAAAAAGAGACACTATACACACTCCTCAAAACAGCGGCATGCAACGCATACGGCTACAGGCCTGAATCTTTTGCAGGTGCCATGCCCCGGTTCAGTGATGACATTCAGGAAAAAGAAATTACCGCACCAGAAGCTGAAAAAACATCGGAAGGGTCTGAAAGTGTATCTTTTTCTGCACAGTCAGAGTCAAAAAATTCCACTTCAATGGCTTCAATTGCCCAAAAAATTGCGGCCTGTCAGCGCTGTCAGCTTTCCCGAACCCGCAAAAATGTCGTTCCGGGGGAAGGCGTTGAAAATCCCCTTGTGCTAGTCGTAGGAGAAGGACCGGGACAACAGGAAGATATGACAGGGCGACCTTTTGTGGGCCCTGCCGGAGAACTGCTGGACAAAATGCTTGCTTCAATAGGATTGTCCCGCAAAACAAATACCTTTATCGCAAATATAGTAAAATGCCGTCCGCCGGAAAACCGTGTCCCCTATCCCGATGAAGCGGCGGCCTGTCAATCATTCTTGCAGGCTCAGATCTTTACTCTTAAACCAAAAATGATTATCTGTGCGGGAAGCACTGCGGCAAAAAATCTCCTGAATACTCAGGATGGCGTAACCAGACTCCGCGGACATTTTTATGAATGGAATGGCATTCCCGTGGGAGTGACCTTTCACCCAAGTGCCCTTCTGAGGGACACAAGTCAGAAAAGACTTGCATGGGAAGACCTTAAAATGATTCGTGCCAGGCTCCGGGAAATAGAACCTGCCTACAATCCGGACTAACTGCAGGTAAAGCATGAAACGCTATCTGCAAATCGTTCTGAATGTGCCTGTAAACCAGGCCTTTACCTATCTCGACATTGATGACAATGACTCAGGGGAAAGCCGTCTGGGCTATAGGGCGGAAATCAAATTCGGAAACAGACGGACAACAGGCTTTATCATCGCAGAATCAAATGAGTTTCCGGCAGACTGTGGTGTAGAAGAAGAAAAAATCCGCCCCATACTCCGCCTTCTGGATAAGGAAGCGATTTTTACGCCGGAACTTGTTTCCCTTGCCCGCTGGGTATCATCTTTTTACCTTTGCTCCATAGGTGAAGCCCTATCTGCCATGCTGCCCGGCGGAAAACGAGAAACTGATGCAGGAAGTTTTTCCTTTACAGAAGAAGCCCCAGACACCACTCCCCGCTCCTTAAGCGAAGAACAATCCGCCGCAGTAGAAGGTATTTTATCCTCCACCGGCAGCCGTCTTCACTATCTGTACGGTCCTACAGGAAGTGGAAAAACAGAAGTTTTTTTACAGGCCGCGGAAAGGCTTCTTTCAGAGGGAAAGGGTGTTATTTATCTGGTTCCGGAAATCGGGCTTACCAGACAGGTGATTGAAGCCGTTGTAGCGCGTTTTGGTCAGACGGCTGCTGTCCTTCACTCAGGACTGACTCCCAGCCAGAGGCTTGGCGAATGGAAGCGCATTCTGCACCGTGAAGCAAGGGTTGTAATCGGAGCCAGAAGCGCAGTCTTTGCTCCTGTACCTGATTTGGGAATGATTATCATTGATGAAGAGCATGACGGCTCCTACAAAAGCGGATCCACGCCCCGCTATCATGCAAGACAGGTTGCAATGTACCGTTCTGCAAAATGCGGCATTCCTCTTGTCATGGGAAGCGCAACCCCCAGCGCAGAAGCCTGGCATGCCATGAAAAATAACACCATTATCCGTCATACCCTTACCCGCAGGCTTGCAGGCGGAGCTATGCCTCGCATCAGGGCAATAAATCTTTCCCTGCTCAAAATGGACGGCTGCATTTCAGATGAACTTTCTCAAGCAATTAAGGAATGCATTGCGGCAAAAAGACAGGCCATTCTCTTTTTGAACAGGCGGGGCTTTACTCATTTTTTCCGCTGCAATTCATGCGGATTTGAGATGAAGTGCAAAAACTGCTCGGTTTCACTCACCTACCACAAGAATGAAAAGCGTCTGCGCTGTCATTACTGCGGCTGGCAGACCGTTCCGCCACAGGAATGTCCGCAATGCGGTTCACTGGATGTAGGCTATTCTGGATTCGGTACAGAATACATTGAGCAGGAAGTAAGGGGAAAATTTCCCAACGCCAGAGTCGTACGGGTGGACACTGACAACATCACAAAAAAAGGAGAACTGCAGGAAAAACTGGATGCCTTCAGAAAAGGCGAATACGACATCATGCTGGGAACACAGATGGTGGCAAAGGGTTTGAATTTTCCCAATTTACAGCTTGTGGGAGTCATTCTGGCAGACACTGGTCTTCATCTGCCCGATTTCCGCGCCGCAGAAAGAACTTTTTCCCTCATCACCCAGGTTGCCGGCCGTGCAGGAAGATTTTTCCCGGACGGTCTTGTGCTTGTGCAGACTTATGCACCCGACAGAAAGCCAATTGTCTGTGCCGTTAATGGTGAAATTGAAGAATTTTATGAAAGTGAACTGAATGAACGAGAAATGCTGGACTTTCCGCCCTACTCACGCCTGGTCCGTCTTGTTTTCAGGGCACCGACAGAGGCTCAGGCAGAAGAAAGTGCCGCAGGAGCCGTAAACATTCTTCGCTCATCCCTGCAGAAAATCATTCATTCAGATTCAGCCCGGGCAAAGTCAGCGGAAGAAACGGAGATACTGGGTCCCGCAGAGTGTCCCATTGTAAAAATCGCTTTGAACTGGCGCTATCAGGTACTGCTCCGCGGAAACAATATGGGCATCATGCAAAAAGTCGCTGCAGACCTGCTCTATAACTACAGGCACTCCAGCGACGTTTACATTGAATGTGATGTAGACCCGGTCAGTCTGCTCTAATTACATATCTTCGTCTGAGTCATCACCACCAACAGGAAGTCCCTTCCACTGAGCCTGCAGGTATGCGTCAATGAACTGGTCAATATCACCGTCCATGACCGCCTGAATGTTACCTGTCTCATGCTTTGTGCGGTGGTCCTTTACCATCGTATAGGGCTGGAAGACATAGGTACGAATCTGGTTTCCCCAGGAAATATCTTTCTTTTCAGCACCGAATTTGGCGTTTTCTTTTTCCTTTTCTTCCTTGTAATGCTGATAGAGTTTTGCCTTCAGCATGCTCATGGCAGTTGCACGGTTCATCAGCTGACTGCGCTCACTGTCACACTGAACGACAATGCCTGTGGGCAAGTGGGTAAAGCGCACGGCAGAATCCGTCTTGTTTACATGCTGACCACCCTTGCCACCGGAACGGAATGTATCTACCCGCAAATCTTCCGGGCGGATATCAACCTTAATGGTGTCATCAAGAACAGGAAAAATGAAGACTGAGGTAAAAGATGTGTGGCGCCGGGCATTTGCGTCAAAAGGCGAAATGCGGATAAGGCGATGCACTCCCGCTTCTCCCTTAAGGTAGCCGTAGACATAATCGCCTGTAATCTGAATGGTGGTACTTTTGATACCGCCCTCGTCTTCCTGAATATCAACGGTTTCCATTTTAAAGCCGCGTCTTTCCGCCCAGCGGATGTACATACGGCTCAGCATATATGCCCAGTCACAGGCTTCCGTTCCACCCGCTCCCGCATGAATGGTAAGGAAGCAGCCGCTCTTATCAACTTCACCTGAAAGCAGGTTCAAAATACTCTGATGGTCAAATTTTTTCTGGGCGTCATCTAAGAGTTCCCTGAGTTCGCCTTCAATGCTCTGATCGTGCTCCTCAATGCCCATTTCATACAAGGCTTCCATGTCATCCACAGCGGCTATCAGTTCACGCCAGGGTTCGACACGACCTTTGAGCAGTTTGATGTCATTCATGACTTTCTGGGCTTTTTCGGTATCATTCCAGAAATCCGGGGAAGCGGTCAGTTCTTCTTTTTCTTTTATCTGCTTATCAATTGCAGCGGAGTCAAAGACGCCCCCAGACATTCATAATATCTTCTTTGAGCGATGCAATCGGCTCCTTTAATTCTTCTAACATAGCGGCTCCTGTAATTTTAAGTCAATCTTATATATTTTAGATAAAGACGCCCTATTTTTCTTCGGGCAGCTGATATAAATCAAGTGTAGACTCTATCCATTTTTTTGAAACGGTCGGGATTTCATCTTCCACAAAGAGAAAAAGTCCCAGTGCCTGCCTGTAATTCTTTCTGTAATAGAATGATTCGGCAAGATAGAAAACTGCCCGGCTGGTAACTGCAGGCGAACGGTTTACGCTGAGAAACTTCTGCAGGTTTTCAACAGAACTTTTATAATCCTTGCGGATAAAATGGTCTTTTAAAATCTCAAAGAGAAAATATTCGTCACCACCGGCAGGGGCAATCATATCCTCCTCAAAAATATGGGGAGGAAGAAGCTGAACATGCTTTTGCATGTGTCCGCCTGCTAACTCTGTGGCGGCATCCATCACTTCCTTGCGGAGGGGATTTGGCTTTTTTTGTTCATCTAGCATCTCCAGATAAGGGAGCGGAAGTTCACGGAGCTGACCGTCTGCATAGAGTTTTTCTGGAAGAATTTCCTCATCGGCTTCCTGAACTGCTGTCTCCCGGCGGGCGCGGATTCCAGATGCAGTTGCATTGATTGAAGGAAGGACTACATCATAGAGGCTTCCGTCCTCGCGCCTTGCTATAACCGCATAGTAGTATTCCTTGTAGTTCATAAGCCGGTCTACATAATATGAGGAATCAGGCTTAACCTGGGCAATGGGACTGCTTGTGGTAATCTGATTTTTTGTTACAAAAGGCTGTGTATCCTTAAAAATCAGAATGGAAGAGGCAACAAATCCCTGGGGAAGCGTCCAGCTGATTCTGACCTGGGCATTTGAAATATGCGAGACTGAAATATTTTTTACAATCGGACGAACTGTACTGGCATAGTCACTTTCCTGAGCAGATGCAAGCAGGCAGAAGGTCGCGAAAATTGCAGAAAAAAAAGTCAGTCTCTTTTTCATAGCCTCACCTTTTTATTTTAAGACAACGCGAAGGAATTTTTTCTTTCCGGCACGGAGAACAAATTCACCAGAGTCGTCAGCATCAGAAAGAGAAAGAACTGCCTTTACATCTTCAATAACTTTGCCGTTTACTGCAAGTCCCTTTCCCTGAATCAGGCGGCGGATATCGCTTTTTGAGCCACCGAAATTTACTTCGGCAAACAAATCAATTACGCCGATTCCTGCTTCAACTTTTGCCTTTGAAACTTCTGCGGTAGGCATCTGGCTCTTGTCACCCTGTCCGCTGAAAGCAGCCTTTGCACCGGCGAGGGCTCCGTCTGCTTCTTCCTTTCCGTGAATTTCTTTGGTAACTTCGTAAGCAAGGCGTTCTTTTGCCTTGTTGATGTCACCCGCACAGATTTCGTCAATTTCAGAAACAGGCAGGAAGGTAAAGAGCAGGAAGAATTTGCGTACATCCGGATCTGCAACATTGCGCCAGTACTGGAAGAAGTCATAGACACTTGTGAGATTCTTGTCCAGGAAGATGGCACCCTTTTCTGTCTTACCCATTTTCTTTCCGTCACTTCTGGTAATGAGGGGGAAAGTAAGACCATAGACAGTGTGCTCGGCATTCAATTCTTCCGTACCGCCCAGTTTGCGGCGAATCAAATCAACGCCAGCGGTAATGTTTCCCCACTGGTCATCGCCACCAATCTGCAACTGAACATTGTACTTCTGATGCAGGCAGAGATAGTCATAACTCTGCAAAAGCTGATAGTTAAATTCAATAAAAGAAAGCCCGCGCTCAAGACGCTGCTTGTAGGCTTCAAAAGAAAGCATTTTGTTTACACTGAAGCAGGAACCAATATCGCGCAAAAAGTCGATGTAGTTCAAATCAGCAAGCCAGTCCTTGTTGTTGGCAGAAAAGGCAGTTTTTCCGTCAAAGCCGATAAATTTATCCAGCTGAGCCTTGATGGTCTCTACATTCTGGTCAATCTGCTCATAGGAAATCATCTTGCGCATTTCTGTTTTGCCTGAGGGGTCACCGATACGGGCTGTACCACCGCCAATCAATGCAATACCAATGTGTCCTGCCTCGCGAAGATGGCGCAGGGCAAAGAATGGCACCATGTGTCCAATATGAAGACTCGGTCCTGTGGGGTCACAGCCAACATAAAATGCAACCGGTCCTTTATCCATTAAATCAGAAAGTCCTTTTTCATCAGTACATTGCGCAAAAAAACCGCGCTCTTTTAATTCTTCAAGTGCTTTATTCATATTATATTATTGTACAAAGAATTAAAGATATTTGCAACAGAGAAGAAAAAAGCCTAATTGATGTCTTCTTTCAGTTCACGCTTTCTCAGGTACATGCGGGTGTCGGCGCGGTCGAACACAGTAGACATTGAACAGTCCCTTCCGAAAATGAACTCCGCCATTCCGGCCGCAACAACAACGTCTTCATTCCGGAGATTTTCTTCTACCTGCCTGTTGAGTTGGCGGAGTAACTCTTCACGGGAATTAAAGTCATCATCAGTCAGAATAACGACAAATTCATCACCACCAAAACGGAAAACCGGACTATGCTTGAAAAGCTTACAAATCATCCGGCAGGCACTTTTAATGAGTTCGTCTCCCGCTTTATGTCCCTGAGAATCGTTAATTGCCTTGAGTCCGTTTACATCGCAGATTACAATGGCAAAATTACTGAGAGTTTCGCTTAAGATTCTGGAATTTATCTTGGCTTCGTATTCTGCATAGGCACGCTTATTCTTTACACCTGTCATTGCGTCAGTGTTGGCAATATTTGTTACTTTACCAATCCTATCGTTAAAGGTCTCTTTTCTCTTCTTCAATACCATTATACTGC
>DFDV01000213.1 GCA_002369025.1 Treponema sp. UBA3819 | reverse complement strand
GGTTTGACACAGATGGACTCAGATAGACGCAGATTGGGCACGGATGTTTTTTTTATTATTTATCTGTGCCTTATCCGTGCCATCCGTGTTCATCTGTGTCTGCTCGCCCCGCAGCATTCGTGTGAATCAGTCTTCTGCACGCAGCCAGAAAAGTTTTATTCCTTCATCGGGAAATTTTTCCTTGATAGCGGACAGTACTGAATCTACCACAGACTTATCCTTGTCCTGCACATAAGTAAAGAGAACAAAATTGGTCTCCGGCCAGGTCGTACTGCCAAGCTTACGGTCATTTCCGCCCCGTCCGTGCACAAGGGGAACAATGGTGTAGAGAATGTCCGGAATATATTCTTCCAGGACTTCAATGATATCATCCTGCACGGACTGATTTGCAATAATTTCTGCCCGGTACATTACTTATCCTCCTCTTCACCCTGCTTTTTCACATCCCCTGCCAGGACAAGCTGCAGATGACTTTTGCCAGATTTTTTTCGTCTCATCACCAGTGAATAGAGAACGGGGATAAAGAACAGGGTCACAAACGTTGAAGAAGCCAGTCCGCCGACAACCGCAACACCAATGGGCTGAACCATGCGTGAAGAACCGCTTGTGGTAAAACACATAGGAAGCATGCCCAGAATAGTGGTAAGTGTGGTCATCAGAACCGGCCGGAGACGGCTGCAGCCCGCTTCAAGGCAGGCTTTTTTGAGTTCGTAGCCCCGGTCAATCAGCAGGCTTGTGTAGTCTACCAGAATGATACCGTTATTGACGACTATTCCGACCAGCATAATAAGGCCGATGGCACTTACCATACTTACTGTCTGGTTGGTGATTTTGTAGATTGCGACCACACCGATAATCATAAAGGGAATGGTACAGAGGTTAATCAGGGGTGCCTTAAAGTTTTCGTAGGTTCCTGCCATAACACCAAAGACCAGAAGAATTGCCATTATGATGATACCCAGATAGGCGTTCCCCTGTTCCTTCATGGTCTTGAGGGAGCCTTCATAACTGATTGTCACTCCTTCAGGAAGGATAAAACTGCTGGCAATCGCTTCTTTCAGTTCTGCTTCTACAACGCTGGCATTTTTATCGGTAAGAATATCTGCACTCACCTTTACAACGCGGGTCTGATTTTCACGCTTGATGCTAACCGGAGAAAGGCCTTTTTTTACCGTCGCAAAATTTGCCACGCTCACCATGCCGCTGGAGCCCTTTACGAAAATCCGCTCCAAATCCATCATCTTTTTGCGGTCTTCGTTGCGGTACATAACCTTTACACTGTATTCCTTGCCGTTCTGGCGGTAAGTCGTTGCCGTAACACCGTTAATGGCATAGTTGATTTCCTTGGCCACTGTTGCCACATCCACGCCAAAAGCATAGGCTCTCTGGCGGTCAATTACAACTTCAACTTCGGGCAGGCCTGCATCCGTATCAACTGACGGTTCTCCGATATCTGCTAGAGAATCCATTACTTCCTCAATCTGGCCCGCCACCTGCATGGCAAGGTCAAGGCTGTCGCTGTGAACTTTGAGCACAAGATCGCTTCCCGTCATCTGCCGGGACATTCCCTGTCTGAAGCTCAGGCGGGTGTCTGCAGGAAAGTCTGCAAAGTGGGCACGAAGTTTCTGCTGAACCACTTCCGCCGTATCAATCTGTTCTGCGCTGGGAGGCAGCTGAATCTGAATGGAGCCGCTGTAGGATGAGGTAGAGGAACCTGCCGTCATGATAAGGGTTTTATAGCCCTTTACTTCATCGCGGATAATTCTTTCCAGCTGTTCAAGTCCTGCCTGGGTTTCGCTGAGTTTTGTTCCGATGGGATAGCGGAGATTTACCGTTACGCTGTCATCGCCACCGCTTGTCATCATTTGAATGTGCAGGGTAGGAATAAAGGCCAGGGCTATGATGAGGGCGCAGACACAGATCAGCAGGGTTGCCTTGCGGTGACCAAGTGCAGACGCCAGAGCCCTACGGTACCAGCGGGTAATGAAATCCATGGGAAAGTCAAAGGCGGCGTAGAGTTTGATAAGGAATTTGCTTTTGAGGGGCTTTTCCTTACGGTTTGTAAGGGGCAGAAAGTGTCCCGCCAGTACAGGAACAAGGAAAATTGCAACGAAAAGCGAGGACACAAGGGCAATAACTATCGTAAAAATAATGCCCTTAAACATCTGTCCCATAATGCCCAGTTCACTCATAAAAAAGAGGAAGGGAATGAAAACACAGATTGTAGTAAGGTTTCCGCTCAAAACAGACATGATCATTTCGCTGGAGCCGAGAACAGCCGCAACTTTTGCCTTTGCGCCGCGGGTACGGTACACATAGATGTTTTCTATCATAACGATAGAGGCGTCTACAATCATACCTACACCCAGAATCAGGCCGGTCATGGTAATCATGTTGAGGGTAATGCCTGCAAAGTTCATGCAGAGCAGGGTGATTATGATGGAAAGTGGAATGCTTATGCCGATGATAATCGTACTCTTCATGCTTTTGAGGAAGACAAAAAGAACGATGACTGCAAGCAGAAGTCCCTGCCATGCACTGTCAAAAAGGGTGCTCAGCGTATCGCGGATTGAATCAGTATCATCACGGATGATTGTCAGGCTGACATCGCTGGGCAGCATACCTTCCAGATCTTCCATTTTTTTGTAGACTTCATTTGCAACCGCAACGCTGTTTGAGCCGGACTGCTTGGTAACACTCACATAAATGCCGGGTTCACCGTTGATTGAAACAATACTGGTTGGGTCTGCATAGCCCAGATAGGCCGTTCCCACATCCCTGAGCCTTACATCGTAGCCGTTCTGACGGGTAATCACCGTATTGTTTACTTCATCTATGCTGGGAAACTCACCGGTGGTGCGGATGGAATAATCTTTTCGGCCTTCGTTGATTTTTCCGCCACCCAGTTCCAGATTCTGCTTGGAGAGGGCGGAAGTAATTGATGTAATGGTAAGTCCGTAGGCAGCAAGACGGTTTTCGCTTAAATCTACTCGTACGATTTTTGTACGGCCGCCGGAAACACTGGCCTCTGCCACACCATCCGCCTGTTCCAGAATGTTTACGATGGTGTCTTCTGCAATCTGCTTGAGGTCATCATTACTGCGGTTACCGCGAACGGCAATACGCATGATAGGCATGGCATCACTGGACATCTTGAAGATTGTAGGCGTTACGTCATCGGGAAGGCTTCTGGTTACGCGGTCCAGTTTGTCGCGCACATCGTTTACCGCCTCCGTCAGATCTGTGCCGTAATTGAATTCAAGGCTGATTCTTGAGCGGCCCTCACTTGATGTACTGGTAATCGTCTTGAGGTTGCTGACACTTACCAGACCGCTTTCCATTACTTTGGTTACCGCCTTTTCCACGGTTTCCGGGCCGGCGTTCGTATAGGTTGCGCTCACACTCAAAACAGGATAGTCGATGTCAGGCATAAGGCTGATGGCGAGATTCTGCAAGGTAAAGAGCCCCATGATTCCCAAAAGCGCGAAGACAATCAGCGTGAGGACAGGATGCTCCAGCGTTGTTTTTGTTACGCTCATTTTGCGCCCCCGCGGTTTTCACGCTCTGACTTCTGGCCTTTTTCACCTTTCTGGCTGCCAGCGGCATCATTTTTCTTTTGACCGGCGTCTGCAGAGTCTGCCTGTACGCCATTTGTAATGTCACGGATTTTTACTCCGTCACTCAGGGAAGTCTGGCCTTCCGTAACAACTTTTTCTCCCTCAGAAAGTCCGCTGAGAATCTGGGTTACGGCATCAACGCTTTTTCCCAAGAGAACTTCCCTGCGCTCCACGCTTTCGCCATTTACGACAAAGGCGTAGTACTTGTCGTCTTTTGAAACCAGCGAATCCATGGGCATGACTACTTCATTTTCATAATCCCTGGTATAGAGGATGACTTTTGCAAACATACCTGCGTTTATGCGGGAATCATCTTTGTCAAAAGTGAGGATGATTTCCTTTGCACGGCTGTTTTTATCCAGCACGGGAGAAACGCGGGAAACTGTGGCAAAAAATTCAAGTTCCGGGTAGGCTTCCAGCCTGATGCTGGCAGAAAGTCCCGGCTTGAGCAGGGCAACATAGCGTTCCGGAATGCTTGCACTAATCTGCAGGTTGTTGATGTCTCCGATTCTGGTAATGACTGTATTTGTTGAAACCTTGGTACCAACTTTTAACGGGCTGGAAACAATGCTTCCGCTGATGGGTGCGTAGACGGGATTTTTGATATAGCGGGCACCCGGCTCATTGGGGTCTACATAGGCAATTATCTGGCCTTTTTTTACGGGAGAACCCAGCTGAACTTCTACGGAAGCAACGCGGCCTGCCATATCGGGGAAAACTTCAATCTCACTCTGGGATTCTATTTCACCATTGGTAGAAACATAGTCGTGGAGCGTTGTCTTTTTCAGGGTCATGGTTTTTACGCTGAAGGTGGTACCTCCCCTGCTCCGGCCACCCTGATTTCCCTGGTTTGCCTTTTTAGTAATAGTCACTGCCGCCGCAAGAGCAAGAATGGTTACAGCCGCCGTTGTAATCATGACAATATGAGATTTACGCATTATTTTCCTCCGAGAAGGGTTCCATAGGGAACGCCAATTGTATTTTCAAGTTCAAGCACGGCGTT
The DNA here is from genome assembly GCA_002369025.1 of Treponema sp. UBA3819. Taxonomy (GTDB): domain Bacteria; phylum Spirochaetota; class Spirochaetia; order Treponematales; family Treponemataceae; genus Treponema_D. The sequence continues at coordinate 2,268 of DFDV01000213.1, read as the reverse complement.
AATGAGATTACGCTGTTCACTTTTTAGGGATGCCTGTGCAGCAAGCACTTTGTCGCTGGCCGTCTGCAGGCTCAGCAGATCTTTTGTACCCCGGTTGTAGGCCTGCAGGGTCATTTCGTAGGTTCGCTCGGCAAGCTCTACATTGGTTCTCTTTGCTTTTACAGAAGACTGAGACTGGCGGATTTTTCGAATGCCACTGTCCGTGTTTACTTTAAGCGTTTTTTCCGCATCAGCCAGCTGGAGTTCCAAATCTGCGATTGTGTCTTTGGCCTTATCTACATTGCCTGCTCCGGTAGACCAGGGAAGAAAACCGTCCAGCGGGATTTTTGCCGTAAGGGAAATGGTTCCACTATTTGTCCAGTCATCATTTTTGCTTTTGTCCTGCGTTAATCCGTGCTGCCACTGGGCTGTAATTGAAGGTGCATAGGCCGTAAAGCGGGCGGCGAGAACTGCAGCCCGGGCACTTTCCAGCTGCTTTTTCAGGGATGCAAGGGTAGTTGAATTGATTTCTATATTATCCAGGCTGACGGCCTTGTCTGCCGGAAAGTCATCCAGCGAGCCGGTAAACTCGATGTAATAACGTTTTTCCATGCCGATAAGCTGGACAAAGGCTTCCAGATCATTGAGGAAGGTCACATAAGCGCTTTCTACATCAGGCTGCTTGGCCTTGTAGTTTGCCTCGGCGCTGAGTACATCAAGTTCACTCATTCGTCCCTGATTATACTTTGCAAGATTCTGCTCATACTGCTCTTTTGCGGTCTGAAGGTTGCGCCGCTGCAGGGTGATATTTTCCTGCGCATACAAAAGCCCGTAGTAGGCCTTGCGGACATTCATTTCCACTTTGCTGCAGGCCTGTTCGTAGGTAATCAGGCCGTTTTCATAATCAACACGGGCTTTCAGTATGGAAGAAAAGAGGTTTGGTGAAAAAGAAAGCGCCAGCGTTCCGGTTACACTTGTTTTATATTTTGACGGTGAGGCAGAGTCTGCAATGCCGTCCGGAATGGTAAGACCGCCACTCACATTTGCCGTGGGGCTGATGCTGTTCCAGGAGTGTTTTTTTGTGCGCTCGCTTGCTTCCAGTTTGATTTGCTCACGGAGCACGCTTGTATTTTTTTCCAGAGCCATTTTTACGGCTTCGTCAATGGAAAGCGTTATTTTTTCCCGATCGCCAGGATTCTGCGTCTGGGAAAACAGTGGAAGCGCAAAAAATGCCAGCGCAGAAAGAAAGAAAAGTATCTTTTTCATGTTCATATCCATTATGTATTCTATATATATAATGTCTGATTTTCCTTAAAATTACAATAAATTTGTGTTATTAGTGAGGCGGGTTTTAGGGTGCAACCCTAGGCGGAGGGGTAGCGGAAGACCGGTGCAAAGCGGGCTGAAGCGAGGGGAGGGCTCTCCCCTACCCCACATCTAGCGTCTGTATATTGACCATACACCACTAAAACGGTAAAATAAACTTACAAAACAAATCTGGAGAATTTCAATGCCCTACTCAGAACCAACTGACCTTGCCGTTATCGCATGCCCCGGCGGAGCAACTTTTGCAGAAGAAGTCATTACGCATCTGCGTCACATGTACAAGCACCGTTTCACGCTCAAAAATGACGTGATTTCCAAGCGATACAATCTGGATAAGGCTAAACTGATTCAGGACATCAACCTTTCCAACGACATGCAGACCAGCGAACTGTGTATTCACGGAAGCACGGATAAATATCGTCCGCCGCTCTTTAAGGTGAACACCCGTTTTACATGGTTTGCCAACGGAGAATTTAAGGCAGAACTTTTGGACTGTGTACGCGGAAAGGATGTCTATATCTTCCAGGATGTTGAAAACCACGAACCCATCCTTATGAATGAAGGCAAAAATACTGTGGTTCATTCCGTAAACGACCATGTGATGACCCTGCTGGTTACTATTGATGCCGTTCGTCAGGCTGGCTCAAAGAGAATTACACTGGTTGTTCCGGCATTTCCCTATGCCCGCCAGCACAAAAAGAAGAGCCGCGAAGGTTTGACTGCAAGCCTTTTGAGCCATGTATACGAAATGATGGGTGTAGACCGCGTAATTACACTGGACATCCACTCACGCGAAATCGTAAACGCATTCAATACCACTCATCTGGAAAACCTGCACGCTTCATATCAGATTATCCGTGAACTTGCAAAACTGATTAACCTTTCTGGTCCCAATAAAGAAGACCTGGTTGTCGTATCTCCTGACTCAGGTGCTATTGACCGCAACAAATTCTACGCTTCCGG
>DFDV01000202.1:5987-8459 GCA_002369025.1 Treponema sp. UBA3819 | reverse complement strand
TTTTACAGATTTTTTCAATAGAGGACGTTTGACAGTTTGTGCTTTCAACCTTATACTTTACGCAGTACTTTTTTAGGAGAACTGCCCATGAAAAACATCAAACAGCCTTTTTTAAAATGCATTCTGTCATTTTTTATCGTGGTCTTTTTATTCGCCTGCGCTACTTCAGACGATGCCAATAATAACGAAAAAACAGTAACGGTCTCCATTCCCGCTAAACTGAGCCTGCAGCAGGATGCAATGACGTTCTCGGCAAGTCTCAAGGCTACTACTTTTGTTGACGCAACAAACTACAGCACCGATTTGGCACAGGCAAGCTTTTGTCTGACCATTGCCGCAGATAAAGAAGAATACCTGAAGAGTTTTTTCAAAGAGTGCGGCTTTGATAACGTTCAGCTTCAGCATACAGAGGCCAATCAGCCCTATGATTATACAGGAGAGGCAGACGGAATTTCCTATGGTCTGGCACACTATAGGGATAACGACTATGACGTCATCGCTGTTGCAATCAGAGGCATATCCTACACCTATGAATGGATAAGCAACATAGACTTGGGAACAGAAGGTGACCATACAGGCTTTTCTTCCGCTGCCAAAAAGATATACACCGGACTAAAGGCATACATAGAGAAGTACTATGCCGACTCATACAAAAACGGAAGACTCAAGCTGTGGATTGGCGGCTACTCACGGGCGGGAGCAGTTTCTAACGTGCTTGCCTATTACATTCTTACTGGACTTGAGTCAGACGACACCTACACAAAATTTGACATAGACCCAAAGGATGTCTTTGTGTACACGTTCGGCACACCACGAAGCCTGTGCAAAGCGCATGCGAAAGCATATCCCAATGTTTTTAATTTTGTCTCAGATGCTGACATCGTTACCTACATTGCCCCCGAAGCATATGATTTTTATCGCTGCGGAATAGACAAACTTTTATTTACAAGTAGCAAAGAGCAATACAAGCGGGAAGAAACCGTGGAGGTAAAAACAGATACCTACACCAAATACAAAGTTTCACTCACATCCCCGGTTGACGACTGGCTGAAGGAATATAAAATCGACGGCTTGTATACATTCTGCAATCACACCTATCGGAAGTTCACGGATAATCAAGAATCAGAAACTGAATTTCCAGGCGGCACATATACAACTGAAAAAAAATGCATCGAATACTATTTAAATCTACTGCTCGGCACTGAAAAAACAGGCGGCATCAGCATGAAGACGCGTAAAAGTTTTGTAGAAACTGCCCAGCCGACGATTGAGTATATTCTGCGGCTTTTTCTTGGCAATACAGACAAACTTGTAAAGGCTTTCGGAGAAATCAAAACAGAGGCCATATTCTGGATTGCCAATTCAGATACGTTCTATACTGGCATAAAAAACTTGTTTGACACCAACGGCATTCAATATGAAGAAAGTGAACTGCAAAAGCATTGCAAGGCGCTGTATGATGCAATCGACTTACTGGGACAGAAGGGAGGTCTCACCGATTTTACGGCAAAAATTCTTCCACTCATGTTCTCAGATAACAAGGATCTCATCCGCTCAATGCAAATGCATTTTCCCGAAGTCACTTGTGCGGCACTCCTAAAATACAAGTGATAGGCACAAACATACCGCAACCTCTCCTAAAGCAAAACGGCAGTTTTTTTCAATAGACTTGTAAAAACTGCCGTTTCCCTATACACTCTTTTACATGAAAATAAGTTCTCTCTTGCAGCAAAAAAAAGTAACTTTTTCCTTTGAAGTATTTCCGCCAAAAAAACAGGATGATTTTGAAACCGTAAGCAGCGCGGCAAAAGAACTGGTGTCGCTCCATCCTGATTTTATCAGCATCACCTACGGTGCAGGCGGCTCCACACAGGGAAACACGGCAGACATTGCCGCTGTTATCGAACAGAATGACACGGCCGCCCTAGCCCACCTCACCTGCGTGCGCCTCACCAAAGCACAGTTAGATCAGAATATTGCGGACTTTACGGCGCACGGCATTCAGAACGTGCTTGCCCTTCGCGGAGACCTGCCAAAAGATGCGGCCGAGGGAGAAAATTTATTTCCGTCCGGTTTCTGCCACGCCTCAGACTTAGTTCCGCTGTTAAAGAAAGCAGGCTTTTGTGTAGGCGGTGCCTGTTACCCGGAAGGTCACCCGGAAAGTCTGAACCGGGACATTGATATAGAAAATTTAAAATACAAGGTGGATGCCGGCGTAGACTTTCTGACCACACAGATGTTTTTTGACAACGACATGCTCTACTCCTTTTTGTACCGCCTGCAGTCAGCGGGAATCCATGTTCCTGTAATGGCGGGCATCATGCCCATAACGAGCGCGGCCCAGGTAAGCCGCATGGTTGATTTGTCCAACGCCTACATCCCGCGCAAACTGCTTTCCCTCTGCGACAAATTCCGCAGCAGCAAGGAAGCCATGTGGCAGGCGGGCATTGCCTACGCAACCGACCAGATTAT
>DFDV01000202.1:0-5791 GCA_002369025.1 Treponema sp. UBA3819 | reverse complement strand
AATACATAATACGGATAAACAGAGTGTCAGATTTTAAGTCTTTTTTACAGGAACGCATTTCTCAAAATCTCCCCGTTTTTTTTGACGGCGGCATGGGAACTATGATTCAGGCTTCGGGAGTAAGTGACTATGTAATTCCCGAAGATCTTTCAATCACCCATCCTGATGTCATAAAGTCAATTCACAGAAAATATCTGGACGCGGGCTGTCATGTGCTTACGGCAAATACTTTTGGCGCAAATCCCCTTAAACTTGCTTCTGCCCCCTACTCCTGCGAGGAATACATCAGGGCAGAAATGAAGATTTTGCGCGAAAGTGTGGCAGAAGCAGAGCGTGACGGCAATAAGCGCCCCCATTTTATCTCCTGGGACACGGGACAGATTGGCCGGCTTTTGGAGCCCATGGGCGACTTAACCTTTGACCAGGCCTACGAAAGCTACAAAAAGGCTGCGGTGCTGGCAGAATCAGAGGGCGCACAGCTTGCGATTATTGAAACCATGAGCGACCTCTATGAAATGAAGGCAGCAATCCTTGCGGTACAGGAAAACACAAAGATGGCTGTCGTTGCAACGCCGACTTTCCAGTCAAATCTGCGTACGCTCACCGGTGCAGATGTACTTACCTGCGTGACCTATCTGGAAGCCCTGCATGTAGATTTACTGGGATTAAACTGCGGGGGCAGCCTTGAAGAAGATAATGAACTTGCACGGCTCTTTTTGCAGTATGCCCACACGCCGGTTCTGATTCAGCCCAACGCCGGCCTCCCGGTTGTAGTTGGCGGCAAAACCATGTACCGGGTTTCTGCCGCAGAATTTGCAGCATCTCAAAAGAAAAACCGGCTGGCAGGAGCTGTAGCCCTGGGCGGCTGCTGCGGCACAACTCCTCCCCATATTGCCACAATGATTCGCGAAATTGAAGCAGAACCGCAGATGAATCGTGCCCCCTTTGAAGCAGCCTGCGATACCTTTATCTGCTCATACAACCAGACCGTACAGATTGGCGGAAAAGCCGGCCCCCAGATTGTGGGCGAACGCATAAATCCAACCGGCAAGAAAAAATGCAAGGAAGCCCTGCTTGCCGGCGACATGAACTTTGTCCTGAATGAAGCAGAAAGCCAGATTAACGCAGGCGCACAGATTCTTGATGTAAATGTTGGGCTTCCCGGCATAGACGAAGCGGCCACTATGGTTAAGGCTGTAAAGACCATTCAAAGCACTTTTGCCACTCCCCTGCAGATTGACTCCAGCGAAAGCGGCGTTCTGGAAAAGGCCCTGCGCTACTATAACGGAAAGCCACTGGTAAACAGCGTAAACGGACGCAAAGACGTGATGGACAAAGTCCTTCCAATTGTAGCACATTACGGCGGAGCCTTAGTCGCCCTCTGTATTGACGAAAATGGCATTGCCCCCACCGCAGAAGGCCGCTGTGAAGTAGCCCGCAAAATCATCGCAGAAGCGGCAAAGTACGGCATTCAGCCCCATGACATTGTCATTGACACCCTTACGCTTACGGTCAGTTCCCAGCAGAAAGAGGCTCTGGAAACCGTCCGCGCCATAGCGCTTTTAAGAGAAGAATTCGGCTCACAGGGACTGCGCTTTATTCTTGGCGTTTCAAACATCAGTTTTGGTCTTCCACGGCGCGACATCATCAACAGCAGATTCTTTGCCCTGGCCCTCCATTCAGGTCTGGACGCCTGTATCATCAATCCGCTGAGCGAACCGATGATGGAAACCTACTACGGCTACAGAGCCCTTGCCTGCTACGATGAAAACTGCCTCAACTATATAGAAAAATACACAGGCACAAGCGCCCCCCTCTACAATGTGAGCGCTGACCAGCTGGCAGGCCTCAAGTCTGAATCAAAGACCTCAGCATCAGTAAAGCCCAAAAAAGGAGCAGATGTAAAACTGCCCGAAGACTTAAGTGACGGAGAGCGCAGTCTGATAGAAATAATCTGCAAGGGCTTTAAGGAAAAATCCCGCGAGGCAACAAAAGCCCTTCTGGACGCAGGAAAAGAGCCGGTTGCCATCATTGACCGCTGCATTGTTCCCGCCCTTGACCTTGTGGGAAAAGATTTTGAAATCGGTTTAAAATTTCTTCCCCAGCTGCTTTTGAGTGCAGATACCGTCGGAGAATCCTTTGCCCTTATCAAGGCACATCTGGAAGCAAGCGGAGCCAAACAGGAAAGCCGGGGAACCATTGCCATCGCAACTGTTTTTGGTGACATTCACGACATCGGAAAAAACATCACCAAAGCCATGCTTGAAAACTACGGCTACACAGTAATTGACCTTGGAAAAAATGTGCCGTCAGAAAAAGTTGTAGAAACTGTCATAGAGAACGACATTAAGCTGCTGGGGCTTAGCGCCCTCATGACCACTACGGTCGGCAACATGGAGACAACCATAAAAGACCTGCATGCCGCATTGGAAAAAACAGGAAAAACCTGTAAGATTATGACAGGCGGCGCAGTTTTAACGGCAGACTATGCGGCAAAAATCGGCGCGGACTACTATGTAAAAGATGCAATGGCTTCAGTTGCCGTTGCAAAGGAAATATTCGGCTGATGACAGTATCTACCACAGAAAAACGCATTCAAAAGGTTTCAGGAAAAGCGCTTTCCTCATTCAGCGTGCTGCCTGCCTATGCAGTCATTCCTTTCCGCGCCTTTAAGACAACCATGAAACTCCTCCGCTCCATCATTGCGGTATTTTTTGTACTGCAGTTCGGAAAAAAATGGGGCTTCCTTAAGATTCCGGTTGTGCATGTAGACCATCCCCTGGACAAAAAAATTCCCTTTCTGCCCCGGAAAGTTGATATCTACCTGAGCTTCATCAATTTGTGGATTTGCCCCATGACCATGCTCATCCGCCGCTACGGAGCAGGAAAAGCAATTCCTTTTATCCGCGAATGGCTGGAACTTCTTAAGACTACGTACGACGAAGCAGGCCGGCTCTACCGCTTTAGACTCACCACCATGGAACGCCCCTCATACCACAAGGGTCACTTCTTTACGATTCATTTTTTTGACCCCCACCTGCTCTGTGTTCCCAGCCTGCATATTGCAATTATCGCCCTCTGCTATTCCTTCTATCACATGCTCTTTGAGCGCGAAGAATTTACCCAGGCGGAAAACAATCAGTGGAACAGTGAACTCTACAAACAGTCAGTAGCGATAGCAGAATCAGTTCTCTATGTTAAGCAGCACAGCGTAAACTGCGTACCTGCCGCCCTCTACATGATTAGCCGTATTTTTCCCGACCTCTACAAGGCAGAAGATGCCGTGCATTTTATCAACGATATGTTTGTGGCTCCCGAAGAAATGTCCGCAGAAAGTGCCGGTCAGGTGAGGGAACATCTTCTTTTTGTCTACGAACGCTTTTTGCTGGAAGGAGCCCACGAAGATGACTGGCGGGCACCCGTGCAGCGCTGGCTTGTGGAATACAATGCATCTGCACAGGCAGAACAGTAAGTTTTTTTCCTCCCCCCTCCAAAAAAAATTATTTTGTGATGACCAGTGAGCCTGCCCTGTCTGGAAGGGGAACTTTGCAGATGTGGCCAAAAACCTTTTCACATTCTGCAAGAGCTTTTTTTACACCCAGCCATCTTTCATTGTTATTGTAGTCATGCAGCATGATATATCCACCCTGTACAAGGCGGGGATAAAAATACATAAGCCCCTCATATACGGGATTGTACAGGTCGCAATCCATAGAAACCAGCAGATAATTGATATCTTCCTGGGGAATTGTTTCGGGAAAATACCCCTTGCAGAGAACACACTTTTCCGGGTACTTCATGGACGCCAGTACATTTTCAACCACGGTATTTGAAAACCTGCCCTCATAGGCAAATTCAGCCGATGTATATTTCTCTGCTATTTCCACAGCAACATCCCTGCTGTCAAAACCTGTAAACGTATCAAAAAGATAGAATTTTCTGTCCGGGAATTTTTCATTTATGCACCTTGCTGTTTTTCCCCTGAAAACACCCAGTTCTGCAAGGGCCGCATCAGGATAGCCGTCAATCTTTTTTACTTCTTCAATGAGCAGTTCAAGCGCAGCAAATCTGGCATAATCTTCATGAACAAAAAGCCCGTCTTCATTTTTGGAAAGATAGGGAACATCAAGCTCCCTTTCCATCATTTTTGAAAGACAGTAAAAATTTGCTTCCTGCTTTTCCTGCTGTATATTTTTCATTTTTTTCCCCCCCCTGATATGTCCATCCTTCACATACAATTGCACTTACACTCTATTCTATTATCCTAAAATTGACAACTGCATATAAATGAAGTAAAATTTTATCACTTCAAAAGCAGAGAGAGTTGACCTATGATTGAACAAAATGAATTATATGAATCTGTCTTCCAGAGGAATCTGAAAAAAAAGAACAGCGAAGTTCAAAATAATTACAACAGATCCAAAGAACTCTTTGAAAAGAAGCTTTACGACAAAATTTCTGAGGAAGGACTACTCCCCTACAGGGTAGATTTTGAGCCGACAAGCAGATGCTTTCTGAACTGCCGCTACTGCCAGGTGCCCAACTGGAAAAGAAAAGAATTACCGGATCTTTCTTTTGAGGAATTCAAAAGAAGAATTGATACCATGCCCTGGCTGCTGGAAACAAAACTGCAGGGACAAGGCGAACCCCTGCTCAACGCCGACCTCTTCAAAATGATACGCTATGCGGCGGACAAAGACATTATCGTAAGAATCAACACAAACGGAATGCTCCTTGATGAAGAAAAAAGGAAGGCCGTCGTCAATTCCGGTCTCTTTGAACTGAGGCTCAGTCTGGACGGTGCTTCAAAAGCCACAAATGAAATAATGAGGCCGGGACTTGACTTTGACAGGGTGGTCCACAATATAACTGAACTGTCAAAACTAAGAGGGAAAAACACACTGCCCCTGCTGAATATATGGATGTTATTATCAAAAAACAACATTAACGAGCTTGAGGATATGGTAGACCTCTGCTCCAGGATGGGTGTTGACGGGCTGAAAATTCAGACCAAGTTAAGCGTACGAAACGAAGACATCGAAAAGAAAGTTATTCAGGAAAATGTTGGCATCAATTCCAGCCAGGTGAATGACCTTTTTGACCGTGTCAGCGCAAAAGCAAAAGAAAAGGGCCTCTATCTTGAAATATTCAAACAAAAATGGCGGACAAAAGAAAATCCCTGCTGGTGGATTTGGAACTCATCTTCAATCTCATCCGACGGTTATGTGATGCCCTGTTGCATTATCACAGACCCGGCAGACATCAATTTTGGAAATCTTAAAGACCAGGATTTCAGCACAATATGGAAGGGCGAAAAGTACAATTCATTCGCCCGCGACCTGATAAACATGCGCATCAGCCCTTTATGCAAATGGTGCTATAAAGAAAGCTGGTAAGAGACAGCGGCAAAAGCCTAATCAGCAATAAAGCGGGCGCGGCTTGTCTCCGTCTCAAAAACATCTATCGCATACAGTTTTGTGCCACCCTTTTTTCCGGAAAGGTCAAGGCCTTGTGCTGAAAGGCAGGCAAGCATTTCATCGTAAATAAAACGGGCAATTCTTTCCGCACTGGGATTCTGGTCAAAGGCGGCAATGTCGTTTAAGTTTGTATGGTCAAGTTTTTTGAGGACTGTACGCAGAGCCCCTTTTAGCTGACCAAAATCTACAAGCATGCCGCCAGCATCCAGTTCCGAACCGCGCACATGGGCGTAGACCTTGTAGTTATGGCCGTGGAGATTCTCACACTTTCCGTGGTAGTCGCGCAAAAAATGCGCCGCAGCAAAATCTGCCGT
>DFDV01000063.1 GCA_002369025.1 Treponema sp. UBA3819 | reverse complement strand
GGATATAGCCTTTGAAATGGCAAAACCCTATGTTAAGGGTGAAATCCCTGATGCCGATTTGAGTGCAATTATTCAGGACGCATACCCCTTCCTGGCAAAGGTTGTTCCTGTAGACCCGACTGCCTATGTGCTTGAACTTTTCCATGGTCCAACCTGTGCCTTTAAGGATTTTGGCGCTCGTTTTATGGCCCGCGTTATGTCATATTTTAACCGGGGCGAAGATACAAAACTTCATATCCTCGTTGCAACAAGCGGAGACACAGGCAGTGCTGTCGGCAGTGCATTTCACAATGTGCCCGGTCTTGATGTAACGATTCTTTATCCTGATGGAAAAATCAGTCCCCTGCAGGAAAAACAGCTTTCTACTTTTGACGGCAATGTTCGTGCCCTCAGAGTTAAGGGAACTTTTGATGACTGTCAGAAGCTTGTAAAGACAGCCTTTACAGACAAGGAATTGAGAGCAAAACTCCGCCTTTCCTCTGCAAATTCCATTAATATTGCCCGCCTGCTGCCACAGAGTTTCTACTATATGTATTCAGCACTTGTAGTCAGAAATATGAGCTGGCGTGTAAATAAAATTGAGTCACCCGCAATCATCATGATTGTTCCAAGCGGAAACTTCGGTAACCTTACCAGCGGTCTAATTGCCCGTGAAATGGGTGCTCCCATCACTGGTTTTGTTGCAGCTACAAACACTAACCGCACTGTTCCTGACTGGATTGCAACCGGAAATTATCAGGCCCGCCCTTCCGTAGAAACATATGCAAATGCAATGGATGTTGGCGCTCCCAGTAACTATGAGCGCATCATTTCAATGTACTCTCTGGAAGAGGTTCGTCAGCTTTTTGCATCTTACTGGCTGGATAATGACGGCATCATAAAGTCAATCAAGCATTGTTTTGAACGCACGGGATATACAATTGATCCTCATGGTGCTGTCGGCTGGAAGGGATGGGATGATATCCGTACAGGTGCACTTAAGTCGCTTAAAGAAGGAAATAAAGGTGACTACACAAAGCCTGGCCTTACCCCCAACCTTCCCTCCTGGGCAGATGCCGTTCTGGACAAAAAAGCAGTCGGTATCATTCTGGAAACAGCTCATCCTGCAAAGTTTGGCGCAACCGTTACACAGGCAATCGGCAGGGAGCCACTTATCCCGGAAGCGCTTGAACGTGTCCTGAAACTCGAAGATAAATCAATTCCTATGGAAAACAATTACGACAGCTTTAAGGACTGGCTTTTGGCTAACCTCTAGCTGAAAAAAATGGGCCGCCAGAAATGGCGGCTCAATTTTTTTAGTTTACATGTCTTTGTATTGCTGCACCTCGTCTTCAAGGTGCTCAATTTTTATACCCGCTTCCCCGAACATCCTCAGGGAATCTTCTTCATCGTGATAGTGCTTTTCACAGACGACGCGTTTAATGCCGCAGTTTATAATCAGCATGGCGCAGGTCATACAGGGAGTCATTTTACAGTAGACTGTTGCTCCGTCAATGGAAATACCGCGTTTTGCGGCCTGGCAGATTGCATTCTGTTCTGCATGAACGGTACGAACACAATGCTGGCTGATTGTTCCGTCTGTGTGGATAACCTTCCGCATGAGGTGACCTGCTTCGTCACAATGTGGTAAGCCGGCAGGGCTTCCTACGTAGCCGGTCACGAGAATCTGATTGTCGCGGGCAATGACACATCCGCTGCGTCCCCGGTCACAGGTAGCGCGTTTTGCCACCGTGCGGCAGACCTCCATAAAATATTCATCCCATGTAGGGCGTACGTAGTTTTCTTCTGCCATAATGTTTAGTTTACCGCCTCAAATACAATATCAGCAATGAAAAGTGCCGTTACAATCCATGTAACAAGTGGAATCGCCTTTGTTCTCTTTGCAAAGATGTTGCAGAGTACAAAGGCAATCATTCCGAACTGAATACCCTTTGCGATGGAGTATGCAAAAGGCATAACGATAATCGTAATGAAAGCCGGGATACCTTCCACCGGATCCCTGAAGTTGATGTCCATTACAGAGCTCATCATCAAAAAGCCAACGAAAATCAGAGCCGGTGCAGTTGCTGCCGCAGGAATCAGGGCAAAGAGCGGGCTCAAAAAGAGGGAAACAAGGAAAAGACAGGCTGTTACAACTGATGCAAGACCTGTGCGGGCACCAGCTGCAACACCAGAAGAACTTTCAACATAACTTGTTACGGTAGAGGTACCGAGACAGGCACCGATAACCGTTCCGATCGCGTCAGCCATCAAAGCACGGCGTCCGCCGACAATACCTTTTTCGCGGGAAGCAAGTCCAGCCTGCTCTGTAACGCCAAAAAGGGTTCCAATTGTGTCGAACAAATCAGTAAAAAGGAAAGTAAAGAAAACAACAAAAAACTTAAATGTTAAAACATTCTGCCATTCAAACATAAAAAGATGCGGTGTCTTTGGTGTTGAAAAAGGCTTGAAATTGTCAGGAATGCTTGTTACGCCAAAGGGAATGCCGATCAATGTTGTAATGATAATGCCGATGAGAATTGCACCGGGAACTCTCAGCATGTAGAGGGCAATGGTAATAATCAGACCGATCATTGCAACAATTGCCGTTGTATGGTTTCTGTCAAAATCAACAAAACCGATAAGGGTTCCTGTATCTCCTGCTGTAATTCCAGCATTTGTGAGGCCAATCAGGGCGATAAAAAGTCCGATACCAACGGCGACAGCCTTTCTGAGTGAGCGTGGAATTGATTCTATAATCAAGGAACGGACGCCAAAAATTGAAAGCAGAATAAAAAGAATTCCTTCTACCAGAACTGCAGTCAAAGCAAAAGCCGGTGTATAGCCCATGCTCTTAACAACCGTGTAAGTAAAGAATGCATTTAAGCCTAAACCTGGTGCAAGGGCAATCGGCAGGTTTGCACAGAATGCCATAACAAGGGTTGCAATGGCAGCGGAAATGCCGGTAGCGGAGAATACTGCACCCCACTCAAGGCCTGACTCAGATAGAATGCCAGGGTTTACAGCAAGAATGTATGACATTGCCAGAAATGTAGTAATGCCACCGATGATTTCACGGCTTACTGTAGTCCCCCTTTCTTTAAGACGAAAATCCATTTTTAATTATACCTCCAAATGGTAGACTTCTATTATATCATTCTTCATTACATAAAAACAATATGCAAATATTGCAATTATTGAAAGAAGTACTTAAAATGTAAGTCAGGAGTTATTCCATGAAAAAGACATGTTTGATTGTTAGTTCCCTTCTCTCTATATTTTTCCTTTCTTGCGGCAGTTCTAAAAAAGCAGCAGAAAGTCAGGTGTCAGAAAATCCGGAGCCCCAGGTTGAAGAAGCGGAACCTGAACTTGATGAAAAAGTATTAGCGTCTTTGGGAAAGATAATTCCGCTTTCAAATGAAAACGGAGACACCGTTCTGAGTGTCACACTGCCCGCAAAAACAACGGCTGTAAATCTCTATCGCAGAGCAGAAGGTGATGCTGAATATCAGCTGGTCTATCAGGCCTGGGGAGAAAATGATTCTGCAAAAAGTACCCGGGGTAAAATGATTGAGATTACTGATTATTTTGTAGAAGCTGGTAAAAAATATGATTACAAGTGCAACTTCCGCCTCTTGAATGATCCTGACCAGACGTCCTACGACCAGAAAAATATAGCCGGCATTGAATCAAATGAAATTTCCATCAGACCGGTCAAAGGTTATGGAGATTTTTTCATGACGAATACGCCAAAAGTATCCTATGATGAAGAAACTTCCCGTATGACCTTTGAAATTCTTCCGGAAACAAATATGGACAACCTTGTCTTGCCGGAAGGACTGGAAAAACAGGCGGTGCAGTTTGTCTATGTAAATCCGGAACTCTATGGCCTCTGGATTCTGGCCCCTGAGACAAATGAGACTCCGGTATTCATTACTCTGGGTAAAATCGAAAATATTGCTTCCCCTTCTGACCCGAAGGCTCTTATGACGGACACCATCCTTCACTCTGATAACGGAGACGGGGGCTGGCGGCTTTCAATTGATAAGAAAACTTTGACGACCGCTGACGGCTGGACTTACCGGGAGCACTGGTACCGCAAATATACGGGAGAAAAGTATGGCCTTCCACCGACAATCCGTATCCCGTCTGCCTGCGTTCAGAATGTTTCTGGCAAAGAAAATGCAGAAAATCAGCAGATAAATGATGCCAAATAGTTGACACAGTTATTCTGCTTTGCTATAATATTAGTACATTTTGCGGCAGTCATATAACGGCTCATTATCTCAGCCTTCCAAGCTGATGACGAGGGTTCGACTCCCTTCTGCCGCTGAAAAAGACTTTCTCTTAGCGAGGAAGTCTTTTTTTATGCTCCGGCAATTGAAT
>DFDV01000182.1 GCA_002369025.1 Treponema sp. UBA3819 | reverse complement strand
AGACATCATCCAGAGAATCCGTGAACTCGCAGTTCAGTCAAGCAACGGTATCTACACAGACGAAGACCGCATGCAGATTCAGGTTGAAGTTTCTTCACTGATTGCTGAAGTTGACCGCATCGCATCACAGGCTCAGTTCAACGGTATGAACATGCTGACCGGACGTTTTGCCCGCTCAACTGGTGAGAACACTGTAACCGCTTCAATGTGGTTCCACATCGGTGCTAACATGGACCAGAGAACTCAGGTTTACATCGGTACTATGACAGCCGCTTCTCTGGGTCTGCGCAACGTTGGAACAGAAGAAATCATGACGCTGGAAACTCCGGATGACGCAAACCGCGCAATCGGTACATTGGACGAAGCTCTGAAGAAGATTAACAAGCAGCGTGCTGACCTTGGTGCATACCAGAACCGCCTTGAAAAGACAATGGTAGGTTTGGATGTGGGTGCTGAAAACCTCCAGGCTTCTGAAAGCCGCATCCGCGACACAGACATGGCAAAGGAAATGGTAGACTTCACAAAGAACCAGGTTCTGAGCCAGGCTGGAACTGCAATGATTGCACAGGCAAATCAGCAGTCACAGAATGTGTTGAGCCTGCTCCGCTAGTAATAGACAGACCGGCAAAGCGCCGGCTTATGAATGGAAATGCACTCCAGACGGGGTGCATTTTTTTTATTTTTTGGATTCTGGTTCCAGCACCCCGCACCGACGGTACTACCCTTACAGAGAAGTCCCGCACAGCAAACTATGTTACTGTAACTACGGTTTACGCTTCTATACCTGGAATGAGCAATGTAAGCAACAATATACTTATAACTGGTTTGAAGGAGTATCTCAAGAACGCAAACAGTGCTAAACTTTGGGCAGACAAGAATAAGTCTAAGGAAGTTTCTCCTGATGCAGTTGAAGGTGAAAAAGAATACTTCATCGTAAACTAATTAACCTGCATTAGGCAGATGCAAAAGAATGGGCGGTCACTCATGTGAAAGCATGGGGACCGCCTTTTTTTTATGTTTTTTTGGCTGAATTAAAAGCGGGTCCTTCCCCGGAAACTTCTTGCCAGAGTCAGTTTGTCGGCGTATTCCAGATCACCGCCAACAGGCAGACCGCTTGCAAGGCGGGTAACGCTTATGCCGTCTATAAGGGAAATCATTTTTTGCAGATAGAGGGCGGTTGTGTCACCTTCTACGGTAGGATTGGTGGCAATAATCACTTCCTTTACTTCGCCGCCACGAAGACGCTCAAGCAGGGGTGCAATGCGAAGCTGGTCAGGACCAATACCGTCAAGGGGAGCAATCACGCCACCGAGCACATGGAAGAGTCCCTGATATTCATGGGCACTTTCTATGGTGGCAACATCCTGAGGCTGCTCCACAACACAGATAAGGGAATGGTCACGCAGATTGTTGTTGCAGATAGAACAGGGGTCATGCTCCGTCCATGCACCGCAGACTGAGCAGGGCTTGATTTTACTCTGCAAAGTTGCCATCTGCTGGGAAAAACGCTGTACCCATGCGCTGTCTGCCCTGAGGATATAATTCACCAGCCGCCCTGCACTTTTTTTGCCAATGCCGGGAAGGCGGGAAAAAGAATCTGTTAATTCATCAATTGCATTCATTATGAGCCCCACCCGCTGCTGGCCGGCTAGAGATTCAGGCCGGGAATATTCATGCCGCCAAAAAGAGAACCGGACTTCTGTTTAATGAGTTCCTGCACTTTTTCCATTGCGTCATGGTTTGCCGCTACAATCAGATCCTGCAGCATGGGAACATCACGGGGGTCTACGGCTATGGGGTCAATTTTTATGCCCACCATCTCAAATTTTCCATTGAGCGTGACCTGCACCATATTTCCGCCGGAAGAACCTGTCGCTGTCATTTCAGCAAGTTCTTCCTTCATTTTTTCCATCTGCCCCTGCAGATTCTGCATATTTTTGACTAAATCAAAAGGATTCATCATTTTCTGTTTCCTCCGTTATTTCCATATCTTCCGGTGCGTCTGCCGCATCCGTGTCTTCATCAGACGTTACCTTCTTTACAGGCTGTCCGTCTTCTTTTTTTACCACATTTACAAGTGTTCCGCGGAATGTGTCACAGAGAATCTTCACTTCTTTTGTTGCCATCTGCATAAGATTAGCATGCTGAGGCAGACAAAGTTTTACCACAAAGTGAAGAGTTTTTTGGGAAAGTCGTGTCAAATGTGACGCAATCTGATTTTTCTGGGATTCAAGCTGTTTTTGCAAGTAGACTGAATCAACCCTTGCCGTCACCGTATCGCCCTCAAGAGTCCAACCGGAAGTGCCTGCAAGCGAAGTAGCCAGCATTATATCCTGAATCTTCAAGTCTGAAATGAGTGCGTCTTTTAGTGCCGTAACATCCTGACCGAGGTCCGCCGCTGTTTGTTGGGGCGGAACAGCACCGCCTTCATCAAAAGGGTCTGGAACCTCCGGGGGAACCGCCTGTTCCACAGGAGCATCGTCTGGGCTTGCCGTATCGGGTGCGTAACCACTGTAGCCGCCGTCTGCATTCTGCAATGCACTGAAAACAGGAAGACCGTTGGGCAGGGTTGCTCCCCTGTATTCCTGCTTAGGTGCAGATTGGGCAGACTGAGCAGGAGCGACGGTATGCGTAAACTGAGCCGTAGAAGGGGCTGCATGTGCGGGCTGAGCGGGGGCAGCATGTTGTGCCGGGTTTGCCTGCTGAGCCGGAGAAAACTGACCTGCCGGTGCAGAATGGCCTGCCGGAGAAGCAGATGCATGTGCAGGCTGTCCTGAGCCTGAAAGCAGGGACTGGGCCTTATCAATGGCAGCCTTTACTTCTGCGGGTGATACATACTGGCTCAGCCAGCTCAGACGACTGAATGCCAGTTCAAGTTCGTAGCGGGGATTCAGCGAATAGCGTATATCCCGGTAGAGCTGCAGGAAGAGTGAGATTCCGCGTTCCAGCTGAACAGGAGACCAGGAATCCAGAACTTTTTTGGAATATCTGTCCTGAGACTGTCCAAGCAGGGCTTCTTTTGTGATGCCGTTTTTTATGAGCAGGAGAGAACGCAGATAGTCCGTGCTGTTGGAAATCAGCTGCTCAATGGAAATACCGCTCTGTAAAAATTCATCCAGCTGATTAAGCGCTTCCGTGGTCTTGTTTGCAGCGCAGGATTCAAAAATTGCATTGAGTCTGTCCACGCCCACAAGTCCCAGTTTGTCGCGGATTTTGTCGTATGTGATTTCATCACCGCTAAAGGCCGCCACCTGGTCAAAGAGAGTGTAGGCATCGCGGATGGAACCGGTTGATTCCCTTGCAATCCAGTAAAGGGCTTCGTCTTCTGCCTTGATATTGATTTCAGCAGCCGCTTCACCCAGAAGACTTTTGACCTTTTCAATAGGAACCAGCCTGAAATTAAACTGCTGGCAGCGGCTCTTTATGGTCGCAGGAACTTTCTGCAGTTCAGTCGTCGCAAAAATAAAGATGACGTATGCAGGCGGCTCTTCAATCGTCTTCAAAAGGGCATTGAAGGCGCTTGTAGAAAGCATATGAACTTCGTCTATGATATAAATCTTATAACGGCAGCTCTGAGGCGGAAAAAGCACCTCATCCTTAATCTGACGCACATCGTTTACGCTTGTGTTTGACGCACCGTCAATTTCAATGACATCGGTACAGGCGCCTTTGGTGATTTCCATACACTGCTGACAAGTTCCGCAGGGAGTTGCCGCAGGTCCTTTGGCACAGTTTAATGCCTTAGCCAGAATACGCGCCGTAGATGTTTTTCCACAGCCACGCGGGCCTGAAAAAAGATACGCATGTGCAATTTTTTGTGATTGAATTGAGTTTCTCAGTGTTTCCGCAACGAATTCCTGCCCCACAAGGTCTTCAAACCGCTGGGGTCGCCGCCGCGTCGCCGTTACTTCATAAGCCATATATATAGAATACTAAAAATTCCGCCCAGAGACAATAGAAAACGCAGCCAGCATGCAAGCGCATTTGACAGGC
>DFDV01000181.1 GCA_002369025.1 Treponema sp. UBA3819 | reverse complement strand
TAAGCGGACTCATTTTTCGTTTTTGTTGGGACTCATTCGCTTGTGCCCTTTTTGTCTTACTTGCGAATGGATTATAATGCGTTTGCCCTATTTTCTTTGCCTTGCCATTTCGCAAAAATCCACGTAGAATATTTCCATGTCTCTCTATCACCCCGTACACATTGGTTCTCTTACGCTGGACGGCAATTTGTTTCTGGCTCCGGTTGCAGGTTATTCTGACCGCGCATTCAGATCAATTTGTCGTGAATGCGGGGCGAACTTTGCCTATACGGAAATGGTTTCTGCAGAGGCTTTGACGCGCGGTTCTGGAAAAACAGAAGAACTGATGCGGCGCGCCCCCAACGAAGAGCAGTATGCAATTCAGATTTTTGGCGGAAAGCCGGAAACAATGGCAGACGCAACACGACTCGTACTGGAAAAAACAAGCTGTGAGTGCATCGACATAAACGGCGGCTGTCCTGTTCCAAAAATAATCAAGACTAATGCGGGAAGCGCCCTTACCCGTGACCCGGAGCATCTGTACAGAATTGTAAGTGCCGTTGTTAAAGCGGTAAAAGATTACGACGGAAAGCGCATAAATCGGGCGGGAGAAGTCGTCCCCTATCAGAAAGAAATTCCTGTGACGGTGAAATTCCGTTTAGGATGGGACAGCGAGCATATTACCTGGAAGGAATGTGCGGAAGCGGCCCTTAAAGCAGGGGCAAGCGCTTTGACAATGCATGGCAGAACACGGGCCCAGGGCTACGAAGGCAAGGCTGACTGGCATGCGCTTGCGGAACTGGTGGCATTTGTGAGGAAAGAGACCGCGGATGCCCCGCAGAAAATTCCGGTCTTTGGAAGCGGAGACGCATTTACGTCGGAAGACGCAAAACGCATGCTGGAAGAAACTGGCTGTGATGCGGTGATGTTTGCCCGCGGCGCAATGGGAAATCCTTTTTTATTTACGCAGACTCACGATTTTCTGACAACAGGCCAAATGCACGACATAGACGCAGGCACAAGAATAGAAGCGGGCTTCCGCGAACTGGATCTGCTGGTGGCTGACCGCGGCGAAAAGTCTGCCTGTCTGGAAATGCGAAAGCGTTTCTGCGCCTACAGCAAGGGCTTGAACGGTGGCGGTGCATTGCGTAAGCTGCTGGTGCAGGCAGAAAGTGTGGCCCAGTTCAAAGAGATACTCGCGGGGTTTTAGGGGCAGCCAGCCCCTAGGCGAAGGGGGTGTGGCGAAGACCGCAGCAAGGCGGAGGGCTGAGCCCAGGGGGAAGGCTTTCCCCCTTCTCTATTGTAAAAATCCACAAATAGTCGTAAAATAGAATAATATGGGATTTCTTCAGTCGATAATTGAATTTCTCGAATCGATTTTTAAAAGCAATTCGCCCGAAGTACGCAGGCGCATAGAAATCCGCAAACTGGAAGCAGAAGTAAAGGCATTTCAGCCCGTCATTTACAAAAACAATCTTTTTACCCCGAACTTTGGCGAAATTTTTCGGGTAATGTATGAAAATACAAAGCCTCTTGGTGACATTCTGATGGACACAATCTGCAGCGAGGATGTACAACGGGCTTTGCTTTTTGAACAGCAGCTGCTCCTGACGGGCTTTTCAATGGAAAATCAGGAAAAACTGGAAGGACTTGCATACGACAACCGCAAGCAGGAAGTGCTGCACTCAAGCCAGCCTATGAATGATGTGCTTCGCGTACAGAGGCAGCGTCTGGAATCTCTGGCAAAAGAATTGAGCACACCGGGCTTTTTGAAAATTGATGAAATTATTGCAAGCCTGCACCAGCTTGCGGATATCTGCCGCTATAATTATATGAGTGTCATCCATACCTTTGACCCTGAGTATATTGGTTTTAATCCGTCTTACACGCCCAGTTTTCAGCCGGCCATTCCGGAAACAATTGCCGGTTCTCTCCAGGACTTTTACTACATCACGGCACATCAGAGCCTTACTTCTTCCACTATCCGGGCACTGTGCGCACTGGATGAACTGAGAAAAGGTCGTCCGCTGAATGCTGATGAAACAAAACAAATCAATACCTATTTCCGCAAGATAAATTCCATTCTTACCCGCATTCTTAATCCAGAGATGCTGAAAAAACTGATTTGCATTGCTAAGAAAGACCCGGAGGCAGCCCCCCAGAGTGCAAACTACAAGCCCGCTTCCCGGCAAAAATATGCAACCTACATCGAAGAAAAATTTGTAGCCGATGAGAAAAAACTGAAAATTGAAATAAAGGACATCACTATTTCTGCGGAAATTCAAAAGCTCTTTGCTTCAAAGCCGCTTGAACAGCTGGAAGGCTACAACAATGACAATAATGCTAACCTTCAGCAGAATACATCCGCTTCCTTTGCATGGATTACCCCAATGCAGGTGGTCAAAACTTTCGTTAAATACTATCTGAACGAACCGATTATGGCTCTGCTGAACGACATCGTTATTGAAGGCTTTTTTAACAACAATTCCTCTAAAACAGATTTTTCATCCGATGTATTTGCGGTGGGTGAGATTCCCAACGAATTTGAAACCTTTGAAAAATCATTTACCCGTGGCGCACCCAATGACATAGCCGTTCTGGAGGGATTTATCCGTGACAGCCATAAAGACCCCGAATTCCTCACAAGACTGGCTGGAAATGTCGATATTATCAACAAACAGGCTCATAATCTGATTCAAAATGCGACAAAAAAACTGTATACTCTTTTTAATCAGATAAGTGAAATGCTTAACGATGCTAAAAAAACGGCACCGGACACTATTACAAATATCAAGGTTCTGCTGAATTCCTCCAGAAATCGTGATGCGGCGGAACAGCTGGAATTGCAGTTTGATATGTGGAAAGTCTTCTTAGCGATAATGAAGAATTATGTTTTGATTGGAGATGTGGAGAAAAAAGCATAATGGAAAACAATCAGAGTTCTGATGAACTTTCGCTTGAAGAAAAAGTTTCTCTCTATGAAAAAAAGATTTACGACTTGCAGCAACTGCTTGATATTTCACGCTCCCTCTGTTCTACTGTTGATTTTTCTACGCTGATTGAGTCCATTTTGTATACCTGTATGGGTCAGATGAGGGTACTTTCTGCAGGTATTTTTATTCTGAACGCTCTGGATTCCAATTCTTACATGCTGGACACAAACTACAGCGGTCTGGATTTGAACCCCAACATCAGCTATAAGATTCCCGCTTCGCATCCCATTGTGCATTTCCTCAATTCCCTGGGGCAGCCCTGCACACTGGAAGAGGCAAAAAAAATGCTTCCCGTCGGCACGGATATCCGCATGCTTTCTTCCCTGCGGCCATCTCTTCTGGTTCCGCTTATTCAGAAAAACCATCTGGACGGCATTCTGGTACTGGGTGAACGTCTGGATTTGGGAAATGATTTTGAATACACCGCTGATGACAAAGACCAGATTCTGATGATTGGTTCGCTGGCGGCAATTGCAATCAACAATGCGGCTCTGGTGGAACGCTCTTCCACAGACATGATGACGCACTTAAAGCTTAAATATTTCTTCTACAATGTGCTTACCAACAAACTGGATGCAGCCCGCACAGACAATCTGCCGCTTGCCGTCATTATGTTTGACATTGATTTCTTTAAGCGCTTTAACGATACCTATGGCCATGCTTGCGGAGACTATGTTCTGATAACCGTAGCAAAAATCATCAAGTCCAGCATCCGTGCGGAAGATTTGGCAGGTCGTTATGGCGGCGAAGAATTTACCGTCATGCTGAACAACACCTGCAAAGAGGATGCCATAACCGTTGCCGACAGAATCCGCAGCAAAGTGGAACAGTATGACTTCTGCTATGAAAATCAGCACGTTAAGGTAACAATTTCTATCGGCGTTGCCGAATATGACAGCAAAAAAAATCCCGTTACTTCGCCCAAAGAACTGGTAGACCAGGCAGATCAGGCCCTCTATGTTTCCAAGCGTGGCGGAAGAAACCGCGTTACTTTTGCTGACCCACAATTGATTGCAGAGATAAAAGTATCCGAATGAGTTTTTTGACTACCCTGCGCAAACCTTTTTCCTACACATTTTCCAACGCTACCCTTATCATTGTTGTGGTAAATGTGATTGCCTATTTTCTTTTTGCCTTTACCCCTCTGGCGTACTATTCCAATTATCTGGCTTTGAGCGTTGCCGGCATGTACCACCACATGTTCTGGCAGCCGGTCACCTATATGTTCATGCACGGCGGACTGAGCCATCTTTTCTTTAACATGCTGGCACTGGTCTTTTTTGGCATCAATACGGAAAGAGCACTCGGTTCCAAAGAATTCCTGCTCTTTTATTTTTTGTGCGGAATCCTCAGTGGTCTTATTTCTGTAGGCATCTATTTTTTTACCGGTTACCACACTCTTTTTCTTATTGGTGCCAGCGGTGCAATTTATGCAGTTTTGCTGGCTTATGCTGTAATCTTTCCGCGTTCCCGGATTTTTATTTTGGGAATACTTCCAGTGCCCGCACCCATTCTGGTAATAGCCTATGCAATTATTGAACTGGGAAGCCAGTTGTTCAGTCTTGGTGGCATTGTTGCTCACCTGACCCACCTGGCCGGCTTTGCAATGGCCTGGCTGTATTTCAAAATCCGCATGGGTGTTAATCCCATTCAAATCTGGAAGGATGCCTACAGATAATGAACCTGTTACCTGCACGCAAAATATTTTTTTTCCTCCTGCTGGCAGTAGCCTGCACTTCCTGCTTTGCTCAAAAAGTCTATCAGGACCAGCAGATACGCTTTGCCCTGTGGGCAGCAAGAGACGCATATCCCGGCTATTTTGACGACAATAAAGAAGGCGATACAAAAGAAAAAGCAGCTGAAGCAGGAGAAAGTCTCTACACCGTACCGGTTCAGCGCATCAAGGAAGTTACGCCCTATCTGCTGGAAGGAATGATTTACGGCTGGAAATTTGATTATACGCCCTACGACAAGGCACGGCGTGTAGAAGAATATTTTGAATTTTCTCCCGTTCAGACCCTTACAGAAAGCGACAAGTCACAGATTGTGTATACAAAGCCATGGGTTCAGGATGACCGCCTCTGGTGCTGGGTAGAATTCAGGCGTTCGCCGCAAATGATGCACATTTTTAATTCCTGGCAGGTAATCACAAATCCCCACATTAAAGGAATTGGTTATGCCCGCCTTGCTGACGGATTTGAAGGAATTAAGGAAGCCTGTGGCGAGGCATTAAAAAATGCCGTGCGTGAATATGAACGCAAACTGATTAAAAACAAACCAAAAGAAATTACTGGTCGTGTGATGATAACCGAGCCACCGCTCATAGGCATAGATGCGGGACGCTATGTTGTTACACTTGATTTTTTCTTGGAAACAGATAGAATAGTAAAATATGAAACATTTTAACTGTTTATCTGTTTAAGTTTCATAAACGGTGCATGGCATCGTGTTTCAACAGGAGGAAACAAACAAATGAAAAAGATACTGGCTATTACAATGGCTCTTTTTTGCGCAGCAGGAGTGGTTTTTGCTGATGACGTAGATGATTACCTCAAACAGCAGGAAGTAAACAACAAGACGATTACTATCGTTCCCAAGGACCAGCATCAGGACGGCGTAAAAACTGCAAAAGTTCAGCTTGAATACACCCCCAGTACACACGAAGTACATATTTACTACGACTGCCTTGCAGTATCATACGACCAGGGTGCAGCCATGAATACTATCCTTGAATGTCTGAAAGACTTCCAGGATCAGAACATGCAGTACGAAAGCTACCGCTATATGCGCAAGGACAGTGTAAAATACTACAATGACGAGCGCAAACTTAAGTGGGCCCGCTACCATTCATGGGTAGAATTCAAGCCCCGCACGCTTGATGATAGTATTAAAGATTACATCATGCAGCAGCAGAACAAAGCAAACTAATTTACAAAAAACGTAAGCCAGTTTCCGGACTTCTGCGAAACTGGCTACTTTTATTTATGGAGTCTCCCAATGGATATTCAAAATGTCGTTAAAAATCTGCACCCTCTGGAAACGAAGGTGCTTTTGCATTACACACAGAAAGACGAATTGACTTCTGAACGCCTGCAGAAAGAACTGGACTATAAAGAAGGTCACGCAAACCAGGCTTTCTCCTGGCTGGGCGGTAAAGATTTAGTCTCTGTTGTCAGCCGCACGCCCCACACTTTCTATGAAATAACTGAAATTGGTCGCGAGATGGCAAAAACGGGAACTCCCGAAGAACGCATTATTGCTTTTGTAAAAGAAAAGGGTGCAAAAACTTTACCGGAAATCGCTTCTGGTCTTGGCATTGAAAACAAGGATGTAGGAAGTGCCTTTGGTCAGCTTTCTAAAGACGGCGTGCTCAAAATGAATGCCGAAAAGAAAGCCGAATACACTGGAGCCGAAACTCCCGCACGCATTACTATTGCAAAATCATTGTTTGAAAGAGCCGCAGCCGCAGAAAACGGTCAGCTGGACAATGCTTCTTTGCGCCTGGACGAACAGAAAGCAATCGCAGGCTTTGCAAAAAAACGCGGTGCCGCAGACAGCCCCTTTAAAATTGTAGAGCGCGAAACTGTTGTATACAAACTTACCGCAGCCGCCGCGGATGTAGTTGCCGCACTTAAAAATGCAGGCGTTACCGGAAACGAACTGGGCGAAGTTACAGCAAAAATGCTCAGTTCCGGCGAATGGAAAAACGGTACTTTCCGCGGTTACAATATTGCCATTCCTCCGGCACGCATCATTCCCGGACGCACCAATCCTTATGTACAGTTCCTGGAAAGCGTAAAGGATAAGCTCTGCTCCCTGGGATTTAAGGAATTTGATGGTCCTCTGGTAGAAACCGAGTTCTGGAACGGAGACGCACTCTTTATGCCGCAGTTCCATGCAGCCCGCGACATTCACGATGTATACCGCATCAAAAATCCTACCCACGCAAAGGAAATTGAAGAACCCTATCTGAGCAACGTTCGCGCTTCTCATGAAAATGGCGGTGCTTCAGGAAGCCGTGGCTGGAATTATACTTTTGACACAGAATTTACACGCAGACTTGTTTTGCGCTCACAGGGAACGGTTCTTTCCGCACATCAGCTGCATAAGGCTGAAATCCCCGGAAAATACTTTGGTATTGCCCGCTGTTTCCGCTACGACAAGGTAGACGCAACTCACCTGAGTGACTTCTATCAGACGGAAGGCATTGTTCTGGGTGAAGACGTAAACCTGCGCACACTTCTGGGATTCCTGGAAATGTTTGCAAAGGAAGTTGCAGGTGCAACCGAAGTAAAATATGTTCCCGGCTACTTCCCCTTTACAGAACCGAGTGTAGAAGTTCATATCAAGCACCCTGTTCTGGGATGGTTTGAGCTTGGCGGTTCAGGTATTTTCCGACCGGAAGTAACCAAGGCAATGGGCATTGATGTTCCTGTAGCTGCATGGGGTATTGGCATTGACCGTATGGCTTTGATGGCACTGGGTCTGAATGATCTGCGCGAACTCTTCAGCGAAAACATTGAAGAAGTCCGCCTGCGTAAAGCAAAGTTCTAGCGAGGAAAATTATGGAAAAATTGCGCATTCTGCTGGCAAAAGGCAGAATCTACGAATCTGTATATGAACTTTTGAGCGATGTCGGCATTTCAATCAAACTGCCTGACCGCACTTATTTTCCCACCACTAACCAGAAAGACCTGGCTTTTCAGGTGGTTAAACCACAGATTACCAGCTGGCTTCTGGCAAACAACAAGGCCGATTTAGGCTTTAGCGGCAAAGACTGGGTATACGAAAACGGTGTAGAAGACAAGGTAGAAGAAATCATGGATTTGGGATTTGACGGTGTACGCATTGTTGCCGCCATTCCCAACACAGTTGATTACGACAGCCTGCTCAAGACACCCGTCACCATCGCAACTGAATACCAGAACCTGAGCAAACGCTGGGTAGAAAGCAAAAAGATTGACGGTACAATTTTCCGCACCTGGGGAACAAGCGAAGGCTTTGTACAGGACAGCGAAGAAGCCCTGGCTCAGATTTTGATTGACAACACATCAACAGGGTCTTCCCTCAAGGCAAACAATCTGAAAATCGTTGATACGATTATGGAATCTTCCACCAGAATGTATGCTTCAAAAGAGGCTCTTAAAGACCCCGCAAAAAAGCAGAAAATCATGGAGCTTAAAATGCTCTTTGAAGCTGTGCTCAATGCCCGCGGAAAAGTGATGCTGGAAATGAACGTAGCCAATGATAAGTTTGATAATCTGGTAAAGGGACTTCCCTCAATGCGCAGTCCTACCGTCAGCAAACTTTTTGGCGACAACGGCTATGCAGTAAAAATTGCCGTTCAGAAAAGTGAAGTTCCTACACTGCTTCCCAAACTGCAGCAGCTCGGCGCTACTGATATCGTAGAATACGAACTGCGGAAAGTTCTGTAGAAAGCAGGCTAAGATTTGTCATTTCAAGCGGCAATGCCGTCAGGAGAAAAAAAGTAATATGAGAACCGCGACAATCGAACGAAAAACTGGTGAGACACAAATTACGCTTACACTGAACCTTGACGGTACAGGCAAATGTAACGTAAAAAATCCAATCGGTTTTTTTGACCACATGCTTCGTTCTTTCTGCAAGCATGGTCTCTTTGATTTGAGCGGAGAAATAAAGGGCGACCTGAACGTAGACCAGCATCACACTATTGAAGATACCGGAATTGTTCTTGGCTCATGCTTTGCAAAAGCACTGGGAGACTGCGCAGGCATTTACCGGAGCGGTTCGTTTTTGTATCCCATGGACGAAGCCCTGCTCCGTGCCGCCGTTGATTTTGGTGGCCGCCCCTTTTTAGTCTGCAATGCTGAACTGTCCGGCATTCCCCTGGTTTCTGCAGGTGATGACGGCAAAGAATACAGTTTTCAGACTGACTGCTTTGAAGACTTTTGGAACGGCTTTGTACAGACCGCAAAATGCAACCTGCACCTGGACACCATCCGCGGCAGAAGCGACCACCACAAAATGGAAGGTCTTTTCAAAGCCGCTGCCCGTGCCATCCGTTCTGCTGTAGAAATTGATACCCGCCGAAACGGAGAAGTTCCCAGCACAAAAGGCACGATTGTTTAAGACAGGTCTCCTCCCAAAAACAGTTCGGTATGCTCACTGCAAGTATGCTGCTTTGGGGCATCAGCTGTAGCAATGATGACAGGGAAAATAAAACCCCCGCAAGGAGAGCGGGGGTAGGAAGAATCAATTGTCTACAGCAGTGATGACAAGGCTGTATATTCGTACGGGATTACCGGTATTTATTCCACCATGGGCTGCACTTGGTGCCATTATTTGGTAGGTTCCTCTTTCTGGAAGTTGATACAATACTGAGCAAGCACCGCTCATACTAATGACAGTTTTATCCTCCGACAGTTCATAGTTTCTGTTTGCGATGAGGGAGGTCAATTTTTCACCAGCAGAGTTCAACACTATCATATCGCTTGTGTTTGTAGAGCCGTTAGTTCCTGCCGCTAAAAGCAGATAGCATGGTTTTGTTACCGTGATGACAAGGGCACTGCTTTCCCGTTTGCTTATGTCTAATCCGTATACACTATTGCCGTTATTGCGCCAGAGTGCTGAACCTACAGACGGGTCAATTTGCTTGATAACAGCAACTCCATCAGCAACAAGTTCATAATTGTCTGCAACGGCGGTTTTGTCTTGATATTCATCAGCTTTCGGATCAAGGCTGTATGTATTGAATAAATAGAAATAAGAAAAATCATGTACCAATACAGGACATACTGCTGTTTTTCCTGTATCTGTGGTTGCCGTGATATATGCAAGTCCAGGGGCGAGGCCTGTAACGCTTACCGAATTAGTCCCGTCATAAGAAGATGATGAAAGCGTAGCAACAGAGACATCACTTGATGTGAGAGTGGCGGATGGTAGCGTTCCGTCAGCATTTTGTATTCGCAGTTCGTGATTTTGGCCAACTTCAATGCAAAGGTAATCCATTATCAGTAATTCTGGAACATACGGTGCAAACAAGTCTGGCGCATCTTTTTCTGCGGAATAGCATTGGTAGGGGGTGGAAGAATCAGATGTATTTCTGCTTCCTGTAATGGTTGCGGCAGAGCCGCCGAGATACACATCTTCTTGGCATTTTGTTGTGTTGTTGCTGAATATACAATTGGTAAGTGTTACGCTGTCACCACCGCCAATGTCGATTGCACCGCCGTGGGTAGCGACGTTATCTTTGAATAAGCATGTCGTAATGGTTACTTTGCCGTTGCCAAACAAAGCCAATGCGCCACCGCCGATGTCACCTGTTGTAGAGTTTTTCGTAAAAGAACAGTCAGTGAATGTCGCCTGTGCGTCAGACTTTCCGTTGTTCCAGTAAATCATGCCAAAGCGTTTGTTTTCACCGTTATATTGCGTAATTGTGCCGGCACCTTTAACAAAACCTACTGTGGTAGCCGTTATATTTGCTTCTACAATAAGACCGTATTTGCCCTGTCCGTCAATGCCGATTTTTGACAGTTCAAGGTCTTTGGTGATTATGACGTTGCCAGTAAGAGTGACAGTATGCGTGGAAGATGTTTGGGCTTCACTTACTGCGGCAAGGAAGTCGCTTTCTGTCATGGCATTGATTGTTGTGGATGACGGTGTGCTACTGCTTTCTGAACTAGAATCGCTATCGGAAGATTCGCCTGAGCTGACTTTTTCATCAGTAGTGGTGGGAATGCAATACCAGTAGTAAGTGGGATTTGCCAAAATTTGTGCGGCAAGTTCGGCAGGAGGAACGGTTGTTCCGCCGGTTTTGTTTTCTGCATTTTTCTTGCCCTCTTCTGAGCCGTCAGTTACTTTGAACCAGCCACCCTTGTTTTTTATGTTCAGCGTAGAAAGTGACGTACAGCCGTTAAAGGCTTTTTTGCCGATGAATGTTACTCCTTCACCGATTGTTACGGACGAGAGGGAGGTACAGCCTTCAAATGCGCTCAGGCGGATTTCTGTTACGCTGTCTGGAATGTTGATGCTTGTGAGCTTGGGCATTTCCTTGAAGGCTGAAAAACCGATGTAGGTGACGGAATCGGGAATGGTAACAGACTGCAAATTTTCTGCGCCCCAGAATGTTGAGTTTCCAATTTCGCTACAATCTGACGGAATGGTAAAAGATGGGTCTGTGCGACCCATGGGATAGACGGCAAGGCGAAGGGTTTCTGTCTTGCTTTTTATTTGGTAGAGAATGCCTTCTTTGGAAACAAACTTGGTGCTGTCTGAAGAAACAGTGATGCTGGTGAGCGATGTGCAGCAGGCAAAAGCCGTATTGCCGACTAATTCGATGCTTGCGGGGAGCACAATGGAAGAAAGTGTTTTTGTATTGTAAAAACATGGGCCGGTGTGTTTTCCCTCGCTGTCGATGGATTCCAGTTTAGTCAGTCCGGTGGTGCCTGACAAATCAAGTTCAATTTTTGCATTTTGAACTGACTGCATGGCATCGCGGATTTGGTCAAAGGCTTCGGCAAGGTCGTCTTCGTCCTCAGGGAATGCGCCTGTTACGGTAAAAGAGACATAGACGATTTCCGTGTCATTTGAAGCGTAGTCGTTTCGCACGGTTTTGATTTTTTCTGCAAGTTCTTCTAGCGTGACGGTGACTTTTGTTTCGTTCCAATGCATAGTGAGGTTGACGGTAGATGTTTTTCCTAGTTCTACAATTGTACTGGCACTTTCGCTGTATGAGATGATTTTTTCGTTTACATCAAGGGCATCCATGTGAATTGTGTAGGTGCCTGGCTCAATGTTATCAATAGTGACTGTCTGTCCGGGGTTCCCACGATACGTTTTGGTGACGGGCTCTTGGGATTCTTCGCTGATGTCTTCTTCCTGAGATTCAGCCACAGCCTCTTGTTTTTCTTGCTGCAAATAGATGTTGTAGTGCTTGATGTCAAATTGTGATGTGGCGGCACGGGCTGTGTTTGCGGGCAGAGTGATTACAATACTGGTCTTTTCGCTTTCTGTGAGGTTGGAACAGCCGATGAGCAAGGCACAAAAAAAGAAAGGCAATGTAAAGATACGATAAAATTTCTTCATACTCATCCTCCAAAAAATGATGAAAATACTGATACATCCATTGTAAAGGAGGTTTTGACAGAAAAAAAGTGTTCTGAGGGGGATTTATTGAATTTTTTGAATTTTTTGAAATTTTTGGGGTTTTAGGGGCTTAAAGGAAAAATAGACTCTATACGAACATCTTTAAGGCCGCTGCCCGTGCAATCCGTTCCGCAGTGAAAATCGATCCTCGGCGCAAGGGAGAAGTTCCCAGCACAAAGGGAACAATTGTGTAAAAATCACAACATTTGAAATTTAAATATTGACAAAACACCCCCCCCCCTCATAATTATTTGTCCTTTTGGATGGATATTACTTTTTTGGGGGTTTCTTATGAAAAGACTCTGTTTATTGACGACAAGCATTCTGCTGACATTCTCTCTGCTTGCAACAGGCTGTTCTAATGACGACGGTGATACCCCACCGGTCATCACGCCTACAAGCACATCCGGGGCAGTACAGTCTGCAACAACCAATGACAGCGGCCAGAAAACCGCTTCCCTTTCCACTTCTGGTGGCACCTATGCCTTTACAGAGACATCCGCACAAAGCGCATCCCTTGTTCGCGCCGCTGATACAGCAACGGTGGACGAGACCAAAAGCGGCACTTGGACATTTACCGAAAAAGACAAGACAAGCGCGAAATATTCCGGCACCTACAAGGGAGATATTTCCCAACTCGCTAAGGCAGAAGTAAAACTTTCCCTGACAGTCACACAGACCGCAAACAGCAAGGGGCAACTGGTGAATGCGGAAAGCGTTTCTTTTGACCTTACCGCCACTACCAGCAAATTTACGGCAACCATTCCAGAAGTGAAGGAAGCCACAGAGGCAAAGACTGAGGATAAAACTGACGAAACAACGGAAGACCCTGTTGCACCGACCCCTGCGGAGGAAACGCCCACAGATGAGCCCACACCGACAGACAATCCTGCAGAAGAACCTGCAACAGAGCCGACAACTGACCCAGAGACAGAACAAACCGCAAATTTTGACGCAAGTAATGCCGCTTCTTATGAACTTGGAACAATCGTCAAGTACACGGATGACGATACGGAAAATGAATACGAAGTGATTAAGAATACATTCTTTACGGAAGAAAGCACAGCAAGAGCCGCAAGGGCCTCTGTCAAAGAAGAATGGGAATCCACCGACCGCTACCAAAACGATGAAGTGATGTTTGCAAAGGTTGAACAGTTCACCCAGTTCAGAGAGTATCTTGTCCTCTACCTGCTTACTACGTACAGCGTAAATGATAAGAATGATAGCGGTAAACTGGAAGATACCTATATTTTCCTAGACAAAGACGGAAAGAAAATTCTTCAATGGAAATGGCAATGGAATTCTAATTACGTTATCAGCAAGGCAAAACTTGAAGAACTGCGAGCTAGCAACTCTGGAAAAACTGATGCGGAAATAAAACTTGAAATATGGAATAACCTTAGTGTCAGTGATCTCCGCCTGAAAGATCCAGAGAGGCTTATACTGAGAGACTATCCTGCCGATGGCAATAAAACACTCTATTATGACTGTGCATATAACCGTTACGGTGACCTGAATGCAGGTGAAGGAAGCGAATCAATTGATTACAACGATGATTCTCTAATAGAAAAAATTTACCATTACTATTATACCCAGTTACCTAACGGTAAAGTTCTGAGCTATTATTCAAAAATCGATAAGCCTAACAATGCAAAGGAAGAATGGGGATATGAGATTAAATGTGATGGCGGAAGTTTCTTTAATATGGCTCATAAGTTAAAGGACAACGGATCACACAATGCCTGGCAATTTGAAGCACGTGGTGACGGCGCGTTCTATGGACGAAATGCACAGTCCGTAGGTGACTATGTACTTTCAATCAAAAGCCTAGGTGCAAAGAGCCCTAATATCTCTGTGTCAAAACCATCACCAGCCACTTTTGATAAAGAAACAGGTTTAATTCCCTCGGATGAATCTGTAAAAATTACCGTACCCGGTGGCTTTCATTTCCATCTATCATGGCTCGGAAGCGAAGATGACGAAGAATCAGGTGAAGAGTCATCATCAACAAATTCTTCTTCAAATAGCAGCCAGTCTTCTTCTGGGGATGATAACAATGCAGGAGACTCGTCTAATACATCTGCATCAAATGACAGTTCATCGGAGGGCGGATACGTTGAACAGGGCACAAACTAATCCCCGCCTGTAAGCCCCTAACCCGCCCTTGTGAAATGTATTTTGCTTGCGGCGGGTTTTAGTTGTCGTAATGCCCCTTACATGAAATAATTTTGATATTCTGTAACTCGTCAATCAAATAAACAAGTCTATTTTCATTATCAATTCTGCGAGAATACCCTGGATGATTTTTAAGCGATTCTGGTTTTCCGATTCCCTGCAGAGCACCATTTCGGCGAATGTCTTCAAGAAGGTCGTTTATTTTTTTGAGAGTTTTTTTATTCTGTGACTGCCAATACATATATTGAGAGAACGCATCTTTTGTAAATGTAAAGTCATTCATTAATCGTTCTCCATTGCTCGCAATTCATCCATTGTTTTTACGACAACATCACCTTTTTCCAGTTGTTCAAAGCTTTTTTCCAACATTGAAAGATATTGTGCATTTGCCTGTTCTCTTTCACGATTCCGGCTGTTAGCCAATACCATATCCAAAAAACGAGAAACAAAATCAAAATCCTGTTCGCTCACCATGCGAAGTTTTTGTTCCAAAACAGCGTAAGGCATATTTTTACCTCCTGCGTACAGTATACCACGATTCAAGCAATTTTCTAGTTCAAATGTCGAGTTTCATGTTTTTAGCGTAAACAAGGTCATTCTGAATGCTGAAAGTGTCAAGGTCATTCTGAACGCTGAAAGCGTGAAGAATCTATCTTGCATACCCTAAAATGGCGGGATTCTTCGGAACTTCATTCCTCAGAATGACTTTTTTGCCAAAACTTGAAATTGAACCTTCTAGTCCGTTTCTATAATTATTTATCCTTCGCACTAAGTACAATTTTTCTTTTTTGTCTGTCTTTTTATAGCAAAAATCTCAATTCTGTTGTAAAATTCACAAAAATGAGGAGGATTTTTCCATGATGTTTAGAAAGACCTTTTTTGCCCTGCTTTCAGCAAGTCTATTGCTTTGGGGCATCAGCTGCAGCAATGATGACAACGGTTCGCCAGCTCCCGACGGAAGCCAAATCGAAACCGATGCATCTGGTAACACCACGCTGAAAATTCAGGAAGAGGGGAAGGGATTTGTCAGCTCAACCTTTACGAAATCCACAGACTTTCCAGGCTTTACAGGAAGCGGCTATTATGATGGCGGAACAAGCGAAAAAGGAAGCATAGTTTATACCGTTTTTGCAGCAGAAGCCATAACTGATGCAAAAATTGCGATTCACTATTTGTGTACGGAAGTCTCTCGTGTTCGTGCGGCATTGGTTTCTGTGAACGGAAAGGTTATCAACGCTGACAGCCCCCTTGCGATGATGACAGATGTAAAAGTAAAGAAAGACAACTGTAGATCGGCGAACTGGAAAGACACTGTCTATCTTAAAAATATTTCGCTGAAAGCCGGTTCAAACTCCATTATCCTTACAGGCGCGCCAGACGGAAACTATACGGCAGAAGGCGGGACTAGCATAACAATTAATTCTAAAAAAAATGATACTGATGCTGGAAATTACTGTTACCTTAACTACGTTGACTATCTCATCGTTGTTGGCAAGGGAATCGATTATGGAACAGATACAACAAAATATGTAAGTCTTTCTTATGCTTCAGAAAATACAAGGGCGGGTTCGGTCACGAGTTCTGTAGAAGCATCGACTGTCGCTGAAAATTCGGAAGTCAGGCTTACAGCAAGTTCAAATGCTGGCTGGAAATTCGAGTGCTGGTCTGACGGCTCAACAGAAAATCCTCACACGATTACCGTTTCATCAGCGACATACATTTTCGCCCACTTCATTCCAGAAAACTACACCGCCCCAAGCGGATTGGTGGGATACGCAAGTGTTACGACTGACTCAGGCGACGCATACACAATCACTGGTGGTGCGGGAGCAAGCGCGGCTAACACGGTAACTATCGCAAGTCATGCAGAATTGGTTGACAAAAAAGACATTCTCTCATCTGACGAGCCAAAAATCATTACAATCAGCGGAACAATCTCGACAAAAGACAATACAAACCCGCTTTTGAGCGAAAAATACACAATCGGTTCTAACTCAACAGTTTACGGAGACACCACAAAACAAGGTCGTTTACAAAATATCGAATTCGTCGTTGAGGGAGAAAATGTAATTATCCGCAACATGATTTTTGGCGAAGTCATCAGTTGGGACGGAGCTGTAATCGACGGAAAAACAGTAAAAAGTGGAGCAGATGATGCACTTTCTTTGAACAGTGCAACACACGTTTGGGTAGACCACTGCGAATTCCAGTCTCATCTTGATCCCCAGGATTTGGATGGAAAAGCCATTTCTTCCGGCCATGCATATTATGCAAAAGATGATGTTGATAAATGGAAAAAAGATTTCTACGATGGTCTTTTGGACATCAAAAATGGCTCAACATGGATTACCATTTCCAACTGCTACTTCCATGACCACTACAAAGCTTGTCTCTGTGCATCTGGTGATGATGGTCCTGACAAGAATATTACAACAGGTGCAACTGATGAAGATATGAGGATCACCTTCTATCACAATTACTGGAAGAACATCAATGCCCGTATGCCTCTCTTCCGCTACGGAACTGGACATATCTATGACTGCTATTTTGACGCTGGTTCTCAAAGTAGCTCTGCAAGTTGTATAAATGTTCGTGCAGGAAGTAAACTTTACATTGAAGGAAACAATTTCGCTAATTTCTCAAAAACAACGGGAGATTCAGTATCAATAGGTACTTATATTATTGGATTCTTCTTTGCTGATACAAAGAAAGCCTATGGAAATGTTTCTGGTTCATGGATGGCAAAATACAACAATGATGCAAATGGCAGTGAAGGTACTGTTTCTGCACCTGTTTATACATACACTGCACCGACCTCTTATCCTGCATCTGCTCCAACAGACGTCGGTGTCGCCAAACTTACCGCAAGCGATTTGAACTACTAATGCGTCAAATCTGCACTAAGTGCCTGCGGCCGATACAAAACTGTTTCTGTAAATACCTCACCCCCTTTGACTGCGGGGTGAAGTTTGTCTTCCTTATGCATCCAAAAGAGGCTAAGAGACAGCGTACAGGAACAGGGCGTATCGCACACGCAGGCCTTATTGATTCAGAAATAATTGTAGGAATTGATTTTACACAGAATGAAAGACTGTGCGCCCTGCTTTCTGATGAACAGTACTTTCCCATGCTCCTCTACCCCGGTGAGGACGCGTGGACGGCAAAAAAGGAAGGCTTTGCAGAAAC
>DFDV01000208.1 GCA_002369025.1 Treponema sp. UBA3819 | reverse complement strand
AGAAGTGATGAGTTCATTAGGCTTAAAGACACCGTCCAGACCAACCATCACACCCAGATTTGCATAATAGTCAGCCATCAGTTTGAGGTATTTTGATGTATCTCCCGAATAGTCTTTATCCAGATTATGCAGAACCAGACCTTCCCTCTTCTGCTCCTTCAGACCGTTTGTTTTCATCAAACTGAAAAAGTTGATTTTATCGTCATTATCCGTGCTTGACGACCCGACTTTATTTGTTTCCGCAGTTGATTTTGCATTCTGCGGCTTACGACCGATGAGATAAAAAGTGTTGTTGATATAATAGCCTTCGCGGTTACGGTAACCAAAGGCCGGATTAAAAATCAACTCATCCTTGGGATAATAAAAGGCCGGAAAATACAAAAGAGGTACATGTCCTACATAGAGCAGGGCACTGAAGAAAGCAAATTCACCGCCCGGCAGCAGCCAGATTCTTCGTGCCCGAATTTTCCAGTGGGGGTCTTCATCATCACAGAAAGTCAGTTCACCGTTTTTAAATGCAATGGTTCCGCCCGAGTCCCGTCCGAAAATAGTTGAAGCAACATTAAGAGTAGATCCTGACGGCAGGTTAAGGGCATCACTCTGCGTCTGCACTACCCTGCCGTTGTCAAAAATACCTTCCAGTGTTGCAGTATTAAAAAGAAGACTTTTTGCCGTCACTTTTTCACCGCCTGCTTTTGAGCCGGTCTGTTCCAGTGCGACATTTCCTTCTGCGTACATCATGTCGGTTTCACGGTTGTAATTGACCATATCAGCAAGGATTGTTGTCTTTGTACTTCCCCTGCTTACACTGATGCGGACACCGCCGGTGAGAACGATGGTATCGCTTCCCGTGACGGGGTCTTTTTTGTATTCGGTTTTCTGGGCACTTTCAATGGATATGACACTTGTTTCACCGTCCGCAGCAAAGACAAGGAAGCATAAACAAAGAGAAAGAAAAACTGTCAGAATCCATTTTTTATTAAACACTTTTCGTTATAAATCTGCGCAGATACAGGCAATATTTCAGTTCTTATCTGCAGATGATTTTTCCTTACTGCGTTTTTTCTCGCGCTCAAGCATTTCTTTTACATAGTAGCCGGTAAATGAGCCTTCGACTTTTGCCACCTGCTCAGGCGTACCTGTAGTGACGATTTTTCCGCCCCTGTTTCCGCCTTCGGGCCCCAGATCGATGATGTAATCAGCCTGACAGATAACGTCAAGATTATGTTCAATCATCACCACGGAGTTACCCTTGTCCACCAGACGCTGAATCACTTCCATGAGCACCTTTACATCCGCAAAATGCAGACCCGTTGTAGGTTCATCCAGAATATAAAGCGTTTTTCCGGTAGAAGGACGGGCAAGTTCTGTGGCAAGTTTTACGCGCTGGGCTTCACCGCCACTCAAAGTAAGGGCATTCTGTCCCAGCTGAATGTATCCCAGGCCGACAGACTTAAGCGTTTCAAGTTTGCGCGCAATATGGGGAATGTGGCTGAAAAAATCAGCAGCCTCTTCAATAGTCATGTCCAGCACATCGCTGATGCTCTTTCCCTTGTAGCGCACATCCAGAGTCTCTGCATTAAAACGGTGGCCGTGGCAGACATCACACTGAATGAATACATCCGGCAGAAAATTCATTTCAATCGTAATGGTTCCGGCTCCCTGACAGTTTTCACAGCGGCCGCCCTTTACGTTAAAACTGAATCTTCCAGCCTTATAGCCCCTCGCCTTACTGTCCGGAAGTTCCGCAAACAAATCACGAATGCTGTTAAATACACCGGCGTAGGTTACCGGATTACTGCGCGGCGTTCTGCCTATAGGGCTCTGGTCAATATTGATTACCTTGTCGATATATTCCAGACCGTCAATGCTGTCATAGGCACCCACAGGATAATCCGTTCGCATGAGTTTATTGGAAACTGCGGGATAAAACACATCACTAAGCAGAGTAGACTTTCCGCTTCCGCTTACGCCTGTAATGCAGGTAAAAGTTCCAAGAGGAATATCAACATTCACATTCTGCAGGTTGTGTTCTTTTACACCACGAAGACTGATTTTATGACCGTTACCCTTTCTGCGCTCCAGCGGAATGGGCATGCAGAGCGTTCCGGCCAGATACTGACCAGTCAGGCTTTCCTTTACCTGCATAATCTGCTCGGGAGTTCCAGAAGCAACAACGTTTCCACCGTGTACTCCGGCGCCAGGACCTATATCTATTACCCAGTCTGCCGTGCGGAGGGTCTGTTCATCGTGTTCTACGACAATAACGGTATTCTTTAAATCCCGCAGATATGTCAGGGTATCAATAAGCCGCTGATTGTCCCGCTGGTGCAGGCCGATTGAAGGCTCATCCAGAATGTACATAACGCCCGTCAGACCTGAACCAATCTGTGTGGCAAGACGAATTCGCTGAGCCTCACCGCCGCTTAAAGTTCCCGCAGAGCGTTCCAGCGTAAGGTAATCCAGCCCCACATTTTTCAGAAAGTGCAGGCGGGCCTTGATTTCCTTCAGTATCTGCACGGCAATCTGCTGCTGAGTATCCGTCAAATCCAGCTTATCAAAAAATTCTATGGAATCCGCCACCGAAAACTGACAGAGCTCAAAAATGTTTTTTCCGCCGATTGTAACGCCAAGGGCTTCGGGACGCAGACGCTTACCATGACAGGTCTGACATTCCTTGTGGCTCATGTATTTTTCCAGATTCGTGCGGGCACTGTCTCCCCAGGCTTCTGCGTAGCGGCGGCGCATGTCTGCAAAAAGTCCCATCCAGGGCCGATTATACTCGGAATAGCCCTCACCGCTTTGCTTTTTGTAAATCCATTTTATTGCGTGGGTTCCCGTGCCGTTAATCAGGATATCCTGCTGGCCACCTGTCAGTTTATCAAAAGGCGTTTCTAGCGAAAACTTGTATTCCCGGGCAAGGGCTTCAAACATAGAGCGGTTCCATTCAGAATCCGGATTGTAGGGAGCAAGGGCACCTTCATTGAAACTGAGAGAACGATCCGGAATCATCAGGTCGATATCGTATTCCATTTTTTCACCCAGACCCGTACAGTCAGGACAGGAACCAAAGGGATTGTTGAAAGAGAAAAGACGTGGCTGCAGTTCCGGAATGGAAATACCGCATTCAGGACAGGCATTTTTCTGGCTGAAAAAGACCTCCTGCTCAATATAGTCTTTTGATGTGTCTACAGTCTGCCCGCCTGCCGCAAGCCCATGCAAAACACTTTCGTAGGCCGCATCCGTCTTATTGATTCTGCGAACCACTGTGATTATACCGTTTGCACTCGTCAGGGCAGTCTCCACACTGTCTGCAAGGCGTTTCCTGATATCATCTTTGAGAGCAATTCTGTCCACGACTAGCTCAATCGTATGTTTTTTCTGCTTGTCCAGTTTAATGGAGTCATCAAGTTCCACCATAAGACCGTCAATTCTCGCACGGACAAAACCACTTTTCTGTGCATCCTCAATTATTTTCTGGTGTTCGCCTTTTTTACCGCGGATAACTGGAGAAAGAATCGTAATACGGGTACCCGCTTCCCAGGACATAATGGTACCGATAATCTGGTCCACACTCTGCTCGTTGATTTCCCGTCCGCAGTTTGGACAATGAGCCCGGCCTATGCGGGCAAAAAGAAGACGGTAGTAGTCGTAGATTTCAGTAACTGTTCCTACCGTAGAACGGGGATTGCGATGCGTTGTCTTCTGCTCAATGGAAATGGCAGGAGAAAGTCCTTCAATCAGGTCTACGTCAGGCTTATCCATACTGCCCAAAAACTGCCGGGCATAGGAAGAAAGACTTTCCATGTACCTGCGCTGACCTTCAGCAAACAAAGTGTCAAAAGCAAGAGAAGATTTTCCGCTTCCGCTTAAACCTGAAATAACCACCAGCTTATGGCGCGGCAAATCAACATCGATATTTTTTAAATTATGTTCCCTTGCACCGCGAATCGAAATGCGGTCACCTTCTACAAAATTAATAGCACTCACATCCTTACTATATTATAAAGAAAGGGAAAAATCTATAGTATGCGCGGAAAACCACAGATGAAGCACAAGGCTCCGCAATGGTAAACTGTTTCTGAAAAAAAAATGGCGCAGTGCAGTTGTAGCTCGACAAAAACAGACTACCGGCAAGCGGGCCACTGAAATCCACGGATGAGGCACAGATATTGGGAAAGAAACCACAGATGAACGGAGATTATCACAGATGAGACACAGATAAAAAATATCCGTGTCCATCTGCGTGCATCTGAGTGCATCAGTGTCAAAAACACCGCATTCGTTTCAAAACAGCAGCTAGGGGCTTCGCATTCAAATTAGTCTATCAAAAAAATGGCGCAGTGCAGTTGTAGCTCGACAGAAACAGACTAACGGCAATCGGAACACTGAAATCCACGGTTG
>DFDV01000209.1 GCA_002369025.1 Treponema sp. UBA3819 | reverse complement strand
TCAAGGCCGGAATGGAACAGGGGCTGGAACAGGGCGAACGTAAGAAGGCAATGGATGCGGCTCAGCGAATGCTGAAAGACAATGTTCCAATAGACGTTGTGGCAAAGTATACAGATCTTCCACTTATGGAAGTCAAAAAATTGCAGAAGGAATTATCACAATAAAAACAATCACGAAAACCACAGATGAACACTGATTAACACGGATGGGGCACAGATATTGGGAAAGAAACCACAGATGAACGGTGATTTTCACAGATGAGACACAGATAAAAAATATCCGTGTCCATCTGCGTGCATCTGAGTGCATCAGTGTCAAAAACACCGCATTCGTTTCAAAACAGCAGCTAGGGGCTTCGCATTCAAATTAGTCTATCAAAAAAATGGCGCAGTGCAGTTGTAGCTCGACAGAAACAGACTAACGGCAATCGGAACACTGAAATCCACGGTTGTGCGTATTTGGTATTGGACTCCCTCCGGTCGCCCGCACAAAGTGTATTTCGTGTCCCTGGCTTGCCTTCCGTCTGTTTTTATTCAGTTCATCTATGCTGAGCGCCATTTTTTAACATCTATTAGCACGCGAAACCAATATCCACGTCTCGTCTGAAAAAAAACACAGATGAACGCGGATTTACACGGATTGAGCACAGATAATAAAATAAACATCATCCGTGACCTATCTCAGAACATTTGTGCATATCTGTGTAAAAAAAAAGCCGCCCCGTAACGGAGCGGCTTTTGCCTTTACAAAACAGCCGTGCGGCCGTTTTGTGCTGGACTAGAACTTAACGCGGAGGATAACAGGAATGCCCCATGTCCAGTATGAAGCCTTTCCGTCTGCGTCCTTGTAGTTTGTGGCATCGTTGATGGCACAGACAAGACCGGTCGTGATGGCCGCATTTCCTGAAGCGAAGAGCTGTGCGTAGCCGCAGAAGCGCAGCTGCACGAATGCACCGGCATCGCCGTCGCCCGCAGCGTTCTTTACGTCCTTGCCGCCAGACTTGCCGAAGCCAATCATGTCAGCCGCGATAGCAATCAGAGACAGGGTGTCATTCACCTTGTAGCGCACCATGATGTTGTTGGACATAATCTTGTCGCGCTTAACTGCAGCAGTACCAAGCTTACCGATGTTAGTACCTGTTTCAACTGCTGAAACTGCGATACCCTTTGTGCTTGATACGGCACCAAGGAGATCCTCGCCGTCGCCCGTGAGCGCGCTGAAAGCGTGGAATGAAGAAATGCTCAACTTGTTGGGGATGATTGAGTAGCGAGCGCGCAAGTCCAAAGACCAGTCGGTGAACTTGCTGTCTACGACTGAACCTGCACCACCGAAGGTAAGAATCAGCTGGTTCAGAATCTTGGGCTGTACGTATGCACCGAATGCCATTGCGGTAGCCAAATTTCCATCGCTGTTCTTAATCTTTGACTGACCTACCTTGAACACCAGTTCACCCTGTCCAACATCATCCTGGCGGGCATCAACTCTGAATGACAGTGCGTGTCCCTGCCATGAGCCGTCGCTCTTTTTAGCATCTTCTTTACCATCATTTTGATACCAGGTTGTCGTTGTGTCAGAACGTTCATTTGAGATGTAGAATCCTGTCAGATTTACTACACCAGTATTAAATTTAAGGTTGTAACTAAGACCAGCCGCGTAGTTTTCACCACCATTGTTGGGGTGGTTTACCGGGTTATCTACGAAGATTGACGGTGAGCTTCCGAAGATAGAACCGAGCTTCTTGTACTCAAAGTCAATGCCTTCCAGGTTACCTGCGTCGCCGTCAGCCTTTGTGCGGTATGCACCGTTTGCAAGACCGTCTGACCAAGTACCTGCATACAGGGTGAGGTTACCCAGAAAGAGGGATGCTGCCAACTTCTTTGCACGAATCAAATTCGTTGTATTCTGGTCACTTACGAACTGTGATTCAAATGCAGCAATGTCACCTGACAGGTTGAAGTTCAGGTTATCAGTACCATTTCCGTTGTAAATATCTGTAGCAAATAAGCCTTTCTTTTCGCCTTCATATGCAGCAAACATTGTTGCACGCTGGCGAAAGTTCAGGCTTACTTCAACGTCAGCAAACGCTGCTGTTCCAATCAATGCACCTAATGTAAGTGCAGTTATAATTTTTTTCATCTAATTCCTCCAAAGAATTATTACTTCTACAACCCACCAACAGATTAGAGTGAGAAATTAAAGTAAATCGGCAACTTGATGTCACCAATACCAGCATACGGCGTTACGCCTGCCCAGCGAATGTCAAACGCAGCAGTGAACTTTGACTTTTCATTAATCTTGATTTCACATGCAGGCGTGATAGAAAATGTATTTGCATCCGGATTTGAAGCATTCCAGCTCGTGTTCTTATTCTGAACGGTAGCCAGGAAGCGGATGTTGTCTCCAGCCTTTACGGATGCTGAAATCATGTTCCACATAGCCTTGTCGTCTTCTGACGAGCCGTTGGTCGGAGACAGCTTGTAGCCGGAAATGTTGTGCATGGTCGTGACCGCAACCCTGTCAGTGATTGCATAGCGCAGGCGCAGGTCTACGCCCCATTCAGTGCGGTCGATGCGGCTTGCCTCAGCAATCTTGTCGCCCGGTCTGTAGAGACCCATTGAGAAGCCTACAGTAGCCTCAAGCTTTTCTACCATGAGCGGGCTCAGGAAGATGCCGAAAGCATATGCATTCTGCTTGAGGGTCTTGAAGTCCACGTTGAACTTGAGCAGGTCGTCTAGGCGCAATGCAATCTGTCCAACAAAGCCGGAACGGATGTCCGTTGCATCGCTTGAACCTTCGTTGTAAAGGGTCGTATTGTCGAAAGGCTTGTTCTGCAGGCCCACGAGGCCGAACTTGAACATCAGGCTGCCAGGCAGTACGTCGTTGAGCGTGTATGCCAGAACGGTAGACATATTGCCTGCACCAGTCAGATTATCAATATCGCCTGCGATTGTACCATTCATTACGCCTGGCTTGTATGCTTCGTAGAACTTGCCGTCCAGCTCGCCGCCGTCACTCTTTACGCGGCTTACCCAGCGGGCATTCCACTTACCAGAAGTAATCTGCAGGTTTCCTACCGGCAGACCAAATGTCAGATATCCATAGAAATGGTCGAGATTGAATTTGCTATAGCCAGCATTATTTCCGTCTCCTTCCACATCAAATTCAATTTCAACACCAGCAACTTCATTTTTTGCAGCAAGTGTGAAAGCATCTTTTCTTTCAATTGCACCCTTACCTGCCGCTTTGGTTGTAGTGTCATCTTTTGCCTTCGTTTCATCGCCGATGAACTTTGTGGCGTTTCCGAGTATTGCAGTGCCTTTGTATTCAAAACTTACTTCAGCAAATGC
The DNA here is from genome assembly GCA_002369025.1 of Treponema sp. UBA3819. Lineage (GTDB taxonomy): Bacteria > Spirochaetota > Spirochaetia > Treponematales > Treponemataceae > Treponema_D. The sequence goes on along the minus strand of DFDV01000209.1, from coordinate 1,868 downwards.
AATCCCTGCAATCAATGCCCCAACGAGCATTGTGCTTAAGATTTTTTTCATAAAAATCCTCCTATTTTGTGGGGCATTTAAAACCAACGGTTTTTTTGAGATAGAAACGAGTCTCCGAGCGGCTGTGCTGCGAAGGCAGGTGGAAGCGCCCCTGCCAAGTTCTGTTACATAGGTTTTGCAATAATTACCATATCGTAGTATTGTTTTCGCAAACCACACTATATTTGGAGGAAAACATGACATACGGTTACATACGCGTTTCAACAGACGCACAGAACACAGAGAATCAGAAAATGGAAATCCAAAAATTCTGCGCACAAAACGGCATTAACATTGATCTTTGGGTAGAAGACATCATAAGTGGCACCAAGGATCCCAGTTTCCGCAAACTGGGCAAAGTCATCATGGAAAACATCAGGAATGGCGACCTCATCATCTGTACTGAACTTTCACGTCTGGGCAGAAGCCTCTTAATGATAATGAACACCCTCAATTTTTTTCAGGAAAGAAATGCCAGCGTCTGGACAATCAAGGACAACTTTCGCCTCAGCGACGACATCACCAGCAAGGTAGTCTCCTTCGCATTCGGACTCGCCGCAGAAATTGAACGCCAGCTCATCAGCCAGCGCACAAAAGTCGCCCTGGAGCGTGCCAAAAAATCCGGCGTTCACATTGGCCGCCGTAAAGGACAAAAGTCCTCCCATTACAAACTCACCCCGTTTAACAAATATATAATAGAAGAAATCAACGCAGGTCGTTCCATAAAATCTCTCGCCAAAGAATTCCAAGTCTCTTGGGACACCATAAAAAATCACATCCGCAGAATCTCATAGTCCTCTGGGAGGGGGAAGTCTCCCCCTCGCTCCAGACCGCCTGCCTGCCCCTGGCAGACAAGCGGTCTTACGCTACCCTTTCTAGCGGGGAAATTCCTGCCAGCCCCAAAGAAAAGTCTGTCCAGCCTGTCCCCGCAACGCCCCGCAAACTTTCCTTTAAGGAGCGGCGGAAATTTGACTTATTGGAAAAAACGAATTTTTCATTTTTTTTCGGAAAATTTAGCCTAAAATGCAAATTCGCTGCCTATATATATAGTGTAGAGAAAAAACTCTGCAAAATCTTATATATGGAACATCACCATGAAAAACGAAAAGACAAAACTGAGTTCCGCAAAACGCTGGGAACGGGCTACGCTGGCAAACAATTTTATTTTCTGCAAAGTAATGAGCGAAAATAAAGAACTGTGCAGGCAATTGCTGGAAATGCTGCTGCACGTCAAAATCGAACGACTGGAAACACCTGTTTCTGAAAAGAACTTCAAGATTGATTATGAATCCCACGGAATTCGTTTTGATGTATACACAAAAGATGACAATCGGATATTTGACATCGAAATGCAGACAACAGACAAGAAAAACCTCCCTATGCGGGCACGCTACTATCAGTCAATGATAGATACAGACAATTTTCAGACGGGAGACGACTATGGGGAGATAAAAGAGTCCTATGTCATTTTCCTCTGCCTGAGCGATATTTTCAAGAAAGGCCTGCCCGTCTATTCATTTGAAAATTACTGTAAAGAAGATTTTTCTGTAAAACTTGACGACAAGGCATATAAAATCTTTTTTAACGCACAAAAATGTGATATAATGCCGTCAAATGAGGAACAGGCATTTTTCCGTTTCCTGCAGGGAAAATCTGCGGAGACGGACTTTACCCGTCACCTTGCTACCGAAGTAATCCGCGCAAAGCATAATGCGCAATGGAGGATGCAGTTTATGACATGGGATCAGAGCATAAAAGAAGAAGCGGAACTTCTGGCTCCAGAAATTGCAAAGGACATGGCCGAGGACATGGCAAAAGACATGGCAAAA
>DFDV01000119.1 GCA_002369025.1 Treponema sp. UBA3819 | reverse complement strand
ATTGGAATCATGGTGGAAACAGCCGCGGCGGCAATCACTGTGGACCGGCTTGCCAAAATCAGCGATTTCTTCAGCATCGGTACCAATGACCTTACCCAGTACACAGTTGGAATTGACCGTGAAAATGCAACGGTCGCCCCACTCTACAATGAATTGCATCTGGCCGTTCTGCGTCTGATTCAGACCACCATCATTTATGGCGAAAAGGCAAATCTGCCCATAAGCGTCTGTGGTGAAATGGCAAGCCGCAAAGACGGAGTCATGGTTCTGACAGGCTTAGGAATCCGCACGCTCAGTATGAGTCCAAAACTTATCAGCAGCACAAAGGCCCTGCTGTCAGAATATACCATTAACGAACTGAACGAATACGCGAAAAAGGCCGTAGAGGAAGAATAGATGAAAAAAAAGAAGCAGAAACCGGATTTTTCTCAACCAAAACCAAAGAAAGTAAATCTTCCGGAAGAAATTGATTCCTCAGACTTTTCCGCAGAAGACAGCAATGCCTCAGAAAGTGATTCCCTCTCTCAATCCACAGAAAACGAAGTTCTTTCTGAATTTTCCCGCGACAAGTATTACATCAATACCCCGCTTGTAGTTATTGCAGGCCGTCCCAATGTGGGAAAATCCACCATGTTCAACAATTTTGTCGGAAAGCGGCAGGCTATCGTTGATCCCACTCCAGGCGTTACCCGCGACCCGGTGGAATCTCAGGCATTTATTGCAGACAAGCCGGTTACCCTTGTGGACACAGGCGGATTCAAACTGGAACGCGATATCGGCACGATGGAAGCCGTGATGGATGAACTGGTCGTGGAAAAATCCCTTGCCATGATAAAAAAAGCAGATGTCATTCTTCTTCTGCTGGAGGCGGGAACCATTACCGGTGAAGACGAAGAATTTATTTCGCTTTTGCGCCCCTACTGGAATAAGGTGGTTGCAGCCGTAAACAAGTGCGAGGGCGGACGAAACGAAAGCGTAGCCTGGAACTACATGCAGTACGGCTTTGAAAAACTTCTTTTCGTTTCTGCCGAACACGGTGACCACATTCCCGAACTGCAAAAGGCACTTGCAGACAGACTTGATTTTTCACGCGTACAGGAAGGAAAGGAAACAGACCGCCCAATCAGAGTGGCAATTCTTGGTAAGCCCAATACCGGAAAATCTACTCTGTCAAACCGCCTCACCCACACAGAAAATTCCATTGTCTCCGACTATGCGGGAACAACCCGTGATGTAGTGGAAGGTGAATTTACCTACGGCGGCCGCAATTTTAAGGTTGTTGATACGGCAGGAATCCGGCGCAAGACAAAAGTCAAGGCAGATGTAGAATACTATTCCGTAAACCGTGCCATTAAAACGCTGGACGAATGTGATGTTGTCTTTCTGATGATTGATGCCCAGGAAGGACTTGCCGAGCAGGACAAAAAAATCTGTTCGCTTGCATACGAAAGGGGTCGCGCAATTATTTTTGTACTCAACAAGTGGGATACCCAGGACCAGAGCCGCAAGACTTTTAAGGCAACAGTGGATTATACCCGCACTATGTTCGGCCACATGAACTGGGCACCCATTCTTCCTCTTTCTGCCCTCAAAGGCGAAGGCATAAAAGACCTGCTGAACACGGCCATCACCCTCTACGACCAGCTTACCCGCAAAGTAGAAACAGCCTCCCTGAACAATGCACTTAAAGACTGGCTCCTCCGTTATCCGCCGCCGGCAAGCAGGGCCATTCACTTTAAAATCCGTTACATGACGCAGACCTCTACAAACCCTGTCTCATTTATCATCTTTGCCACCAGCCCCGACAAGGTGCCGGAAAGTTATGTAACCTACCTGAAAAACCGTATCCGCGAAGACCTGGGCTTTGACCAGATTCCCGTACAGCTGGAAATGAAGGCAAGCCGTACAAGATGGGAACAGCGCAACCGGGAGACAGAATAGTGGCTTCATTCAGTATCGGCGAAGTTGAAGAACTCACTGGCATTAAGGCTCATATTCTGCGCTACTGGGAAAGTGTCATTCCCGGCTTTGCCCCGCGCAAGGATATCGGAGGCCGCCGTGCCTACTCCGACCGCGATCTGGATTTAATTTTGCGCCTGAAATTTCTGATTTACGAAAAGAAGTTCACGATAGAAGGCGCACGCAGTCAGTTACTGGCTGAAATGACCAGTTACCAGAACAATGCAGACACTCTGGATGAAATCAGGCGGCTCAGAAGTGAATTGACTGGAGCATATCTGCTGATAAGGAAATACAGAACATGAGACGCATTCCACTAAAACGCCACCCCCTCTTTTCAGCCGAAGCAATCCCCGCAGAAAGCCGCGACATCATTGAACATTTTGACCGCGTAATCAGCGATGTTCTTTCCCTGAGCGGAAAGCATCGTCTTCTGCTTGGCGGGGCAATCAAAAAACTTTCCCATGAACTTACCGACGACCGGACGAGCCGCCGCCTGGGCTACATGAATGACGCAGGCATGGTTTCTGCATACATCAACTACTTCATGTGGTGGAACCTGGTACGATTGACCCGGCTCTTTGCAGGTATGCCCGCAAATGCATTTGACCTTTCCGATGGTGATGTGGTGCTTGATGTAGGCAGTGGCCCCCTGACTGTACCCATCAGCCTCTGGCTGGCCCGCCCTGAACTGCGCTCAAAAAAACTCACCTTTTACTGCATGGATTTGTCCCAGACCGCCCTGGCAAACGGTGAAGAACTCTATCTTTCTATTGCCGCAAAAACGATTGCCGCAGACAATTCAATCAGGCCCTGGAACATTGTCCGCGTAAAAGGCGAACTGGGTACACGCATAAAGGAAAAAGCGGTTCTTGTTACCTGCGCCAATGTCTGCAATGAACTCATTCAGGCAAGCACAATGCCGCCTGACTATCTGGCAAAAAAATACAGCGGCGATTTGCTTTCTTATCTGGATGCTGAAAATCCCTCTGCATCCGTTCTGCTCATCGAACCCGGTGACCCAAAATCAGCACGATTTGTTGCTCTGATGCGGGAGGCTTTTTTGCGCCGCTCCTTTGCACCCCTAGCCCCCTGTCCCCATACAGCCCAGTGCCCCATGACAGGCAATGCAAAAAAAGGTGGCAAATGGTGTAATTTTGCTTTCAGCACGAATGATGCTCCTGCCGCACTGCAAAAACTGTCTGCAAAATCAGGGCTTCCCAAGGAGCGGGCGGTTCTCAGTTTTGTTCTGGCAAAAAAGACGGATCTGTCTGAGACAGAAAAAAATCCGGTCAGGACAGAGAGGGCAGAGAGGACAGAAGCCGGCATCGATGAAGGCAGGCGACCAAAAAGACTTAGCCTGCGCATCACTTCAGACTTTATCCGCTTGCCAGACATGCACAAAAGCGGTTACTATGCATGCACGGAACTGGGTCTGGTACTTGCCGTGGACAAGACCCGCGTACAGCCGCAAAATGGTGAACTGCTCACAATCGGCTATCCCCAGGACACATCCCTGCGAGACAAAAAATCAGGTGCAATCCTGATAGAAATATAAATCACCACGGAAAGTAATCTCAAAATGGTCGGAAGAAGATGCAACTCTTGAAGCACATTTCACCCTCTTTTTTTGTCCCTAGACCTGATTTCTATTTGTACAGAGCTTTAATTTCCTTTGCATAAATATCGTTGATTTTATAACGCATGATTTCCTGCTTGGCAGAAAGTTCTACGCCCACTTCAAAGGTTTTTTCCAAAAGTCCGACTTTGTTGATTCTCTCGTACATCTTAAAGCCATTCTTTGCATTGATGCGCAGGCCCACTTCATTTTCAATCAGATGATTGATTTCCGGAGTTTTGAGCAGGTCGCTGTAGGTCTTGTATTCCAGACCGCTTTCCCTTGCAAAGCCTTCAACTTCATCTTTTTCAGGTACGATAAGGGCTGCAAGATAGCGCTGGTCCTGACCGACAACAACTGCCGTCTGAATGTAGCGTGACTCCTGGATTTTCATTTCGATAGGAAGCGGTTCTACATTTTCTCCGCCCAGCTGAACAATCGTGTCTTTTGCACGACCACGAAGCACAATTTCGTTGTGGCGGGTGAGGATTGCAATATCGCCGGTGTTAAACCATTCGTCCTCGTTGATTGCCTTTTTGGTCAGGTCGGGGCGCTTGTAATAGCCTTTCATTACCGTGCCGCCCTTAATTTCCAGAACGCCTTTTTTGCAGCGTCCCAAATCTTTTCCTGTCTCAAAGTCCACAACGCGGGCTGAAATGCCACGGATAGGAGAACCAACGTTTCCAAAGACAGGCTTTTTAATGGGGCGCACAGAAATAATCGGTGCGGTTTCAGTAAGTCCGTAACCTTCTACAAGTTTTACGCCGATTGCCCAGAAGAAAGCGTCTACTGCACGGGGCAAAGCTCCACCGCCTGCAACGCCCGCCCTGAAGCCTGTTCCCAGCATTGCCTTGATTTTGCGGAATACCAGTACATTTCCAAGCAGTTTAATCGGATAGAGCACCAGCCAGGGAATGACGAAGCCGGGCCACTGAAGCCAGCGTTTGTCTATGCCAAAGCGTGAAGTCTTGTCAAAAAGCACGCGGTCAATTTTTGAATGAATCAGGGCAACACGAACGAAGAAACGGAAAAGCATGTAGACAATGCCGCCAGTCTTTCTCATGTTGCGGTAAATGCCGTCGTAAACAGCCTCAAATACGCGGGGAACTGCAGGAAGAACCTGGGGATTCAGGTCTTTCAAATCTGCCAGCAGAATGGGACCAATCGGTTTTGAATAACAGATGGTTGCCGCCTGGCTCAGAACAACATATTCTACCGCACGCTGGAAAGCATGCCATACAGGAAGAACCATCAGTCCGCGGTCTCCCGGATAAAGGAAAATGCGCTCATCAACTTCGTCCAGCTGGGTGATAAAGTTGCCGTTAGAAAGCATAACGCCCTTGGGCTGGCCGGTCGTTCCCGAAGTAAAGATAATCGTTACGATGTCGTCCCAGTCACCTTTGTCAATTTCTTCATCAACTTTGTCGGGATTCTGCTCGTTGTAAGCCTTTCCCTTTGTGATGATATCGTTAAAGGTCAGAAGTTCAACCTGAGCCTCTTTTGCCGTATTGTTGTCTTTGTCTGTAGGCTCTTCAAAAGAAATGAGAGTCTTTACCAGTGGCAGCTGTTCGCGGAGGGCAAGAATTTTCTGAATCTGTGCAGAATTTTCAACAATTACAATTCTACATTCCGCAAAAGAAAGGATGTATGCCAGATCATTGGGGGTGGCATCACAACCGCGCGGCACATCTACTGCACCAATTGCCATAATGCCCATGTCTGCGTGTTCCCATTCCCAGCGGTTGTCGCTGATAAGACCGATATGGTCGCCGCGCTCTACGCCCAGCGAAAGAAGACCGCCTGCAAAATCAAGGGCGTCCGCATAGGCATCCTTGTAAGAAATGGGCGTAAATTTTCCGTCCTGCTTGTATAACTGATAGGCAATTTCGGGATAATCCTGAGCCTGTTTTCTAAAAATTTTTACCAGTGTCTTTTCCATTTATGCTGCTCCATTCCTTATTATTTCTTCAGAAGATTGCAAAACTGCTCTATCAATGTGTCGATTTCAGAAAAATCAGGTTCTCCGCCAGGAATTGAGGCAAACAAAGTGTCTGCACCTGTTTCCGGATTTGAACGAATCTGAACTTTTTTGTCCGTGAGATAGATGTCCAGAATATCCCGCACGGTACTTGCAAAAATCACTGCATAGCCTTTTGCGGACGCTGCATCCAGACTTTTAATTTTTTGTGCATCAGAAAGTGCGGTGAGGGCAGAAACAGTCTGCTCAATCAGTTTATTCCGCGTTTCAGAAACGATTGCCGCCGACTGATTTGAAAAATATTTTTCACTTTCTACAAAAACATATACCTGCAGAAGGGGTTCTTTTTCATTCAGTTTAATCCAGCGGTTTACAATGCCTTTGAGCACGGTTTCAGCGGGATATTTTTGTGCAGTTGCCGTCATGTCTGCCGGGATAAAACTGGTCTTTCTCAGCAAATCACCGCAATAGGCGATTGTGTCTTCAATCATGGCATCGCGGCTTTCGTAGTGATTGTAAAGTGATGCCTTTTTGATTCCCAGTTTTTCAGAAATATCTGCAAGGGAAGTTCCGCCAACACTCTTGTCAAATGCAGAGTCCAGAACTGCCCGGATTATTTTTTCTTTTGTGATTTTTTCACCAACAGCCATTTTTTCTCCCATACTTTTCCCGTTTCCCCACGAAACAGAAAAACTACCGATTATTAGTTTAATACGAGTATATCTATTTGTCAACGGAGTAGAAGCAGGGCAAACGCATTATAATCCA
>DFDV01000114.1:952-19533 GCA_002369025.1 Treponema sp. UBA3819 | reverse complement strand
ATTTTAGGTCTTCTTCTTCCTAGTGCTGCATGGATTAGCAGTTTTGGCAGTTTGTTCGTAGGAGCGCTTAAAGGGGTTGCTCCTGTACTTGTATTTGCCCTTGTGTCAAGTTCGCTTGTAAAAGGCAGTGCAGGGCTTGACCGTCGCTTTGGTCTTGTTATTCTTCTGTATATGCTTTCAACGCTCTTCGCATCATTTATTGCAGTTGCCGCAAGTTTTCTTTTTCCCCAGACGATTGCACTGGCATCTCCAGAGGATGTGTCTGCCGCTCCTGCGGGAATCGGTCAGGTGATGCACAATCTGCTGATTAACGCTGTTGCAAATCCAGTTGAATCTATTATCAGTGCAAATTACATCGGCATTTTGTTTTGGGGAGTTATTTTTGGTCTGGCGATGAAAAAATTCGCAAGCGAAACGACAAAGGCTTTCTTTACCGAAATTTCGCAGGGTATTTCGCTGATTGTCCGTTGGATTATCAATCTTGCGCCTTTTGGCATTATGGGTCTTGTTTTTACGACAGTTGCCTCAAACGGTCTTTCAATTTTTACCAGTTACGGAAAACTGCTTGTCGTGCTGGTCGGAACCATGCTGGTTATGTCGCTGCTGGTTTCCCCGGTGATGGTGGCAGTTGCCTTGCATCGTAATCCCTATCCGCTTGTGTGGCGATGTCTGCGCCAAAGCGGTCTTACGGCCTTTTTTACCCGTAGTTCTGCGGCAAATATTCCGGTAAACATGGAATTGTGCGAAGATCTTGGTTTGGACGAAGATATGTATTCTGTATCCATTCCACTGGGTGCTACAATCAACATGGACGGAGCGGCAATTACGATTGCGGTAATGACATTGGCGGCCGCACATACAATGGGCATTTCTGTTGACCTTCCTACGGCTCTGATTCTCTGTGTGCTGGCTACGCTGGGTGCATGCGGTGCATCTGGTGTGGCGGGCGGTTCATTGCTCTTGATTCCTATGGCCTGCTCCCTTTTTGGCATTTCAAATGATATTGCCATGCAGGTTGTCGGTGTCGGCTTTATTATTGGCGTTATTCAGGACAGTATGGAAACGGCTTTAAATTCTTCAAGTGATGTGCTCTTTACCGCCACGGCTGAATACTATCAGTGGAGAAAATCTGGTAAGCCTTTGCCAGAAAATATATAAATGCCTCTGCTCACAGTAAAAAATCTTTCGTTCTCATATCCTGATATGCAAAAGCCTGCGCTGGAGGATATTTCCTTTTTAATTAACAAGGGTGAATATACAGTCATCCTGGGTGCAAACGGCTCGGGAAAATCTACCCTGGCGCGAATCATTGCCGGATTTTTGGAAGTACAGGAAGGTCAGGTTCAGCTGGAAGAAGGTGCAAGAACCGGCATTGTTTTTCAATATCCCAAAGACCAGATTGTTTCTGGCATTGTTTCCCGGGATACGGCATTCGGCCCGGAAAATCTCAGGCTCTCCCCCGCAGAAGTTGAACAGCGCGTTATAGAAAGCCTTTCAGTTTCAGGAATGCTTGACCGCGCAGACAGCCGTACCAATGCACTTTCTCTGGGACAGACCCAAAAACTGGCAATCAGCGGTATTCTGGCCCTGCAGCCGGATTTGCTTGTCCTTGATGAAGCCACATCCATGCTTGACCCGGAGTCAAGGAAAGACATTCTGGACTTTCTGGATGCCTGCCACAAAAACGGACAGACCATTCTGCATATAACCCATGACTACGAAGAAGCCTGCAGGGCCCAGCATGTAATCGCCATTCAGGCGGGCGAAATAATATTTGACGGCTCCCGGGAAAAGTTTCAGGCAAACACTCCTCTTATCAGGCTTCTCTTTGGCCAGCCTGTAGAAGCCGCCCGCCGCAGCCCGGATGATTTTGTTGATGCAGATATTGCCCTTGCTCTCAGGGACATTTCTTTTTCCTATGAAGAAGGCACATCTGTTCTAAAAGGCTTGAATCTTGATATCTATAAAGGCACCCTTACGGCAATTACCGGCGTAAGCGGTTCCGGAAAATCTACCCTCATGGAAATTGCGGCGGGATTACTGCAGCCTTCCTCTGGAAAAGTCTACGCGGACGCTTATCCATCCCTTGCCCTGCAGGACAGTCAGGCCGCTCTTTTTGAACCTTATGCCGCAGATGATGTAGCTTTTGGCCCCATAAATCAGGGAATACATGGAAAAGAACTGAAAAAACGTGTCCGGGATGCCATGGAACTGGTGGGACTGCCCTATGACCAGTTTGCAAACCGTTCCACTCAAAAACTCAGCGGAGGCGAAAAGAGAAAACTTTCTATTGCCGGCATAATCGCCATGGACAGCCAGGTTCTTCTTTTTGATGAGCCAACTTCCGGTATCGACCCAATCAGCCGCAAAGACCTGCTGCTTTTACTGCAAAAACTTGCCCGCAGCGGAAAAACAATTCTCTTCAGTACCCACCGCATGGAAGAGGCGGCTTTTGCAGACCGTGCCATTCACATGGAAAAGGGGCTGATTGCATCTGATTCTGCCTGCAGACAGCCTGCCCTGTCAGAAGACCTTTCCCTCGCTTCCCAGAAGACTCTTGATGGAGCAAAGATGCTTTCCAAATTGCGAAAGACAGCCGCCTTTGCCGTTGCGCCTGCCAAAATCAAGGGATTTATTCAAAAACTTTCGCCTGTCCTGAAATATCTGACATTCCTGACCATTTTCCTTGCCTCCCTTGCCATGCCCTCTATTTATCTTGTGGCGGGAGTTGCGGCTGTCAGCGTTCTCTATGCCCTGCTGGCAAAATATCCCCTGGGCAGGCTCTGTACTTCTTTCCTCAAAGTTCTGCCCTGGATGCTGCTTTATTGTCTTATTCAGATGATTTTTATTCCTCCTCTGGAGGGAGAGCCGCATTTTACTGAATGGAAGTGGTTTATGGTTACGCCTTTTAAGATTAAGATTTGTGCAATTGCACTTTTTCGCGTCTTTGGCGTGCTTTCTGCCATTCAGGTCTTCATCTATTCAACGGGCGAAAAAGAGATACTCGAAGGATTTGCCACCCTGCTCAAACCACTTTCCGCCCTGCATATTCCGGTGCGTTCCCTTGTGGTTGTAACAGAAATTATTTTCCGCTTTATTCCGATTTTAATTGAGGAAGCATCTTCAATCATCAAAACCCAGCTGGAAAGAGGCGGACTGGGAAGTGCCAGAGGATTTTTTGCAAAAATCAAAATTCTCTTCCCGCTTTTTATTCCTCTGATTATTCAGACCCTCCGTCGTGCAGAAGTTCTTGCTGATGCACTTACGGCCCGGTATTTTTAATAGAAAAGGGGACTGTCATGCAGAACGACTTTAATTTTTGCCCTGCCTGTGGAGGCAGACATATTCAGAATGTAAAGATGCGCAAATGGCTTTGTGCTGACTGTGGCTTTGACCTCTACAACAATGTGGCTACGGCAGTTGGGCTGATTATCTGTGATGATAAGGGGCGCGTTTTGTTTGAAAAACGGGGAAAAGAGCCGCGCAAAGGATTTTTGGCCCTTCCCGGCGGATTTGTTGATCCCGATGAGGCAGCAGAAGACGCTGTTTATCGGGAATGTGAAGAAGAAACCGGTCTGCCGCCAACCAAAATGAATTATTTGTGCAGTTTTCCCAATACGTATGAATATAAGAATATTGTTTACAAAACCTGTGATTTGTTTTTTGAGGCAGAACTTCCCGCTGGGGAGGCATTGACGGCACAAGAAGGCGAAGTGACTGCCTTTGAGTGGCGACAGGTGCGCAATGAGCAGGATCTTGGGGAACTACCTTTGGCATTTAAGAGTGCATGGCAGGCACTGCTTACCTGGCTGGCGATTAAGGAACAACGCAGTAATTTTGCAATCAAAAAACTTTTGGGAGGACGAATATGAAGATGATGACCGTAGGACTTTGCCTGGCAGGACTTATCTGCTATGCCGCAATCCTCATTTCAATTCCTCTGCGCACCAAAAAACTGCGCCAGAATGCGGGCACTCAGTATCTGCCCCTTAAGCAGACATCTTCTGCAAAGTGGATAGCCATTGCACTTTTTGGCGCGGCAATCATCTGCGTGCTGCCCTTCAGGGATATGGGCCTCTTTGTAAATGCAATCCTGATTGGAACCGCCCTGATTGCTACGGAAATTGCGGCACGCGAAGGAGCAAACCGCGGCATGGCAGGTGTCTACAAGGATGCAATTGTACTTGGTACACAAATCATTTACTTCGTAAACATAGAAGCCCTTCCAACGCTTGCCTACGAAAATGACCCGGAAAACACCGGAAACTATAAGACCACGCTCAGCGTCGTGCAGCGGAATGGCAGCGAAACAACATTGATTTTTGCCGATGAAGAAGACCGGGAAAAGGCTGTGGAAACAATTCTGGATTTAGTTCCCAGACTGCGCCCAAGATAATCAGAAAAAGCAGTGTAAGCAGGAAAAATCAAAAAAAACGGGAGAGGCGTGACACCTCTCCCCATATATATGTAATCAACCCCCGGCTTGGCCATGGCGGGGCTGGAAAAACAAAAAAGATGTCCTTGCGGACATCTCATTTGTTCAGGCGTCTAGCGGAATCGAACCGCTGCATAATGGTTTTGCAGACCACTCCCTTACCGCTTGGGTAAGACGCCATGTAGATAAAAGAATATCAAAAAATCCTGTCTTTGTCTAGACACCCCGCCCTCATTTATCCTTCATTTTTACCGCAATACCACAATACCGATTTCCGATTTAACGCAATACAGAACCGCGGATTCGTTTTACCATGCGTGCTTTTCCGATAGAAAAAAGTTTTTCCTCATGCTGGGGAATCAGTTCTATGCGGATTAAGGCATCATTTTCCATTTTTTCTACGCTCAGGGGATTACCTACAACTATCACGCCTTCACCGTCAGGTTCATTGGGGTTTTCGTATTCCAGTTCCACCATGCTGCTGGAAGAAATGGCGCTTTCAATAATATGCACCTTGCCGGAAAAATCCATGCCGCCTGCCATGACACGCTCTAGGCGCACACTGTCTGCCCGCAGCTGTTCGGGAGACAGAATGATTTTTCTCCTGATGCGGTCAAGGAGACCGTCTTTCTGTTCAGGAAGGAGATTTAATTTTTCAAGGTCAGCCCGCATGGCGTCAAAATGACTTGCGCGGGTATCTTCGGAAGAAAGCGGGGGAATTTCCGCCTGCGGGGAAAGACTTTCGGCTTCTCCTTCCGGCCCCATTCCCAGCCCCTGCCCGGATGCAGCTTTTCTGGAAAAATGCACAGGGGGAAATCCCGCGCTTTCTACTGTCTTTGCCGCGCTCTTTATGGTACCAATAAAATCAACGCTGCTTTCCTCTATCAGGTCCTTAGCCTGTGCATCATTTTCCACATCAAGGAGATAAATTCCAGCAGCAAGAGTCAGGGCGATATGGCGGGCAATGGCGGGATTTCTTTCTATGGCTGCCGCATTTTCCTTGTTCACCTGCAGGACATAACCCTTGTAAAGGGCAACCGAGGCATAGGAATTGTGCCAGTCCTCCAGCGAAACGCAGAGATTTTGAGGCACCTTATAGGGACAGAATTCCTTCAGCGTGTCCAGAATTGTCTGGCGGCTGAGGCCACTGTCAAAAGCCCTCATGACAGATTTTTTTGTTATTTCAAACTGAGCCGCCGTATCAAACTGCTGAATATCCAAAAAGTGCATGAGGGGAAGCAGAGCCTTAAGAGGAAGTCCGGGAAGCAGGGTTACCGTAAAGCCCGCATCAATATTCAGCACCTTAGGGTAGGGGCCATTTGCAGGCGCAGGGCTGGACTCAAGCACGCTTCCCTGCACAAAAATGCTTTCTCCCTTTTCATCTTTTCCCTTTTCAGCAAGCAGTCCCAGCAAAAGGGCACTGTCAATCAGCCTGTCCATTGCAGAAACTGCATCAACAGCAGAAAAACTGCCGCCCATTCCGTTCTTTTCCCGTGAGCGGGCAATCATGGAAGCAAAACGACCTGTCTGTCCTATGGGAGCCACGCCGGGAATATCATTGTCTTTTTCAGAAATCAAAAAAGCAGACCGCAATAACTCCGTACGCGTATAGCCTGCCCTGCCAATTCCAGAAGCAACATCAAGCAAAAGCTGGGCCTGCCGGGTCAATCCGCTTCTGCTGAATCTTCCCTGAGAAGCCACACAAAGCAGACTGTACTGACTTATCTCATCCAGTCGGGCAAAAGACTCCAGTTTTGAATAGTCAAGCACAAAGCCGGACTCATCATCTTTCAGTATGGAAAGATTGATAAAGCCAGCCGTTACGCAATGAAGCATCTCCACCTTTCCGGGAAAAATTCCTTCCAGAGTCGCCGCAGTCCGTTTTTTAAAAGAACCGTCAGCCTTGCATACATCGCTTGTTGCAGACAAAAAAGAAATATAGGCCGCCAGCAGTTCTGGGGAAAGTCCGGCCGCCATAGACTGATTCAGTTCCGCCGGCACAGGCTCAGAAAGCAGAACCGACTCCTGCAGATAGGGCGAAAGTACATCATCCAGCATGGGATTTACGCTGATAACGGTATTTTCCCCTTTTGCATCACTGTGACGGTACAAAATCAGCCTTTCTTCAAGATTTAAAAGCCTTTCGTAAACAGCCGCAAAACTATATTCCCCTGCAAAAAAAGCCGCCACCTTCTCAATCGTTGCGTTCTGAATAAAATGCACCGCACAAATCAACTGCACGTCACTCTCGCTCAGCAAACTGACCAGGGTTCTGCGATGTTCTTCCCTGCGTAAAAAAGCCCCCAGTTCCTCAATCAGCTTAGGCTTGTTGTAAGGAGTATGCACTTCCCCCAGGTACATCCGCACCAGTTCAAAAAAATGCGTGTCCGGCAGCGTAGCAAAACTTTCCCGCCACTTGATAATTGCCTGAATATGTGGGTCAATTTCTTTCATTGTGTCTCCAAAGAGGGGAAAAGCCTTTCCCCTAGGCTCAGCCTGAAGTCTTCGCCATACCCCTTTCTCCTAGGGAGCGCCCTAAGACCCCTTCTGCAAAAGAGTAAAAATCATTATACCACAGAAAAAGAATATGGAAAATAAGGGCTTGCAGAGAACTTGCAAGAAAAATTATAATCCAACTATGGCTGATTTTGCCCGCGCCCGTGAAAAAATATCTTCTCTGCCTGTTGCGCCCTTTCTTGAGAAAATCTGTGACAGTCTCAAAGGGGCCGGGACCCGCTCTCTTGTGCTCACAGCAGAAACTGCCGCCGGAAAATCTACCGCCCTGCCCATAGCCCTGCTTCAGCATTTTGACGGAAAAATTCTCATGCTGGAGCCCCGTCGCCTTGCGGCTTCTGCCATTGCGGACAGGCTTTCTGATTTGCTTGGCGAAGAAACAGGCGGCACAGTGGGTTACCGCCTGCATCTGGACTCAAAAGTTTCCGCTTCCACCCGGCTGCAGGTGATTACCGAAGCCATTTTAACCCGCCGCCTGCAGGAAGACCCCCTTCTGGAAGATGTGCAGGTCATCGTGCTGGACGAATTTCATGAGCGTTCAATTCATTCAGACCTGGCGCTGGCTTTTCTAAAGGAGACCATGCAGTTGCGGGATGACCTGTATGTCATCGTGATGAGCGCAACCTTTGACCAGAGGGCAATTGCATCTTATCTCGGAAGTGAAGAAAAGCCAGCCGCAGTCATGGAAATTCCCGGCCGTCAGTACCCGGTGGAAATTACCTGGCGCCCCGGCGTAAGTCTTTCCCGTGCCATTCTGGATGAACTCAAAAATGGAAAAAATCCTTCCCGGAATGGCGGGAATGATGGCAAAGACGGGAAAAATCCAGTTCATAATGATGGCTTCTGTTCAGACACCATACTGGCTTTTCTTCCCGGCATATATGAAATCCGCAAAAGCAAGGCAGAACTGGAAAAAGAACTTGCAGCCTCAGGCCTTTCCGCAGAAATACTTATTTTGCACAGTTCTCTTTCCCTTTCCGAACAGAGAAAAGTCCTCAGTCCCTGTCAGGCTCAGGCTCCCCGCCGGGTCATTCTTTCGTCTGCCATTGCAGAAACTTCCCTTACCGTTCCCGGCGTTACTCTGGTGGTGGATTCCGGGCTCTGCCGCATAAACAAAATGAATGTCGCGCTTGGCATGGAACATCTTGTCACGGAAAACGAAAGCCTTTTTAGCGCGGCTCAAAGGGCTGGCCGGGCAGGACGAGTGGCGGCGGGCAGGTGCATCCGCCTCTGGCATGAGCATGATGTCCGCATGGAAGAAAATCAGCCGGAAATCCTGCGGGCGGATATAACACAGCTGCTTCTGGAATGTGCTGAATGGGGGGCGGGGCAGAGAGATACACTGCAATGGCTTACGCCTCCGTCACAGTCAGCCTGGAATAGTGCCGCAGATTTGCTTGAAAAACTGGACTGCGTAAACATTTCCATTGATGCAGAGGGGCAGCCTTTAGTCTCCATTACAAAGAAAGGAAAGGCTGTCCTCAGACTGGGCCTGCATCCCCGTCTTGCCTGTCTTGCCCTTGCCGCAGGTGCGGAGGCAGTTCTTCCCTATTCAGAATATGCTGATGCCAGTCCGGAGCGGCAAAAAATCTTTGTCGCTGATTTACAGCGCCGTCTTAGGTCCCTGCAGGCTGACCGCTCACAAGCCTTTGCTTTTCATTCAGCTGGGGAAAATCCCATACTTTCAGGCTTTCCGGACAGACTGGCCCGCCTTTCGCCACAGACAGAGGCCAATGCAGATAGCGGCGACTATCAGTTTCCTTCAGGACGCAAGGCACTTCTTTTGCGGGAACAAGTGCTTTCTCAGGGGCTTTCTTCCTACCCGGAATGGATTGTCGCGCCGGAAGTAGATGCGGGCGAACGGACTGGAAAAATCTATTCATTTTCGCCCCTTTCTCAGGAGGAGGCAGAAGTCTTTTTGCAGAAGCATGTTAAAAGCGAGGTCAAGACAGAGCTGGCAGGTCTTTCAGTGCAAAAGCGGGAAGTCATTTCTTACGGGACCATTATCCTCAAAGAAAAGAAAATTCCTGCCGGGGCGGAAGATTTTGCTCCGGCTCTCTGCGACCTTGTGTCCAAAAAAGGCCTGCAGCTTCTTCCCCTGGATGAAAAATGCCAGAGTCTTCTGCTCAGGGCGGAATTCTATGCTGCTTCAGGCGAAAAAGATGCTCCCGTCCTGGCGGAAAAAATCAAAAATCTGAGTGTTCGGCCACAGGAATGGCTTAGTCCCTTTATAAAGTCGCAGAAAATCGGCCCGCAGGATGTCTACGATGCCCTTTACTGGTTTCTGGAGGGAAACATCATTGACGCAAAGGTTCCCCTGCAAATCACACTGGCAAACGGACGGAAAAGAAAACTCATCTACGAAAAGAAAGCCGACGGCAGCATTCAGCCTGTCCTGGAAATCATCATTCAGCAGATTTTCGGCTGCTTTGAAACACCAAAAATTTTAGGCGTACCCCTTCTGCTCAAACTGCTTTCTCCCGCCAGCCGTCCCCTGCAGATCACCGATGACCTGGAACACTTCTGGACTGGTGCCTGGATAGACATTTGCAGGGAGATGAAAGGACGCTATCCCAAGCACAAGTGGGACTACCGCATAAGCGAAAAAGACTAGGCGGCTAAGGGAATAGCATGCGACTGCTTACAAAGGCAGCCTTTTATTGTCCGGCCGTTACAGGATCCAGGTCTGAGGGGTCCTTGTAGCGGATCAGACGGTAGGAGTAGCCTTGTTCGGCCAGAAATTTCTGGCGGTTGGAGCCAAAGTCTTCTTCCACGGTGTTGCGGGTGATGAGGGTAAAAAAGCGGGATGTGCGCTCTTTTGGCCGCAGAATTCTTCCCAGCCGCTGGGCTTCTTCCTGACGGCTTCCGAATGTACCGCTTACCTGAATGGCCATGCTGGCATCGGGAAGGTCAATGGCAAAATTTGCTACTTTGGACACAACGAGCACGCGGATTTTTCCTGCCCGGAAATCAGCATATATTTTATCCCGCTCATCGTTGGGCGTTTTCCCGGTGATGATGGGAGCCCCCAGCATTTTGGAAAGTTCTGCCAGCTGGTCAAGGTACTGTCCTATAATCAGGATTTTATCCTGGGGTGAACGGCTTACCAGTTCAGAGACAACGGCAATTTTTGCAGGATTTTCACTTGCAATGCGGTGTTTTTTGCGGGGCTCTGACACTGCATATTCAATTTCTTTTTCTTCCGTCAAATCCAGGCGGATTTCAATACATTCGGCGCTTGCAATCCAGCCGCTTGTTTCCAGATCTTTCCAGGGCACATCATAGCGTTTTGGTCCCACCAGACTGAAGACATTGCCCTGCAGACCGTCTTCCCTTACAAGAGTTGCAGTTAAGCCCACCCGACGGATGGCCTGAATTTCTGCCACCACCCGGAAAACAGGGGCGGGCAGCATGTGTACTTCATCATAAATAATCAGGCCCCAGTTTCGTTCCCGGAAGAGGGAAAAATGGGGGTAGGGGCCTTCTTTTTCCGGCCGCCAGGTAAGAATCTGGTAGGTTGCTACGGTAACAGGCTTAATCGTCTTGTTTTCGCCCGTGTATTCGGCAATCTGGTCGGCGGTCAGGTCAGTCTTGTCTAAAAGTTCATCTATCCACTGGTGAACGGCACTGATATTCGTAGTGATGATGAGGGTGCTTGTTTTGAGGGCGTCCATAACCGTCATGCCAACAATGGTTTTTCCGGCGCCACAGGGAAGAACAATGGTTCCAAATCCCGTTCCAGCACCCTTGTCGCCAACAAGAGCCCGGGCCGCTTCCCGCTGATAGCCCCTCACATCAAAGTTTTTTCCGGACAGGGTTTTTGACCGCAGATTGATTTCCAGCGGCTCACCGTCAGCCATGGGAACATCATCTTTTACCGGCCAGCCCATTTTCAAGAGTTCCTGCTTGATGGAGCCGCGGTCAGTCAGATGGAGGAGAAAACAGTATTGCTTTTCATCTTCGGTCACATGTGCATCGGCATTTTCTTCCGGTGCCTTGTATTCTGTTGGGGTAAGTGTGTTCTTTTTAACAAGGAGGCTGGCAGAAATTTCCTTAAATACGGCACGACTTTCCGTTACAAGATAGAGATATTCTTCCTTTATTTCCTTTGCCTGTGTGTTTTCGCCGTTGGGGTCAGTAATTGCAGCCGTCTTGTAGGGAACCAGAACAGAGGGTGCGGGAATCAGACGCAGTTTGCCAAATCGCCCCGCAGTTTCCTTAATCCACATTTCCACAGCCTGGGGTACATCGTAGCGGGCAAATTCTTTAAGGACTGCCACGGCATCGTCTGGAGAAAAACCTGCGCCTGCTGCGTTCCAGAGGGAAAGGGGTGTAAGGCGGTAAGTATGCAGATGTTCCGGAGAGCGTTCCAGCTCAGCAAAGGGGATGAGTGCGTTGCGGCATTCGTCCGCCCGTGGAGCATGCACATCCAGAAGCAATGTGCGGTCGCTCTGTACGATAAGGGGATTAGAAAAGTCCAAAGCCGCCTGCCTTTTTTGCACCAGCCTTTATCCAGGTGACAAATTGTTTTGCACTGGGGCGCTTTTTCAGGTCATCGATGGAATCCATGTAATCTGCAAGCCAGGAAGCAAGACTGCCGTCACGGCGGGAAACTTCCATGGTAGAGTCACAGATAATCAGGGCCGGATAAATGGAATCACTTTCAGTAAAGAGTGCGGCTGTGTTTTCTGCAAAAGCCTTGAATGATGCCGCAGCGGCCGCAATCTGGGGAGAAGACAGGGTGGCAGATGCCCTCACATTCGGGTTTGCGGCGGCATCGCTTTCGCTGGGGTTCACCTTGTAGACAAAAACAATTTTTCCCATACTGATTTCTTCGTTTCTCAGTTTTTTCTGTTCAAAACGGGCCGCTACTTCAGAAACCAGATACTGATAGCCCACAACCAGCTCGTCAATTATGCGGGCAGTCTCCGTGGCAGAAGCCCGGTTAAAGTCCATGGCAGCCTGAGGTTCGTCAAAGTAAAGTACCAGTTCATCAATATGATTTGAAACATTCATGCAGTTCAAAAGCAGGGAACGTGCACTCAGTGCAGAGGCCCGGTTCCAGGGTACGACAGTGTAACCGTTTTCAGAAAAGGTTTCATTTTTTTCTTCAGGAGAGGTAACTGTAATGACGGTGCGTCCCTTTACAGAAAAACTGGACGCAAAATCTGAGCCGTTTGGAATATTTTTGCCGGCAATCAAAAGAGTTTTATCCATAATTAGTTATTATAGCACACTGACGTTTGCAAATAAAGCCCACTATCGGTATACTGAAGTTATGAAGATTTGGATTAAATATATCATCGGAATTGTTCTGGGTATTCTTGCCGGACTCATTCTCCCCACAGAGTCTCCTGCCGTTCAGGCAGCCATCACAAGCGTCAGCGAATTTGTCATGCATTTTGGACGCTACACGATCTTGCCGCTGATTTTATTCGGGGTCAGTTCAGCCGTATACACCCTTCGTTCCAATAAGAACATCGTAAAAACAAGTTTCTGGACAGTAGCCACAATCATCGGTTCTTCATTTCTGGTGGCTGCCGTCGGACTGATTTCCATTCTGATCGTTACTTTGCCGCGCATTCAGATTACCGGCGAAAAAATTACGGAACTTGCCACAATAGACATTAAAGCGCTGGTCATGCAGCTCTTGCCCTATTCCAGTTTTGATGCTCTGGCAGGGGGAGCCTTCCTTTTGCCTGCATTTATTTTTGCGGGTTTTGCAGGCGGTGGCTGTACAACGGATGAAGTTTCTTCCAGACCAGTCATTGCGTTTATTCAGAGTGCATCAAAACTCTTCTATTCAATTATGAGTTTTTTTGTAGACTGGCTTTCTGTGGGAATGATTGCCGTAGCCGCCTGCTGGATGAGCAGCACAAAAGCAATTTTTGCCGGCGGTATTTTTACGCCTCTTACCCTCATGCTTCTTGTTGATTTTATCCTGATTGTTGTCATCATCTACCCGCTGATTCTGCGCTTTTTGTGCAAGGATTTGCGCCCCTGGCATGTGCTTTACGCAACAATCTGTCCTGTCCTGGCCGCCTTTTTCAGCGGAGACTCAAACCTTGCCCTGCAGATTAACTGGCGGCACGGACGCGAAAGTCTGGGCATTCATTCTGATGTCAGCGACGTTACCTTTCCCCTCTTTTCAATTTTTGGCAGGGGCGGAGCAGCACTGGCTTCTTCAATCTGCTTTGTAGTAATTCTCCGCTCATATTCTCCCCTAGGCCTCAAGATATTTGATGTGATGTGGATTTTTGTGATGAGTTTTGGACTGTCCTTTGCACTGGGGGCAATTCCCCAGGGAGCCTCTTTTGTTGCCCTGACCGTACTTTGTACTGTGTACAGCCGCGGTTTTGATGCAGGCTATTTGCTTCTCCGTCCGGCAGTACCTGTTTTCTGCAGTTTTGCAGCGGCAATTGATGCGGCATCAGCAATGTTCGGCTCTTACATCGTAGGCGTAAAGACCCAGCGCATTCAGCATATTGAACTCAAGCACTATATCTAGTTTTTCTTTTCGATAATTTCCCGCTTTGCATCGGGACAGAGATAGTGTTCCCTGAAGTGCACTCCGTTTACCGGCCGCCCAAAGAAGAATCCCTGGAAGCGGTCGGGGGAGAACTGCTCAAGTTTTTCAATGTCAGACATAGACTCAATGCCTTCCATACAGACAGACATGTTCAGTTCATGGGCCATCTGGGTGATATGCTTGATGACTTTCGTGTCGCCCTCATCGCCACTTGTTGCCTTGTGCACAAAAGAATAATCCAGTTTGAGTGTGTTTGCGGGAAGATACTGCAGATAGCGCAGATTTGAATATCCTGTACCAAAATCATCGATATCGATGTTGATATTCATTTCATGGAAGGCATTCAGCAGATTCTGCAAATCCTGACCGCTGTCCATATAGCCGCTTTCTGTCAGTTCCAGCGTAATGTTCTGGGGATTGACTTTTGATTTTTCCAGGGCAATCTGCACGTCAGTAAGAATATCGCTCTTCTGTACCTGAATGTATGACAGGTTTACGCTGATTCTGAAATTCTTTTGCAGACGGTTCCACTCACGGCACTGACTGAAGGCTGTAAGCATAATCCAACGTCCTACAGGAATAATCAGACCGCTCTTTTCCAGAATCGGAACAAAATCATCAGGAGAGAGGAGACCAAGTTCCGGGCATGACCATCGCAGCAGAGCTTCCGCGCCTATAACATTAAAGACGGTGTGGTCATTATCCACATACAGCTGCTTTGCATCTACCACCGGTTGGAAAAAGAGTTCAAAGCCGCGGAAGTTGTCTTTGATTGACTCCCGGAGTTTTTCCTGCAGTTCAATACCGCGAAGGTGTTTGGTGTATTCCACCGCATTGTAGAGAGTCAGATTATTGCGGCCCTTACGCTTAGCCTCCACAATCGTGTAATTGAGTTTCTTAAACAAATCGTCCAGCTGGGAAGAATCATTGTAAAAAGCAACGGCACCGGCAGAAACAGTAAAGACAACTTCGTATTCCGTTTTCTGCTCCGCCTCAGAGATATATCGTTTCAGGTTCTGGTAGGCTTTTTGTGCATCCACGGCATTTTTTCCATCCAGGCTCATGCACAAAAGTTCGTCACCGTTCATTTTGTAGACTTTTGCCAGTCCTTCACAGGCTCTCTTACAGCAGTCGGCCAGCATGGCAATAACGCGGTCTCCCACCTTCATGCCATGCTGTTCATTAATCGCACCCAGATAGTCAATGTCAATCTTCATCAGGAAGCCGGACACTTTCTGCTTTTTTGCCCATTCCATACCGAATTCAGTACGCATGGAAGTTTCCATCTGCAGACCGGTCAGCAAATCAACTTTATCGTGGTCATCAATGACAGAAATGCGTCCTACCAGAAGCTGTTCTGTAGTCGTCCAGAACATTTTTCCCCGGCAGCTTATCCAGACCGGCTTTCCGTTTTTATTGACCCAGCGGTATTCCAGATTATGAGTATCTTTTGTACCTGTCCTTATCAGGTCAATATCAGCAGTAAGCAGGGGTCGGTCATCCGGATAGATAATACGCATGATCGTTTCTCTTGCGTTGGAAAATTTTGACGCAGGTAAATCAAATGTCTTCAGGGCATAAGGTGAAGTGACATAAATGTCATTCTGCAAATCATAAATGTACAAATATGCGTCAGTACACTCGTTTAAGTGTGCGAGGACATCTTCAAGCTGTTCCCGAGTTACCAGATTAGTTTCAGACATAAGCAAAAAATTATAGCACAGATTTTGAATTTCCGCTACTTTTTTCACCGCTCTGTACGATATTTCC
The DNA here is from genome assembly GCA_002369025.1 of Treponema sp. UBA3819. GTDB lineage: Bacteria > Spirochaetota > Spirochaetia > Treponematales > Treponemataceae > Treponema_D. Next base: position 4,285 of record DFDV01000114.1, on the reverse strand, counting down.
TTTTTTGTCGATGAGGATGATTCGCGTCTGACTTCTTTCAGCAAAGTCCAGGGCTTTTTCCTTTCCCATTACAAAGAGGGCGGTGCTCAGGGCGTCGGCTTCCATTGATGAAGAAGATATTACCGTAAGGGAAAGCAAATCTCCATCTGCGGGACGGCCTGTCTTAGGGTCTAAAATGTGATGATAGGAAATGCCGTCTTTTTCAAAACAGCGTTCATAGATTCCACTGGTAACGACAGAACAGGCTGGAAGAGACAGAATAAAAATCGCTTCTCCATTGGGGTCGAGGGAATTTTTTATGCCTGTCCGCCACAGGCTATCGTCTGTCTTTTTGCCGTAGAGAAGAATATTTCCGCCCAAATCAATCACAGCGCCCTGCACATGACCTTTTTCCAGCAGGCGGGCAAGTTCATCGGCGGCGTATCCTTTTGCAATGCCTCCCAAATCAAGACTCATGCCTTCTTTTGCCAGAAAGACTGATTTTTCTTCCTGATTCAGAATGATGTTTTTGTAGTCCAGCAGGGGGAGCCGGGCATCTATTTCCGTCTGACGGGGCAGGGTGGGCTCTTCGCTGTTAAATCCCCAGAGTTCAGAGACGGTTCCTATGGCCGGATTAAATGCACCCCCGGTGAGCGCGGCAAATTTCACAGCTTTTTGAATGACATAAAAGGCATCATCATGTACCTTGACGGCTTCTTTTCCTGCCGCGCGATTTATACGGCATATGTCACTGTCTGCTTTTGTCAGGCTGAAGCGTCTGTCAATTTCCTGCAGGCGGGCAAAGAGCTCATCGTACATCTGCGGAGATGAGTCAGAAAAAAGTTTAATCGTGCAGACTGTTCCCAAAAGACAGGCAGAGCGGGAACTTTCCTTTTTACACGAAGAGAAAAAAATCGCAGGCAAAAGCAATGCAAGGCAGATGCAGGCGGAAAATCTGTTTTTAGTTTGCAGTTTGCTCTTCTCCCTATTTGACGATTAGTCAAATCAGTATTACAATAATATAACACACTACATGGCTACTTTAGAAGACGAAAAAATCGGTTTTGATGATACTTTTGAAATTGAATGTGTCATTTATGACATGCTGGAAAGGACTATTTCAAAGGCAATCGATGATGAATTAAACAAAGACGGCGCACTTACTCTCATTATTGCTAAAGAAACGATGCTCAAAAATATTCTGTCACGCAATATTGACGGACTTGAAGAGCAGCAGTATATGACCGTCGGCCCGGAAGGAAAAACCTATCTCTGTGGCAGCTGGCTTATGCGGCCAGTTCTTGCTGAAGACGGTTCTTTTATTTCTACCATAGACTATATCAAAAGCAAAATCGACTATAGCAACATTGTCTTTCTTCCCAACAAAACAGGCGTAGATTTGCGTAAGGAACTCTGGTTCGCAAAGAATCACAATTATACTTCCTACAATCTGCCAAAGGAATGTCGCCTTGAATCTTCTGCAGGCGGAGAGTCTCCAATGGGTATGCCTCCGATGGGAGCAGGTGGTTCCCCGCCCGGAATGGGTATGCCACCAATGGGAGCGGGCGGTCCTCCGCCCGGAATGGGTATGCCTCCGATGGGAGCAGGCGGTTCCCCACCCGGAATGGGTATGCCTCCAATGGGAGCAGGCGGTCCTCCGCCCGGAATGGGTATGCCTCCAATGGGAGCAGGCGGTCCTCCACCCGGAATGGGAATGCCCCCAATAGGAGCAGGTGATCCACCTCCAGCCCTGCTTTCTACAGACGAGTTAATCGCTGCGCTCAAAAAGGCAATTGGTGAAGCCATAAAAAATACAGTTCTGCACTCTGTCGATGAAAGTGTTCAGAAAGACAATCTTCCGCCTCCAAAAGACAAGGAAAACATGATAAAGGGTATTGTTGCCCGCAATATTGCAGTAATGGAAGAGAGCAAGTATGTCTTCACTGAAGGCGGGACTGTCTATGTATGTGGTGACTGGCTTTTGCGTCAGGTCTCCATGGAACCAGCAAAGATTCCTCTTATCGGCTTACTCAAACAGCAGTTTCATCAGTACACAAATATTGAATACCGCCCGGACATTCAGGGTAGCGCATTGCTGGCTCAGTTAAAAAAATAAGGCCCCGCATTTGCAGGGCCTCTTGCATTTAGTCTTTTTCTACTTCAGTACACACGATGTGCAAATCTTTCAGCTGCTGTTCATCTACCGGGCTGGGGCATTCATCCATAGGTGAAGCGGCCAGATTGTTCTTGGGGAAGGCGATGACTTCATGGATGGAGTCTTCGTGGCACATCAGCATGATAAGGCGGTCAAGACCGGGTGCAATACCACCGTGCGGCGGGGCACCAAACTTGAATGCCTGTACCAGGAATCCGAATGCCTTTTCTGCGCGTTCCTGACTGTAGCCGACAATCTTAAAGATGCGCTGCTGCAGGGCCGGGTCGTTGATACGCATTGAGCCGGAAGCGAGTTCGTAGCCGTTCAGTACGAGGTCGTAGAGGTCGCCTTTTACGCTGCCCGGATCGCTTTCCAATGTATCCCAGTATTTTTTCTGGGGCAGGGTGAACATGTGGTGTTCTGTCTCCCAATGATTTTCATCTTCGTTCCATGCAAAGTAGGGGAAGTCGATTATCCATGCAAAGTGGAATACATCCTTGGGGTCATAGAGATTCAGATCTTTGCCCAGCTGCTTGCGTACTGCACCCAGCGCAACACAGGCAGTCTGCCATTTTTCATCGCTGACAAAGAGGAGGAGGTCATTCTTTTCTGCACCCAGTTTAGAGCAGATTTCGCTTTCCTTTCCTGCAAAGAATTTGCTGATGCCGCCTTCAAATGCGCCGTTTGCATCAACCTTCATCCATGCAAGACCTTTTGCGTGGTTGATTTTTGCAACGCTTTCCAGAGATTCAATCATCTTACGGCTGTATTTGTCCGCAACATTTTTGACGACCAGGGCTTTCAGTCCGCTGCGCTTATGGCGTTCAACAGACTTGTCTGCATTTGCCGCACCAGCCTTGAATGCGTTAAAGTCGCTCAAATCTGCCATAAAGGCTGCATCCTGCATTTTAAGGTCAAAGCGCAAATCCGGTTTGTCGCTTCCGTACAGGTCAAATGCGTCATCCCATGAAATGCGGTCAAAGTGGACGGGCAAATCGTAGTTCAGTGTTTTCTTAAAGACATAGCCCATCATGCCTTCAGTTGTTTCCAGAACTTCCTCGCGGTTGGTAAAGGAAAGTTCCATATCAATCTGGGTAAATTCCGGCTGACGGTCACCGCGGGCATCTTCATCACGGTAGCAGCGGGCAATCTGGAAATATTTGTCAAAGCCACTCACCATCAGAAGCTGCTTGTAGAGC